>NVVG01000002.1 GCA_002402125.1 Moraxellaceae bacterium
GCGAAGGCTTCCAAGCTACCACTCCAACCCGCTGAGTGAAATTGGGCCTGAAATAGAACACTGTCGGCGTTTAATCGGTTGGAGTTAAATGTCACCGCTGCAACACTACCGGAGGTGTTGTTGATACTTTGTGCGATGTCGTCGAAGGCAGTCGCTAAAGAGATGGGGTCGTCTGCGGTAGTATAGGAACCGCCACCATACTCTTCACCCGCGCGCTTTAGCAGCGGGAAATCTTTGGCGAAACCGACAATATGAGTGACAACATTATTTTTATTATCATCATTCGGGTCTTTGCGTAAGTCGAGATCAAATAGTGCGGCGGCGACATCGTCTAAGTCTCCGGGCTCTGTGCTGCTCTGATCAACGGTCCCGTCTTGCCATTTTGCCAGGATGTCAGAATAATCAGCATCCGAAGTCGGTTCACCGTCGGTTAGCGCGATGATAAAGTTTTTTTGGCAGCTATGTTCTATAACGTTGTTAGTGGGCCTGGTGCCGGCACTATACTCTGGCTGTTTATTGAAGAGGCTATTAGCATCCATGTCAATCATAGTAGTAATTAGAATGTTATTTTGCCATGAATGACTTGGAACTGAGAAAGTCTCGTTGTTGCCTTCAACAAAATATCGGCCGACTTGCGCTAATGCTGTCGCTAAGGGGGTGCTACCATATGCACTTAGACTGTCGATCGCAGCATCAAGCGTTTGGCGGTTACTCGCATCATCGATGTCTACCAGGCCGCTAACTACCTTGGCTTTATAATATTCACAGCGTCGACCGCAGGACTTCGAGGTAAAGCGAGTCAGGCCAACATTGGTCCCCGCCAAACCGCCGTTTGCTGCAATCATGTTTTTTGCGGCTTCTTTTGCCACTTCCATTCGGTCGTGGGTGCCTGGTTTTCTATCGGCATTTCTACCAAAATTTGCAGCGCCATCATGAGCGGTGTTGGAGAAATACCAATTTAGATAGTTGCCCATGTATGACGTTACTCCCATGGGTGTGGGTATGTTTCTTAAGGATACGTTATTGTAGGTCCTGTCTTTGACAAAGCACAAAGTAGTGCTCCAAGCAGACCAATTGCCGCCAATTGAAAAATAGGCAGCCCCGCTTCCGTCCACTCCCATGCGGATTTCGTCGTTGCTGTTAGCGTCATTATATAGGGTACATGCACCATAAGGATTGTTCATATCATCAGCCACTTCGGGAACAATATGATTCATCGATCCTGATGTGTCATATAACATCATTACGTTCGCTGGCGCAGCTCCGGATATCACCATAGGTGTATTTGCCAGTTTCAGGTCGGCTGCATTTACTGACGATGCTAGGGATAATCCCAGTCCCACCAGAAAACAAAAAATCTGCACGTTTATTATTTTTTCCATCACTATATGATTCCGTTTCTTTCGGTTGCGCGTAGCTTAAAATTCTTTGCCGTAGTATGAAATAAGAATGCGTTCAGACCTGCCATTGCGGCCAGTGGAGCGCGATACAATTTTAAAGGCATTCACATTGCTAGGGATGGGGTTGGCTCCATCATAGTCATCCAACATAAGGCTGCCTGAGTCTGCGTCTTCTTCTTTATATATGCCGGCGTCTTCAATCATGTATTGCGCGGCGGTGTCTGTAGTTCCGGTGGTGTATTTAATTTTGGTGGCGCCGGTGATGCTACCTGCCGTCCAGGTAGCCTCTGAAAAATAATCTGCTGGCATATCCCCGATTTTATAGAAACCAGTGGTTTGATCAAAGTCTGTCATGGTTGTTAGCAGGTCTAGCTGCGCTCCTGCATCGCGTATTCCAGACTCGGCCATCTCTAGTGAGATATGCAGGTCACGAACGGCAGATGACATTTTCTTTTGCAGAACGATATTTTGCCCGCCCGAGATAACAACAATGGTGAGGATAAGTAGCAGCACTAAACTAACTGCGAGCGCTGCGCCGGATGGTTTTTTATGCATGGTTATCATTCCCGTTAAATTGTTTTATTGCGAACATTGGCTGTGGCAGTGTAGGTTCTGGTGAGGGGGGCGCCGTTGGAAATGTTGCTGTCACTTTGTGCTTCTATGCTTACCCGAATGGAGCGAACCTGTTCCATGGTGCTGGTGTTGGCAACCTCAAAGGTATCTACCGCAATATCGCCGTTGGTATCTTTACCGTAGATAAACTGCAGGTCGGTTATGCCTCTGACTAACTCGGTATTGATACCATCACTGCGTACATAGAGAGAGCTGTCACCGGCACTATTTGTCCCTGCGAAATAGGTTTTGATAAATGCCACCATTAACAGCGCGCTACTATCATATACGTGAGAAAGCGTGTCTTCCTTGTTGTCTATCATCTTGTTGCCAGCGAGACTGGTTTTTACATGGCGAATAAATTTGGTGCCGTTGGTATCGCTTTCGGTATTTGTGAATACGTCAGAACCAGCGCAATCGGCGATTAACATCAGCATGCCTTGGGGGATGTCTGCGTTTCCCTGGATTTGAATAGGGTCAGCCTTGGTCACCATGGCTGAGTCAATTTTAACACCTGGAATGCCGATAAAACCCTTTAGCGTTAATATATCGCTACCGGCTATGACGTCTATTGAATCAAACTTTAAGTTGGTGGTGTTGTCCGTGCCGGTAATGCTGCCAGTTCCGGTGGGGATGATCTCTTTGCTAAAGTCGCCGTCATTGGTGTCTAGTTGGATGGCGATGAATTTTCCTGCTTCTAGCTCGGCCTCTGCGGGTGATTTTGCGTCGGTAATTGCTTTCGTTATGGCTGCTGATTTGCAACCCCAGTAACCGGTCATGCGAATGTCTCTGGCGATTAACTCTGTGGCTATACGACCATTTTCCTGCACGCGACTAT
This sequence comes from Moraxellaceae bacterium, assembly GCA_002402125.1. GTDB lineage: Bacteria > Pseudomonadota > Gammaproteobacteria > Pseudomonadales > Ketobacteraceae > 42-54-T18. Next base: position 2,851 of record NVVG01000002.1, read on the forward strand.
AGGCTCTCTGTAAATTAGAGCTGGTGATATTGGCATTAAAAATCTGGAATACACCGAGCAGTAAAAATGAACTCAGTGCAAGCGCTATCATTAATTCTAACAATGATAGGCCTGCTTGCCGTGGCTGGTAGGTCTTTACAGAGCTGCTGCTAGAGAATATTTTCATCGTTATATCTGCACGCTAAGGGTAAAGTCGGTGGTGGCAACGGTGCCGCCAGTGCTGTCGCGTCCTTGTTCTTTCCAGGCTATTTTTATCTGATAAAGGTTGCCATTCTTTGTGACCGTGCCAACCCCCTCAGGTAAACCGCCTTTATTCGGATTCTGTTTAATCAGGTCGTTCCATTGGAAGGCGTCAAGTTGTGCCATATCCGATGGGTTACAGCCGGTGCAGTTAGGATCGGTTTCTGCGCCAGTAATGCCGTTATAACTACCTTGCCCGACACCGAGTCTGTTTGAACGCATTCTTTCTGCCATGTCATAGGCGTAAATTGTCGCTACGCTATGAAATTGGCTATTGTTAACGTTCTTAAGGCTGATGGTTTGCAATGTGGCTAAACCTAATAACCCTATGGCCAAGATGATCATGGTGACCAAAATCTCGACCAAAGAAAACCCTTTTTGATTATGGCTATATGACACAGACCACCTCCTCGGTAGCTATCAGTCCGGATGCTAATACGGTGACCTTTTGACCTTCTCCAGCCGTATTTTTATAACAAATAGTTAATTCATCGGCGTTAGCTTCGCCAGATGCTTTAAACTCAAAATTTGTACCGGTGGAATCTATTTTAAGGGTGTCGGGGTTAAATGCGGTGGGCCAACTTCCAATCAATGTGTCATTACTATCAAAATCATTACTATTATTATTGTCAATATAAGCGGCGATATTTGTCCAATTGGAGGTGCTAGAAGTTTGTTGACCTAAAGATACATCGTTGCCACGGATTATTGCCTCGGTGCGGGCAAAACTTAACGCGGTGACTAACGTATCCTTAACGGTGCCAATGTTGTTGCTCCTTATTCTTTCATTGAAAGAAGGGATGCCTATAGTCGCCACAATGGCGACAATGGCTAGCACGATTAGGAGCTCCGTTAGTGAGAAGCCAAGGTTGTTGTTATTATTCATGATTAAGCTCTGAGATCGAATATGTCGCACCAATTTACAGCGGTTTGGTTATAAGCGTGCGCTTTTTTGGATAAGCGGTAAGGAGAGGCGATAAGTGGCAATCATGCAAAATTGCATTAGGTAGGGGTGTAAATTTCTAGTCGATTTGAACGGGGTCAACGTCTACATGCCAGCGTACCTTTCTGCTTTCTGGTAGATTGCTAATTTGTGGTATCAAGGTTGAAATGGCTTGATGCAGGGCGGTGCGGTTGTTACCACGAAGCAGGACTTGATAGCGAAAGCGCCCAGCCTTTCGTGTCATTAATGCGGGTACGGGCCCCCATGCCTCAACGCCAGGGGGAGCTATTAAAGAAAAATGTGTTACCAATAGCTCCATAAATTGCATTGCGGTATTGGCATCGGCTGCTTCTGCTCGAAAAATGGCTATGTAACCAAAGGGCGGCAGCCCCGTTAGCTTTCTTTCTGATAGCGCTACCTGGGTAAATTCCTTGTAATTTTGGTGTAGAAGGGATTGCAAGACAATGTGTTCGGGATTATGGCTTTGTAATATGACCTTGCCAGGTTTTTCCGCTCTTCCTGCGCGACCTGCAACTTGCAGAATAAGCTGGGCAGTGTGTTCGGTTGCTCGAAAATCAGAGGCAAATAGGCCGCTGTCTATATCAGAGATAACCACCAGTGTGACATTAGGGAAGTGATGGCCTTTTGCCAACATCTGGGTGCCGATCAGGATGCAAGGTTCGCCAGTATGAATTTGTTTTAGGTGGTTTTCTAACGCATCTTTGCGTCGTGTAGTGTCACGGTCAATGCGAATGATGGTAGTTTTAGGGAATAGCTCAGATAAACTTTCATCAACCCTTTCTGTTCCCTGTCCTATGGCTCTAAGGTCTGTGCTGTTGCAGTCTGGGCAGTGTCTTGGTATGCGTGTTTGAAAGTCACAGTGATGACAATGTAAATGTGTCGGTTGGCGGTGGTAAGTCATGCGGGCATCACACATGGTACAGTTTGCATTCCAGCCACAATCATGACACATCAATACTGGGGAGTAGCCTCGCCTATTGAGGAAAAACAGTACTTGATTACCCTGGCTCAGCTCATGTCTCATGGCGCTGATCAATGGTTTGCTGAGCCCGTTAGTTAATTCTGCATTGCGCAGGTCTGCTAGGTGAAATGAAGGTAATTTGGCATCCCCGGCTCGCTGGGTTAGCGCAAGTTGTTGGTAGCGGCCTTGTTGTACGTTAAATAGGCTTTCGAATGAGGGTGTGGCGGTACCGAGTACAATGGGAATATTGTCTAGCTTGGCTCTTACAACCGCCATATCTCGGGCGGAATAGCGAAAGCCGTCTTGCTGCTTGTAAGAAAGGTCATGTTCTTCATCGATGATGATAACCCCGGGTTGTTTCATCGGGGTGAACAGTGCAGAGCGAGTCCCAATAATGATGGCCGCACTGCCTGCCTTTGCTTGACGCCAAACCGCGAGGCGTTGGTTAGCGGTCAGGTTTGAGTGCAGCGCAAAAATGGGAACATTAAAGCGCTGGTTAAAGCGTTTTAAGGTTTGAGGGGTTAAGCCAATTTCAGGTACTAAGATGAGGGCCTGTTTGCCATCACGTAATACTTGTTCAAGTATTTGAAGGTAGACTTCTGTTTTTCCGCTACCGGTGATGCCGTCGAGAAGGTAGGCGGCAAATTCTCGGGTGTCGCTATGGAGAACGGCATCTACCGCTAATTGTTGTTGTTGATTAAGGCTAAGCGGGGTTTCTTTAAGTAGATTTTCCGTTGTCCAGGGCTGATATTGGGCTTCTTGTTGTTGTATTTCTGCGAGCCCTTTTTCTTTTAGTGCTTTTAGAATCGAGGAATTAACATTCAAGCCTTTTAGCAGGGGTTGCGTGAGACCTTGGGGGTGTTCTCGCAAAATGGTTAATGCGTCAACTTGTTTTTTTGCTCTGGCTAGCGTTGTGATATCAATTAATTGGCCTTTGGCTGAGGCTTTCCAGGCGGTGATAATCTCTTTAGTTGAATTGTCTTCATTTCTTAGGGCAAGGGGCAGGGCGTTTTGCAGTACCTCGCCTGGGGCGTGGTGGTAATACTGAATGGCCCATTTGCAAAGTGAAAGGATGCTGTTGGGTAGTGCAGGTTCATCGTCGAGTACGCGAATGATTGATTTGAGTTTGTTGGCATCGACCTCAGTATGAGAGAGCACATCAATGATGACAGCAACCACGCGGCGTTTTCCAAACGGTATCAAAACCCGCATTCCCGGCAGATATGCAAGTGATGTATTGCCTCTTTGCGGAAGGTAATCGAAACATTGGCGTAGTGGGCTGGGTACCGCTATGCGTAGAAAGGTGGCTGGTTGCGTAGTGATCAGAGGTCTTCTGTATGGTTAGGGTTTAATTGGTTTTTTGATAGTGATGGAGCTAAGTATACATAGCTTGGCTTAAATTTGAGGATTTTTAAATGCCACGGTTGGCCGCGTGGAGGTTCGAGGTTGTAGGTCTTAAACGACAAAAGCCACTTCGTAAGAGGTGGCTTTTGGAATGGGTAACAATGCTAGATGCTGGCTATTCTGAAGTAGGTTAGCTCTAGAGGTTACTTGCGTTTTTGTTTGCGAGCAAAACCTAATCCCAGCAGACCTAAACCAAATAGTGACAGGGTAGTAGGTTCTGGTATAGAGATGCCATCTGAAACCAATAACCATGAAATGCCGAGGCCCTCAGCGGTAATGTGGCTATAAAAATCAGTTTCTAGGACGGGTATATCGGGGTTGATTATTTCGATGCCAGCTAGGTAGGCGTGTATAGATCCAGCCTGACCAGTTGTGCTGGATATAAACCAGGCATAACTATCATAATCAGATATGTTTGGGTTGACCCCTAGAATATTGTAGTTATCTCCGAAGCTTTGCCCCGTTATTCCGGTTTGACCATCTGTGATTGCGAGGCCGTAAAATTCGAGGGCTTCTGTTTCTGATGCAATGTGGTAACCGGCATACTTGCCACCTTGGAAGCTGGAGTTGTCCGCTGTGTAGGCTAAAGTTTCATTGTAAGTTAGGTGGGCCAATTCGTCCCATCCTAGGTATGATTTGCCGTTTCCAGTAATAACATTGGTGGCTGTATCGTAACTTAGATCACCGGTTATTATTGCGGCTTGCACCGATATGGTTCCTGTCATTAGTGCGCCGGCGACTAATGCATTTTGTAAAAATTTTGACATTAAAAACGTCCCTATTAGGTTAAATTGAAATAAGGCTGGATGGCATGCAGGATTCGTGCCGCATCTTGATGGCGGAGCCGTTAATTGGTTGCCAGTGATTCGGGTTATGTCTTGTGTGTCGCCAACTGTTTGATTTCAATTTATATTTTCATGGGTTGTGGGTGTCGTTTGATCGATCTGTTGTATTCAACGCGAATCAAGGTGAGGTATTTTATTCATTGAGATTTTCGAACTGTAAAAAAAACCGACACTCAGATTGTTTTGTGGACATAAAGCTTGTCCGCAGAGTTAAGCGTTGGATGAAGCGTTGGGTTGAGAGGTTTGGGTCAGATCCAATACATTTTCCGTCAGATCTAGTTAGAGTAGAATAAAATGAATGTCGCGGGGTGCTTGTGATTCCTGCTGGTTCTGGTACTATTCTGCGCCCTTGCTGTGGATGAGGTATTGCTAAAATATCTATCATGCGCGCAAGATTCTAGACATACACGAATTCAATAGTGATTGTATCGGTACGGTGCCAGGCAATAGATCGGGTGGCGGTGCTGACGAAAAATAGGTGAGACCTCATGAAGCAAGATATACATCCAAATTATAGTGAAATTGCTGCTACCTGCAGCTGTGGTAACGTTGTTAAAACTCAATCCACGTTATGTAAAGATATCCATCTTGATATCTGTTCAGCATGTCATCCTTTCTATACAGGAACACAGAAAGTGGTTGATACTGGTGGACGCATCGATAAGTTTAAGAAGCGTTTTGGTGCAATTGGTGGTTCAAAGTAGTCCCGTCTTGCATTTGATCGTTGTAAAAAAAGGCCCCTATTGGGGCCTTTTTTTATGCCTGTTGTTATTTGGCGGTACACTTTTTTGTTGTGGTGTCTCCAATGTTGGTGCCGCGCCAGCTCTCGCCTCTGGCGGTGAGTTTTTAACCTCGACTGCTTGTGATATAACCTTTGACCCGGCCTCTGCGGTGGCCGCGCCGTCTGGCTTTGAGCGGGTTGCTGTGGTGCAGGTGTTTGATGGCGATACGGTGTTGCTCAAGGATGGGCGCAAGATTCGAATTGTGGGTGTTAATACGCCGGAACTAGGCCATCATAACCGTCCGGTGGAACCGTTGGCGCAACAGGCCAAGCAGCGTCTGGTGCAAATATTGTCGAATAATAAGGCGGCAGCTTCATTAAAGGGTAAGGGTACCTCTGCGTATTTAAAGACGGGGGGCGACCTTAAAGACCATTACGGTAGGACATTAGGTCACCTGTTTTCTGCCCAGGGGGTCAATGTATCCCAGCGGTTATTGGAGGATGGCTTGGGCTTTCATGTGTCAATCCCGCCTAACCTTTGGGCGGCGGATTGTTATTATTCGGCTCAACAAGTCGCGATGGCGGGTGGAAAGGGGGTGTGGAATAATGCTTATTTTGACGCCAACTCGGCTTCTCAACGGGATTTGCTCGGTGGCTATCAGCGGCTACAGGGTAAAATAGAAAAACTTTTCATCTCACAAAAGACCATTTGGATTGATTTACAGGGTCAGGTGACCTTGAAATTGGGTCGGTCGGATAGCGATTATCATCAGGGTGCGGTGTTAAAGCGTATTCTTGATGCCCATGAAAAGAAAAAATTGGTTATGCTGCCAACAATAGAAGTTCAAGGTTGGCTAATGGACCGAAAGCGTTGGGGAGCCAAGATGATGGGTAAGATCAAGCGCGGCGAGCGTAACCGTTGGCAGCTTAATGTCAGGCACCATTACCAATGGCGTTTTTTGCTGCCAATTAAATGATTCGGCTGCTAGAGCTGTCGCAGGCTTTTTGTTATGCTACGTCGCCTTAATTATAGAAAGCGTATTTGGATAATGTTAGCAACATAGTGTGTGGTTGCTAAATAGGAACTAATGTTATCAATTGAGACAGTTATTTGTTGTTGTGAACTGTTGCACTGATGAGTTGTAGTGAACACCCAATCAAGAGATCGTCTATTTATGTCAGATTTTAAGCAAGAAGCGTTGGATTACCATGAGTTTCCTCGTCCAGGAAAGGTAAGTGTTGAGCTTACTAAGCCTACGGAAACTCCCCATGACTTGGCGTTAGCTTATAGTCCTGGTGTGGCCGAACCTGTGCGCGAAATTGCGAAAGATCCAGACAATGCTTATCGCTATACCAATAAGGGCAATCTTGTTGCGGTGATCAGTGATGGTACTGCCATTTTAGGCTTGGGCGATTTGGGTAGTCTTGCCAGTAAGCCAGTGATGGAAGGCAAAGGTGTGTTGTTTAAGCGTTTTGCCGGTGTAGATGTGTTTGATATTGAGGTTGATGCGGAGAGTACGCAGGCATTTATCGATACCGTGACGCGGATTTCCCCCACCTTTGGCGGCATTAATTTGGAAGATATTAAAGCGCCAGAGTGTTTTGAAATTGAGCGGGTATTAATTGAACAGTGTGATTGTCCGGTATTTCACGATGATCAGCATGGTACCGCAATTATTATTGCCGCCGGTTTAATGAATGCGATGGAGATTCAACAGAAATCCCTAGCGGACGCCAAGATTGTTTGTGTGGGTGCTGGGGCGGCCGGTGTTGCCGCGCTGAAGCTGTTGATGGAGATGGGCGCCAAGAAAGAAAATTTTTATGTACTTGATCGTAACGGTGTTATTCATTCTGAGCGGGATGATCTTAATCAATACAAGGCGGCGTTTGCCCATGAAACCGATAAGCGTACGTTAGAAGATGCATTGGATGGTGCTGATGTGTTTATTGGTGTGTCGAGTGCTAATTTATTGAAGCCTGAATTTTTAAATCTGATGGCTGCTAAGCCTGTGGTGTTCGCCTTGGCGAACCCGGACCCTGAAATAGTGCCAGAAACCGCCCATGCTACCCGTGATGACGTCATTGTGGCGACGGGTAGAAGCGATTACCCCAATCAGGTGAATAATGTATTGGGTTTTCCTTTTATCTTCCGTGGTGCTTTGGATGTGCGGGCGACGTGTATTAATGAAGAAATGAAAATAGCTGCGGTTCATGCCATACGTGAGTTAGCTAAAGAACCTGTGCCGGAAGAAATCCAACAAAGCTGGGGTGAGAGCATCGAGTATGGCAAAGAATATATTATCCCTAAGCCACTTGATCCGCGGTTATTAGGGGTGGTGTCGGCGGCCGTTGCTCGGGCTGCGGTTGATAGTGGTGTGGCTCGACTTCCCTATCCTGAGCATTACCCGTTGAACTCAATTGATGATATTAAATATTAGATTGAGTTGTTGCGTTAATAAGTTGTTGCGTAATAAGTTGATAGACATAAAAAAGCCCGGCAGACCCGGGCTTTTTTATGTCTATCAACTGGGTTAAAGGTATGGGTTAAAACAGCTCGCCGGGTGTTACGTCACCCTCTGATGACGATGGGGTGCTCTTCGCGGTTGCTTCTATGCCGGGAGCAAGCTCTGAACGAAAAATTTCAAAGATGGTTTTGGATTGTGATGCGGTTGCTCGTTTACCTGTTTCAGGGTCAATCTTGACGGTGACAATACCTTCTGGTTGCGCTTGATCATTTATCGGGAAGTCTTTTAGGGCTTCACCCATATACTCTATCCATATTGGAAGGGCGGCGGTGCCGCCATATTCTCTTTTGCCGAGGGTTTTTGGTGAATCAAAACCGACCCAAACGGTAGTGACTAGGTCAGGGTTGAAGCCTGAGAACCATGCGTCTTTTTGGTCATTGGTGGTGCCTGTTTTGCCGCCGATGTCTCTGCGTTTTAGGCTTAGCGCTCGGCGTCCTGTGCCTCGTTTGATAACATCTTTTAACATGCTGTTGATAATATAAATAATACGAGGTTCGACCGCCCGTTTTGCAATGCGAGGCTCGGGTAGTGTTGGGGTGAGTTGGTCGCTTGCGGTTACCTGTTCGAGGTAAGCAAATTCTTCTTGCTGCTCGGTGTTGTCTGGACTTAATGTTGCTGTGTCTACAGATGCTGTTCCAGCGTTAACTTCGTCCATAGTCGTGTTATCTATATCAGTTTCTGCTTCGAAGTCCGGGTCAGACTCTGGGCAGTTGTCGCAGGTTGTTATGGGGTTTTCGTTAAAGAGTGTTTCGCCGTCATGGCTTTCTATTCTGCTAATAAACCAAGGCTCTACGTGATAGCCACCATTGGCTAGAGTGGTATATCCGCTTGCCAATTCTAACGGTGTGAGTTCTGCAACACCTAGCGCTAGAGATAAATTGTTAGGTAGTTTGCTTTTATCGAAGCCAAATTTTTCAGCATAATTGATGGTTCTGCGAATGCCTGTTCGCTGTAATACTCGGATAGATACGAGGTTCTTGGATCGGAATAAGGCTTCTCTTAGGCGAGTAAACCCACCAAATCTACCGCCGGAATTTTCTGGTCGCCAGGTGCTTTCCAATTTTTTGTCTTTGAACACCAAAGGGGAATCGTTTATTACGGTGGCGGCTGTCATGCCATTGCTTAGGGCGGCGGAATAGATAAAGGGCTTGAAATTTGAGCCAGCTTGTCGGCCGGATTGTATGACGCGATTAAATTTACTGGTTTGGAAGTCAAAACCGCCCACAAGGGCCAAGATTGCGCCGTTATTTGGGTCTAGCGATACTAGCGCAGACTGAGCGTTAGGCACTTGTGAAAGTTGCCACTGAGAGAAGGTGTCAGCTACCAGGCTGGTGTTAGTGTCGATTTGCGTATCGCTGTCTGCCGTCGCGGCTACATTAATAGGGGGTGATTCTCCCGTTGGGGTGTGAGGCAATACACGTATGATGTCACCGGGTTTGAGGATGTCTTCAAATGATGTGGGTTTGGGTCCTTTTTTATTGACGTCGATAAAGGGTGTGGCCCATTTGCTTGCCTCCCAGTTGAGTTGACCTGTTTCGGCATTTTTCAGCACAATAGTGGCGGTTGTCCCGGCTACCTGCATCACCGCTGCAGGTAGAAGCGGGCCTACGGTATGTAGTCCTCGTAATGCGATAAGAGCTTGTTCTGCGGTTGGCTGTGTCGATTCTTCAGTCAGAGCTATTGATGATTCCGGGCCTCTATAACCGTGGCGCATGTCGTAGGCAAGTAGGCCGTTATGTACGGCGCTGTTGGCGGTTGTTTGATAATGGCTGTTGATGGTGGTAAATACGCGGAAGCCATTGGTGTATGCGGTGCTGCCATGACGCGTAAGCATTTCTTTGCGTACCATTTCTGCCACATAAGGAGCGCTGGTTTCAGACTTTACGCTGTGCAGTTTTGCAGTGACTGGCAGTTGCCGAGCGTCAAGGGATGCCTGTTCGGTGAGGTAACCGAGCGTTAGCATGCGTCTTAGTATCCAGTTGCGTCTTGTTAATGCTCTGCTGGGGTTGGTTACCGGGTTAAAGGTGGAAGGGGCTTTGGGTAACCCGGCAATCATAGCAAGTTGGGCGATGTTTAATTCATCGATGGGTTTGCCATAATATACTTGGCTTGCCGCAGCGATGCCGTAAGAACGGTGCCCAAGGTATATTTTGTTGACGTAAAGTTCTAGGATTTTGTTTTTGTCTAATTCACGCTCAATTTGCAAGGCGAGTAGTATTTCGTTGAATTTTCTGGAAAAAGTCCTTTCGCGAGTTAGGAAATAGTTTTTGGCAACTTGCATGGTGATGGTGCTGCCGCCAGTTTTTATTGATCCTGTGGTGACAAGTTCTAGGGCTGCTCGAATCAAGCCTTTGACGTCGACGCCGGGGTGAGAATAGAAACGGGCGTCCTCGGCGGCAAGAATTGCATGGATAAAGCCGTTTGGGATTTGGTTAAATGTGATTGGGCTCCTTTTCTTTTCGCCAAACTCAGCGATTAATTTACCTTCTTTAGAAAATATTCGAAGAGGGGTCTGCAAAGGAATTTCGAGTATTTTCTCCACAGCTGGTAATTTCGGACTAAGGTATAGTAAGGCGCCGATGAAAATCATAAAAGCCCCACTTGTTGCAAGCAGAGTTGTCCAAAGAAAAAATCGCAATATTGGGTGTGTTTTTGGCATAGTTGGCGTTGCTACATGGCTAAAAGCGAAAAAAAGTCATTAACTGTGATTCATGCGACGATAATAACGGTGTTATCTAATTGCGTGAACCAATATTGTAGTATTTAATGTATTTAGGCATGAGTTTTGGTTAAGTTGTTAATGCAACGGAACAAAATGAGTGTAAATTTGCTAATTAATAATCGTGGCTAGACTAAAATTTCGTGATTTTAGTGATGCCCAATAAAATTACAGGAAGCTCATAGTGCTCCCCTTCCTTGGAAAACAAGCGTCAACAACAAAACTAGGCATTGATATTAGCTCTACTTCGGTAAAGCTGCTTGAGCTTAGCCATTCGGGCAACCGATATAAAGTGGAGGCTTATTTTGTAGAGCCTCTACCTGCAAATGCGGTGGTTGAGAAAAACATCACTGACATTGAAGGTGTTGGTGAGGCGATATCAAAAGTAGTAGTCCGCTCTAAAAGCAACGTGAAAAATGCGGCAGTTGCTGTCGCAGGTTCAGCAGTCATCACAAAAACTATTGAGATGGATGCCGGACTCACCGATGATGAGATGGAATCGCAAATAAAAGTTGAGGCAGATCAGTATATCCCATACCCATTGGATGAGGTCTCAATCGATTTTGAAGTCCAGGGTGAGGTAGAGGGTTCACCTGAGCGTGTTGAAGTTCTACTGGCAGCATGTCGTAACGAAAATGTTGAATTGCGCTCCGATGTGTTGGAGATTGCCGGCTTAACTCCCAAGGTTGTTGATGTAGAGGCATATGCAATAGAACGTGCATTTGGCTTGGTTGCTGACCAAATTGAGGGAGGGGAGGATCAAACAGTCGCTATTATCGATATAGGTTCAACCATGACAACCCTTAGTGTGCTTCATGATGGGCGCACCATCTATACTCGAGAGCAGTTATTTGGTGGCAAGCAGCTGACAGAAGAAATTCAGCGTCGATATGGATTGTCCTTTGAAGAGGCTGGTTTGGCAAAGAAGCAAGGCGGATTGCCAGATGATTATGAGCCCGAAGTGTTAGATCCATTTAAAGACGCTGTGGTACAACAAGTGGCGCGGTCTTTACAGTTTTTCTTTTCTTCCAGCCAGTACAATGATGTTGATCATATTTTAATTGCAGGAGGAACGGCTTCAATATCAGGCCTGGCTGAATTGGTTCAAAATAAGGTCGGTACCTCTGCGTCAGTTGCCAATCCTTTTGTCGATATGGCGATCTCCCCTAAAGTGAATGCTTCGATATTGAGCAATGATGCACCAGCGTTAATGATCGCATGCGGTTTGGCGCTAAGGAGCTTTGACTGATGACTCGAATTAATTTATTACCCTGGAGAGAAGAGCGTCGACAAGAGCTCAAGAGGCAGTTCTTTGTTATTTTGGCGGGCGTGGCGATTATTGGTGCAGGTGGTGTCTATTTAGCGGATATGACAGTCCAATCTCAAATTCGTCATCAAAGCGGTCGTAATGCGTTTGTAACTGCCGAGACCCAGAAACTAGAAAATCAAATTAAAGAAATCAAAGAACTGCAGAATAAGCGTGAGAGCCTTGTAGAGAGAATGAATGTAATTCAGAACTTACAGGGAAATCGCCCGGTGATTGTTCATGTTTTCGAAGATCTTGCCCGTACCGCCCCAGATGGCGTGTATTACAACGGTATCAGTGCTTCGGGGGGCGGGTTAACCATCGAGGGTTATGCTGAGGCGAATAATCGAGTGTCTAATTTAATGCGAAACCTCAATAAGTCTGAAATGTTTCGTAATCCCAATCTATCTAGCGTTAGAAATGCAAGTGGGGACGGGTTGGAAGATTGGAGTGAGTTTTCGCTTACTATACAGTACGGTGTAGAGCCAACGGATGAGGAGGGTTAGATATGGATATAAAAGAATTTATTGATTCCTTAAATAACCTAGACCCTGAAAATATTGGTGGTTGGCCGTTACCTGTAAAGATACTTGCCTGGGTGTTTGCTTTTGGTGTGGCGGGCTTTGCTGTCTACTATTTCACGCTTGCGGATTCATTGAAGCAGTTAGAAAAGATAGAAAAGCAAGAAATTGAATTTATGACCACGTATGAAAGCAAGGCACATAAAGCAGCGAATCTCGATCGGTTAAAGCAGCAGATGCTCGATATGGAAACGTCATTTGGTGCGTTGTTACGGCAATTGCCAAGTGACACTGAGGTTCCTGGATTGCTTGAAGATATTTCTCATACCGGCTTGTCTGCTGGCCTTGAGTTTGACTCCATCAACTTGGGTACTGAGAGCGAGCGTGAATTTTATGTGGAGCTTCCGATAGAAATCAAGGTAAAAGGAGGTTATCACTCTCTGGGGGCCTTTATCAGTGGCGTCTCTGCATTGCCCAGAATAGTAACATTACATGATTTTGTAATTAAAACTGGCGATAGTCCTAATAATTTAGAAATGACTATTACGGCACGAACCTACCGGTATAATGAGCAAGAGTAAGCCATGGATAAGTTAAAAACACTAATATTGTTGCTGTCGGTTGGATTGGTGGTTGCTTGTAGTAACGATAGTCAATACAGTGACTTAAGAGCTCGTATGGAAGCGATTAAGGCGCGCCCTAAGGGGCATATCGAACCACCTCCAGAATTTAAGGCATACAAGACCTTTACTTATGGCGCTGCTGTGAGCAGAAGCCCGTTTTCTCCGCCAGTGAGTGAAGAGGTTTCTGTTGCGCCGAAGGGACGCGCGGGTGTGACGCCAGATTTTGATCGCCCCAAGGAGATATTGGAAGATTTCAGCATTGACGCTTTGCCTATGGTTGGTACACTAATGCGGCCAGGCGGTTCCTTGTTTGCGTTAATTAAAACGCCAGATGGCGGATTGTATCGAGTAGCAGAAGGGAACCACATGGGGCGTAACTTTGGTGAGGTGCTTGAAGTTAGCGAAATGAAGGTTGTAGTAATGGAAATTGTTTCTGATGGTCAAGATGGTTGGGTAGAACGACCAAGAACCATTATGATTGCAGAATAATAAAAAGCCTGGAGAAAAGTAAAATGAGACGTTTGTTTAAAAAAGAAGAGAATTTGTTCCTCAACCTCCGGCTAATCGCATGGGTAGCAATAACTTTGTCTATGTCTATGTCGGGGTCGGCGTGGGCAGCAAAACTTATTGGATTGGAGTCATCGGCATTGCCTGGTGACGCGCTAGAGATCAAGTTTACCTTTGATTCTGTGCCGCCACTCCCTACTGGATATACTATCGAGACACCTGCACGGATAGCCTTGGACCTAAAAGGCGTTGAGAGCGCGCTCGCTGAAAAACATCACGGTTTAGGTAACGGTAACGTGCGTAGTGCAACGGTAATGGGGGCAGGTGATCGTACTCGTATTATCATTAATATGACTTCGTTAGTTGCTTATAATACCGAAGTGGTTGGAAATACCTTGCGAGTACGAGTTGGTCAATCAGTGCGGGCGAAATCATCTGCCTCTGCGGTAGCAACGAGCTCAATGGTGAGTGGCGGGTTTAGTGCTAAGAGCACAAAACCTAGCATTACCGAGCTTGACTTTCGTCGCGGTGAGCAAGGAGAGGGCATGATTATATTGACTGTGTCTGATCCTAGTGCGGCAATTGATCTTAGAGAAGAGGCTGGCAGTATTGTTGCCGAGTTTGTAGGTGTGTCCTTGCCAGACATGTTGCGTAGACGGTTGGATGTTATTGATTTTGCTACGCCAGTGTCAATCGTTGAGGCAATCTCTGAATCCGGCAATGCCAAAATATCCATTACGGCGACAGGCGATTACGAGTACCTGGCTTATCAAACGGACTCTCAGTTTACCATAAGCGTAAAGCCGGTAATTGCTGAAGAAGTAGAGAGAAAACGCAAAGAGAAATTCCAATTTACCGGTGAAAAACTGTCCTTGAATTTTCAAGATATTGAAGTTCGTTCTGTACTGCAGTTGATTGCTGATTTTACCGAGCTTAATCTGGTTGCGAGTGATACGGTTTCTGGTCGTATTACTCTTCGTTTACAAAATGTACCCTGGGATCAGGCGTTGGATCTTATTCTGAAAACAAAAGGGCTAAGTAAGCGTAAAGTAGGTAACGTGATGCTGGTTGCGCCTGCTGATGAGATTGCCGCAAGAGAAAAGCAAGAGCTAGAGGCCAACAAACAAGTAGAAGAGTTAGCGCCGATTAATACCGAATATCTGGTGATTAATTATGCAAAAGCCTCGGATATTCAAGCGCTGCTGACGGTGGAAGAGGCTGGATTTCTATCTGGGCGTGGCAGTGTGTCGGTGGACGAGCGTACAAATACACTGATTGTGCAAGATACTTCCGCGAAATTGTCAGAAATTCGGTTCATGTTGGAGCAATTGGATGTCCCTGTGCGCCAAGTAATGATCGAGGCGCGAATTGTGATAGCAAAAACTGATGCTGCAGAGGAGCTTGGGGTCCAGTGGGGAATTATCGGTGCAGATGAGTCTGTTAGTTCCATTGCGGGGCAGTCAGGTACTGTCTTTTTTACTGATAAGATGTCAATTATTGGCGGAGGAAGAGCTGGGCTTCAGCAGAACGTTAACTCTATAACAACGAAGGATACCGATGGCTTTGGTGATTTTACAATCGGTAATGGAAATAATCTGGCGTTAAACTTGGGATTAGAGAATGCAGCTGCTTCACGGATATCGTTGGGGTTTTTTGATAGCGCCACAGGCTTGATTGACTTGGAATTGTCAGCGCTAGAGTCCGAAGGTAAAGCTGAGATTGTTTCAACGCCAAAGGTGCTAACTGCCGATCAACAAACCGCTCGAATTTCATCGGGTAAAGAAATTCCTTATCAGGAGGCATCCGCTAGCGGTGCAACAACTACCGCATTTAAAGAGGCCGTGTTATCTCTAGAGGTGACGCCGCAGATTACGCCAGAAGGCCGGGTAATTATGGAGCTGATTGTGAACCAAGATACCGTTGGTGCTCTCGATCAGGTTTCAGGTATTCCAATAATTGACACTAATGAAATTACCACATCAGTGATTGTTGATAATGGGCAAACTGTTGTATTGGGTGGAGTTTTTCAGAGTCAAGAAATTGAAAGTGTACAAAAGACCCCCTTCTTAGGTGATCTGCCTGTAATCGGTAGGCTTTTCAGAAGAAATATTAGTAAGCTGGAAAAAACTGAATTGTTGATTTTTATTACCCCGAAAATCATTCATGACGTTACGGCTGCCCAATAGTATCAATGGCACGACAGCGTAATTTAATTTTGATCGGGCCGATGGGAGCTGGAAAAAGCACCATCGGCCGTCAAATCTCCAGTTTATTATCCTATGACTTTGTTGATTCTGATCACGAAATTGAAGCCCGGTCAGGAGCGGATATTCCCTGGATTTTTGATGTTGAAGGCGAGGAAGGTTTCCGTAAGCGCGAGGGATCGATGATTGAGGAGCTCACCCAGCGAACGCATATTGTATTGGCGACGGGTGGTGGAGCTATAATGCGAGAGGAAAATCGTCGGGCCATGGAGGCGGGTGTTGTTGTTTATTTGAAAGCCACGGTTGACCAGCAGTTGGCGCGTACCGCTAGAGATCAGAATAGGCCTTTGTTGCAATCCGGTGATCCACGATCGGTGTTGACGGCGTTAATGGAAATTAGAGATCCGTTATATCGTGAAATAGCCGATTATGTTGTAGAAACAGAACAAGGTGGCGTGAAAGATGTGGCTGCAAAGATTCTGGCTCTTGTTAGTGATGAGCTTTAACACCGCTTAATCCGGTCTGTATTCCCTCAAAACCAGATTGCTACTATGTTTACTCCTGTGATTACTCTTATCTTGTGCCTTAACTCTTCTCGGTTACCGTAGAATTCTGTTAAACTCGGCGTCATTGTTGCTGGCGAATAGAGAGTTTTTATGGATACGTTGACCGTTGAATTGGGTGAGCGAAGCTACCCCATTCATATTGCTTCGGATATTTTCACCACATTGTCCTCATTGATGCCAGTACTGAATGGTCGTCAGCTGATGGTTGTGACAAACACCACCGTTGCCCCGCTGTATCTTGAGCGTGTGGTGCAATCACTGTCGTCAATAGCCGATGTTGATACCGTGATATTACCAGACGGCGAACAATACAAAAATCTTGATACGCTCAATTCCATATTTACCGCCCTATTGGAAAAGGTCCATAATCGAAAAACCACCTTGATTGCTCTGGGTGGTGGCGTGGTGGGTGATATGACTGGATTTGCCGCAGCCAGTTATCAGCGTGGGGTAGACTTTATACAGATACCGACAACCTTGT
Source organism: Moraxellaceae bacterium (assembly GCA_002402125.1). Taxonomy (GTDB): domain Bacteria; phylum Pseudomonadota; class Gammaproteobacteria; order Pseudomonadales; family Ketobacteraceae; genus 42-54-T18. The sequence goes on from NVVG01000002.1 coordinate 19,438, forward strand.
TATCCCAGGTGGATTCATCGGTCGGGGGCAAGACCGGTGTCAACCATGCTCTCGGCAAAAACATGATTGGTGCGTTTTATCAGCCAAAGTCGGTATTGATTGATATCAATACGCTAGCTACCTTACCAGACCGTGAGTTGTCAGCAGGTATTGCGGAAGTGATCAAGTATGGGTTGATTTACGATGCTGATTTTTTTGTTTGGTTAGAAAATAACATGGCTGCGTTAATGGGGCGTGATCAGCAGGCCCTAATCTACGCGATTAAACGTTCCTGTGAAATTAAGGCTGAGGTTGTCTCAAAAGATGAGCTGGAGTCAGGCCTGAGAGCTATTTTGAATTTAGGTCACACTTTCGGTCATGCTATTGAGACGGCGATGGGTTACGGCGTTTGGTTGCACGGTGAGGCTGTTTCTGTGGGTATGTTAATGGCTGTTGATTTATCGATACGCTTAGGCTGGCTTGAAGATAGCGTTGCTGATAGGGCGCGAGCATTATTAATGCAGGCAAAGTTACCTGTGGTAAGCCCCGATGAAATGACACCGGAGAAATTCATCTCATTGATGTCTGTCGATAAAAAGGTCATTGATAAGAAAATACGTCTAGTTTTGTTAACGGCATTGGGTACGGCTATCACCACGGCAGATTTTAGCCATGAGGCATTAGGGGAAACTTTGCTGGCAGTATAGTTGTCAGCTGATCGGTCGACAGATTGTTGTTCTGTTTAGCGTACATAATGGTGAATCTAAAAGCGTCCAGGTTAACGGACAAATTAGCACATAGATTTTTTTGGTAAACGTCATGATGGGGATGTGACATGGAAAGGAATGTTGATCTATTAAAATCACAGTTTGATATTGATCGGGAGCCTTTCTCTGACGACGGAGTTACAGGGCTATTTTACCCCGGTGCCGGTCGGCAGCAATTGTTAGAGCAGTTGCTTCATTTGGTTCGATATGGCCCTCCCCTGTTGTTCTTGACAGGTATGGAGGGTTGTGGAAAGTCATTCTTGGCTCGACAGTTAAGTCGTCAATTGGATTCAAGCATATTTCGATGCGTTGAGATTGAAGCCAGTGTGTTGATGGATGAGCGTAGCCTGATGTCGAGTATTAACGAGGGTTTTGGTCTGCAGATAACACCCGAAAAAGAAACTTTTGTTTCTGGAGTTATGCGTTTTGCTGCCGAGTCAGATAGTTATTCTCAGACAGCGTTGGTACTGATAGATAATGTGCAGAATCTGAGTGAAGCTGCGGTAGATATTATTGCCAGCACTGTTTCGGCGTATAAAGACAGTGGCCTACGTTTTTTAATGTTGGTGGATGCAGATTCGGTAGATCAAGAACCGGTGTTGTCGCAATTGTCGGCATTAGTGCCAACTTTAGGTCAGGTTTTAACGTTGCCAGCGTTAACTGAACCTGATGTGGCCGAGTATTTGTCTTATCGTATGCGCACCGCTGGTCTAGACGCTGTGCGTTTTAGCCCGTTGCAGATCAAGCAAATCTTTGCTGAATTTGGTGGTTCTATTGCACAATTAAATCAGTATGCGCGGGAGACCTTGGTACGCCAAGTGCCTCTGCCGGTCGAGGGCAAGAAGCAAGTGTTATCGATATGGCATGTGTTAATTGTGGCAATGATTAGTGTGGGTATCGTTGCGCTTTTATATAATGAACATGATGAAGGTATAACTTCGATAGCGTCAACTTCGTCCGACGCTCCTGGTACTATTGTGCAACGGGCTATAGCGCAACGGGAGTCGGATGCGGATTCATTGGTTTATGTCGAAACTAATGTTGCCCCAGCGCATCAGGAGGAGGTAGACCTGAATTTCGGTAACACTGCTGGTGATACGGTTGGAGATACTGTTGTTGAATCAAACCTTGTTGCTGCAGCAGTTGACTCGCAGGCAGAGGAAGTCTTTCAGCCGCGTGTAGTTGCGGCGGTTAATTCAGTAGAAGACTTTAACGCTGAAGAAGATGTTTTTTCTAGTGGTGGTAGCGCTAAGAATGCGTTAGATGTGGTTGAGGTTTTTGAACCTAAAAAAGCTCAGCCCGCGCCCGTTCAAAAGGCTGCAATAAAAGCCAGTGACAACGTTGAATTAGCCCTCGCAGCAAGCAAACCCAAACCCGAGGTAAATGAAAACCCGGCTGCAGTGATTGACGATGTGCCGGTTGATACACTTATCGGTGTGCCCATTGAAGCAGCTGTAGTTGCGCCGATTAAAGGTTACTCTCCACGAGAGAGTTGGTTGTTATCACTTGATCCTAAACGATACACCTTGCAAATGATTGGTGCTAGAGATGAGCCGGCGGTGCGGCTATTTATCTCACGTTATCCAAGTTTGAAAGAGGTTGCGTACTATAGGACCCTGTATAAAGGTAAGCCCTGGTTTGTTGTTGTATATGGGCAATTTGGATCAAAACAGGCGGCAAAACAAGCGGTTGAATTGCTGCCTAAGAAGCTTGCCACATCAAAACCTTGGACCAGGCAGTTAGCGCAGGTCCAAAGGGATATTCGCAAGGCTCGTTAGAAAGAGTTAATTATTACGTTAAATTGGTTGGATTATATATGTCTGGAAACAACTTCCCTGAGTTAAAGAATGATCGTTTCTTACGCGCTCTACAGTGCCAGTCGGTAGATATGACGCCGGTATGGATGATGCGTCAAGCGGGGCGCTATTTGCCGGAGTATCGTGCAACACGAGCAAAAGCCGGCGACTTTATGGCGCTATGCAAAAATGCAGAGCTGGCCTGTGAAGTGACCTTGCAACCTTTGGAACGTTATGAGTTGGATGCGGCAATACTATTTTCCGATATATTGACGATTCCGGACGCGATGGGTTTAGGTCTATATTTTGAAGAAGGCGAAGGGCCGAAGTTCAAGAAGACCGTTCGAACAGAAGCCGACGTACTGGCGTTACCGCAGCCGGATGTGTCAGTTGATCTTGATTATGTTATGAATGCGGTAAAAACCATACGTTCGGCGCTTGGTGGTCAGGTGCCATTAATTGGTTTTTCAGGTAGCCCATGGACGCTGGCTACGTATATGGTAGAAGGCGGGTCGTCGAAAGATTTTCGTAACCTGAAGAAAATGATGTATCAGCAACCGGAAGTGCTACATAAACTGTTGGATACGTTGGCCATTTGTGTGACAAACTATTTAAATGAACAGATACGTTGCGGTGCTCAAGCGGTGCAGATTTTTGATACTTGGGGTGGGTCGTTAAGTACGCCAGCCTACGAGGCTTTCTCATTACACTATATGCGAAAAATTGTCAGTGGTTTGTTGAAAGAGCATGATGGCAGAAAAGTGCCCTCAATACTGTTTACTAAAAATGGCGCGCAATGGATCGAAAAAATCGCATCAGCAGGCACCGACTGTGTAGGATTGGATTGGACGGTTGAGATTGGGGATATACGACAGCGTGTCGGTGGCAGCGTAGCGCTGCAGGGTAATATGGACCCGTCGGCACTGTATGGTTCTGCAGATGTGATTCGAGCCGAAGTAAAGCGGGTGTTAGACAGCTTTGGTGAGGGTGATGGTCACGTGTTCAATCTTGGCCATGGTATTCATTTGGATGTGCCGCCAGACAATGTAAAGATATTTGTAGATGCCGTACATGAGCTGAGTGCGCGTCGTTAATAGCTAGAGTAGTTATTAACTAGAGTAACCACTGGGTTGGCTATTTGTCATTGGCAGGTGTGTCCAACTCAGTTTTCTCCTCACTGCAGTGATAGGTTTCGGTAAGTTCATCCTGTTGATGTGACTCCAAGTGTACATCGAACTTCCAAAGATTACGCAGGTGTTTTAGAACATCTAATGTGCTGTCTTTTTCAAGTGGGCGCCGATTGTGCTGTATGTGTCTTAGTGTGAGAGAGCGGTCACCTCGAATATCGACATTATAAACTTGGATGTTGGGTTCATTCATGGATAAGTTGTATTGCTGAGATAACATCTCACGAACTACTCGGTATCCATGATCGTCATGTATTGCAGTAACTTCTAGGTCCTTTTTAGTATCATCATCGAGAATCGAGAAAAGTTTAAATTCGCGAATGATGGTTGGGGATAAGAATTGTTGTACAAAACTCTCATCTTTAAAGTTTTCCATGGCAAAATGTAGTGTCTTAACCCAATCGGAACCTGCTATATCTGGAAACCATTCTTTGTCTTCCGCTGTAGGGTGTTCGCAAATACGGCGTATATCCCGCATCATGTTAAAGCCCAGTGCGTAAGGGTTGATTCCAGAATAATAGGGGCTGTCGAAAGGTGGCTGGTAAACAACGGATGTGTGGGACTGTAAGAATTCCATCATAAAGCCGTCGTTTACAAGGCCTTCATCGTACAGCTGGTTAAGCAGGGTGTAATGCCAAAAGGTTGCCCAGCCTTCATTCATGACTTGGGTCTGTCGTTGTGGATAGAAGTATTGTGCAATTTTTCTAACGATGCGAACAATCTCGCGTTGCCATGAGTCAAGTAATGGCGCATTTTTTTCAATGAAATATAAGATGTTTTCTTGTGGTTCGTTGGGGTAACGGATTTCTTGCTCAGGTTCATCCTTATCGATAAGCTTTGGGATAGTATGCCAAAGTTCGTTTACCTGTTTTTGCAAATACTCCTCCCGTTCTTGCTGGCGTTGTTTTTCCTCTGCGGCAGATATTGGGTAAGGGCGTTTGTAGCGATCGACACCGTAGTTCATTAACGCATGGCATGAATCGAGTAAGTTTTCTACTTCATCTATGCCGTAGCGTTCCTCGCAATGTGTGATGTAGTTCTTTGCAAAGACTAAATAATCAATTATTGAGCTGGCATCGGTCCAGGTTTTAAACAGATAGTTGCCCTTAAAGAACGAGTTGTGGCCATAACATGCATGAGCAATAACTAATGCCTGCATGGTCATGGTGTTTTCTTCCATCAGATAAGCGATACAGGGATCTGAATTGATGACTATCTCATAAGCGAGGCCCATGTGACCGCGTTTATATTTTTGTTCTGTGGCAACAAAATGTTTTCCGTATGTCCAGTGATTGTAGCCGACAGGCATGCCAACAGAAGAATATGCGTCCAACATCTGTTCTGCAGAGATGATTTCAATTTGATTGGGGTATGTGTCGAGTTGAAACGATTCCGCTATGCGGCCAATCTCGTGGTCGTATTCTTGGATATGGTCAAATGTCCATTCTGACTCGGTAGAGATTGGGTTACGTTTTTTTGTCATTGGCTACGCCGGTTTCTTTTGGAAAAGTTCACGGAATACGGGGTATATATCGCTTGGATCGCTGATCTGTTGCATGGAGAAAAAGTCACAGGATTCCATAATGCTTTCGTACTCTCGCCATAATGCTTGGTGGCGACGAGGTGTTATCTCGATGTAAGAGAAGTACTGGCAATAAGGCAGTATTTCGTCCACCAATAGTTTTGTGCATGCGGGTGAGTCATCATTCCAGTTATCGCCATCAGATGCTTGAGCGCCGTAAATATTCCATTCGCTAGTGGGATAGCGTTCTTGCATGATTTCGTTCATGAGTTTTAGTGCGCTGGAAACGATAGTGCCGCCGGTCTCTCTAGAATAGAAGAATTCCTCTTCATCAACTTCCTTTGCGCTGGTGTGATGGCGAATAAATACCACCTCAATTTTGTCGTAGTTTCTTTTTAAGAACATGTATAGCAAGATGAAAAAACGTTTTCCCATATCTTTCATTGCTTGGTTCATTGATCCAGAAACATCCATTATGCAAAACATGACGGCTTTTGATGTGGGTATGGGTTTTTTTACGTGGTGGTTGTAGCGTAAGTCAAAATCGTCAATGAAGGGTATTTTCTTGATTCTTGCTTTTAGTTTTTGTATTTCTTCTATTAAGTAAAGTAGGCGAGATTCATCCCTCATGGATGGATCTTGAGTTTCTATTTGATCTACTTCTTTTTGAAAATTCTTTATCTTTCGGCGAGAGGGGGCGGTAAGTGCAATTCTTCGGCTGGTAGCCTGGCGCATTGAGCGCACGATGTTGAGTTTTGCCGGAGTACCATCGTTGACGATGCCGGCGCGAACGTACTTGAATGATTCGATGCCACGCAATTGGCGTTTTATTAGATTGGGTAATTCTAATCCGTCAAATAAGAATTCTAGAAATTCATCTTGGCTAATTTGGAAAACAAATTCGTCCATGCCCTCGCCGCTATCACTGGCTTGTCCTTCGCCACTGCCGCTACCGGCACCGCCCTCTGGCCTAGCGATCTGGTCTCCGGTGGTGAACTCCTTGTTGCCAGGATGCACCATGTCTCGAATGCCACCCTTGTCGTGATGAAAGGCCGGTTCGGACAGGTCTTTTTTTGGAATAGAAACCTTTTCACCACTATCAATGTCAGTGATGCTGCGTTTCGTTACCGCATCCTCAACCGCTTTTTTGATGTTCTTCTTGTAACGTCGTAAGAACCGTTGGCGATTGACAGTGCTTTTGTTTTTACCGTTTAACCGGCGATCAACTATGTATGACATAGAGACTACTCCTAGGCATGCGAAAAGTTATTGAGCTTTTCGGACGCGTAGGTACCACTCAGACAAGAGTCGTACTTGCTTTTCCGTGTAACCCCTGTCGACCATGCGATTAACGAAGTCTTCATGTTTCCTTTGGTCGTTATTGGAGGCTTTGGGATTAAACGAAATAACAGGTAGGAGGTCTTCGGTATTCGAAAACATCTTTTTCTCTATTACTGTGCGTAGTTTTTCATAGCTTAGCCAGGAAGGGTTTTTTCCTTCGTTGCTTGCGCGGGCACGTAATACAAAGTTAACCACTTCGTTTCTGAAGTCTTTTGGATTGCTGATTCCGGCAGGTTTTTCGATTTTCTCGAGTTCATCGTTTAGTGATGCGCGATCAAATATTTCACCGGTGTCTGGATCCCTATATTCTTGATCTTGTATCCAGAAGTCGGCGTAAATCACGAAACGATCGAAAATATTTTGGCCATATTCAGAATAGGATTCTAAATAAGCGGTCTGAATTTCTTTGCCAATGAACTCTACATAGCGTGGCGCTAAGAATTCCTTGATAAAACGCAGATATCGCTCTTGTATTTCTGGTGCATATTGTTCTTGTTCAATGGAGTTTTCTAATAGATGCAATAGATGAACCGGGTTTGCTGCGATCTCGGCATGGTCATAGTTGAACACTTTTGACAAAATCTTAAACGCAAATCGTGTGGATAGTCCATCCATACCTTCGTCGACGCCAGCAGCGTCACGGTATTCCTGGTGAGATTTTGCTTTTGGATCGGTATCCTTTAGGTTTTCACCGTCATATATTCTCATCTTCGAATATGCAGATGAGTTTTCTGGTTCTTTTAGCCGCGAAAGCACGGTGAATTGAGCAAGCATCTTTAATGTGTCTGGTGCGCATTGTGCATTTGCTAAAGAACTGTTGTGGAGTAACTTCTCATATATCTTGGTTTCTTCTGAAACACGTAGGCAATATGGTACTTTAACAATGTAGACACGATCGATAAATGCTTCATTGTTTTTGTTGTTTCGGAAAGTTTTCCACTCCGATTCATTTGAGTGCGCAAGAATTATCCCTTCAAATGGAATGGCGCCCATGCCTTCCGTACTGTTGTAGTTGCCTTCTTGTGTTGCCGTCAGTAAGGGGTGTAGTACTTTGATGGGGGCCTTGAACATTTCAACAAATTCTAATAACCCTTGGTTTGATTTACACAGGCCGCCAGAAAATGCGTAACAGTCTGGGTCATTTTGTGCAAATTCTTCCAGTTTTCTAATGTCGACTTTTCCGACTAACGCCGAAATATCTTGATTGTTTTCATCGCCGGGTTCTGTTTTCGAAACGGCGATTTGGTCCAAGATTGATGGGTGACGTTTTACCACTCTAAACTTAGTAATGTCACCATTAAACTCATGCAGGCGTTTTACCGCCCAAGGTGACATAATGCTTGTCACGTATCGTAAAGGGATGCCGTAATCTTCTTCTAATATTTTCCCATCTTCATTGGGGTCAAACAGAGCCAGTGGCGATTCATTTACCGGTGAACCCTTGATGGCATAAAATGGTGTTTTTTCAATGAGCTCTTTTAGCTTTTCGGCAAGGCTAGATTTACCGCCGCCTACTGGCCCTAATAAATACAGAATTTGTTTTTTCTCTTCCAGGCCTTGTGATGCATGGCGGAAGTAAGCAACGATTTGTTCGATGGCATCTTCCATGCCATAGAAATCGTCGAAAGCCGGATAACGTTTAATAATCTTATTGGAGAAAATACGGCTCATTCGCAAATCTAAGGAGGTGTCTACGAGTTCTGGTTCGCCGATGGCCTTAAGGATACGTTCGGAGGCACTAGCGTAGGTGGATGGATCTGATTTGCAGAGGTCGAGGAATTCTTGAAGGCTATACTCTTCTTCTTGAGTCTCTTCATAACGGTTCTGATATTGGCTAAATATGCTCATAAACGCTTCCTATCGGGGTCGATATGGTTATTGCTAGTGTTTAAAAACAAAAAGTACTTTTGACGTAATTATTGTTGTTGTGCACCTTCTTATAGATTATTAGTACGTGAGATAGTTCTACTTGGGTAGTGTTTTTTTGTACGGCCTATTATTCATATTAGACGGTTTTTTTGCTGCTAATGTAAAAAACTGTAAAAAAGATGAAGATTTTGAGTGAGTTACTGCGCTAGATAGGCGATAAAAAAGGAGCAAGGGTATGAGGCAAATGGGCAATAACCGCAACCATCTCCTGGTTACAATAAAAAAGTATAAGGCTAGAACGATAAAGAAATGACCACGTGGTTGCTTACACCGCGTTAACTTGTGTCCAAATACCACTTTCGAGGCAGTAAGCACTGAGCTTGTTTCCCCACACRCAACCYGTGTCTAAAGCGATGATCTCTTGGTTGCCGGTGAAACCATTGAGGGCAGCCCAGTGGCCAAAGAGCAGGGTGTCTTTAATTTTCTTTCTGCCGGGTGTGTTGAACCAAGGAAATAGCTCCTTGGGAGCGTCCTTTAGATCACCCTTGAATGACAAATCCAACCGAGATTGCGCATCACAAAGGCGCATACGGGTGAAACAATTGGTGATAAAGCGCCAGCGAGCGGGACCTTCCAGTGAATCGGACCATGCGCTAGGTTCGTTGCCATACATGTGACACAAAAAATCCGAGAATTGCTCACCTTGAATGATAGCTTCCACTTCGCGAGCGAGTTTCTTGGCTTTTTTACGGCTCCATTGTGGATAAATGCCCGCATGGCACATCACAAAACCCAACTCCTTGTTTCGGTGATACAGTGGGTTGTGGCGTACCCAGTTAAGCAACTCGTCTTTGTCGGATGCTGCCAAAATATCAGCAAAGGTATCTTTGTTGCGTWTTTTGGTCGCACCAAAGGCCACTGCAAGCATGTGTAGGTCATGGTTTCCCAGTACAGCAACAATACTGCCCTGGTGTTGATAACAATACCGCAAAGTGGCAAGTGAATCAGGGCCGCGATTCACCAAATCACCGGCAAGCCACAGMGTATCCCTTGCTGGGTCAAATTGAACGGCTTCCAACAAACGTTGGAAGCTCGCAAAGCAACCTTGGATGTCACCAATGGCGTAGGTACTCATAACGAATGGCTACTCACGACTGCTCGTCCAGCAGGTTCGTTAACGCCACCCAATGCTCAAGTGCAATGGTCTCAGGCCGTTGTCCCGGGTTGATGCCTACGGATTCCATTTGTTCAACGCTGGCAATGTCCCTGAGGCCGTTACGAATAGTTTTACGTCGCATATTAAACGCAGCGGTGACAATCTTGCCCATTAGCTTAGGATTACTGGTAACGTGAGGCTTTTTTTCATGGGGTACTAGGCGCACAATCGCCGAGTCGACCTTCGGCGGCGGGTTAAATGCCCCAGGACCGACGATAAATAAACCCTCTACTTGGCAGGTGTACTGCACCATGATGCTGAGGCGACCGTAGGCTTTATCACCAACATCGGCGCTGAGGCGATCAACCACTTCTTTTTGCAGCATAAAATGCATATCTTGAATCTGCTCAGCGTGTCCCAAGAGTTTGAAGATGAGCGGGGTGGAGATGTTATAGGGCAAATTGCCGACGACACGTAACCGCTGCTTGTCTGGGTTGGGCTGTGGCAACAGGCTAGGATAGTCAAAAGTTAATGCATCCGCCTGATGAATAGTGAGCTTGCCACTGGCACCAAATTGTACAGTCAGCCGTGGAATTAGATCTCTATCCAGCTCGATAACTTGCAATTTATCGACGTTAGGTAAAATTTGCCCGGTTAACGCACCTAATCCAGGCCCAATTTCTACAAGGCAATCTTTAGCTTGTGGCGCGATCGCGCCGACAATATTGTCGATCACGTGGGGATCGTGCAGAAAGTTCTGACCAAAGCGTTTACGGGCACGGTGTTGATCAGGTTGTTTTGGCGTTCTTGCGGCCATGGATAATTACTCTATTGGTTTTGTAGCTATTCAGCGGAACCCTGTGAGCGTGCAGAATTTGGAATGTTATTTCAGAAAACGCCGTGAATACATCCATGTACCCAATGCACTCGCGTTGCTCGCGGGGCAGGCTCTAGGCGTAACTTCGGCATCCTTGCCTCAGATATTTCTGAAATAACATTCCAAACTCTGCACTTATCGCTAGTTTCCAAGTTCTGCCGAATAGTTGTTTAGTCTTTTTTTAAGTGCGCGCATTTGCTTGCAACCATACGGGCAGCATAATCCAAGGCAGTTGCTAGGCTACCGGAGGAGGCTTTGCCGGTGGCGGCAAGATCTAATGCGGTTCCGTGATCCACCGAGGTGCGAATAATGGGTAACCCAAGGGTTACGTTTACCGCGTTGCCAAAGCCTTTGTATTTTAGCACGGGTAAGCCCTGGTCATGGTACATCGCAAGCACGGCATCGGCTTGATCTAAATATTTCGGGGTAAACAGTGTGTCGGCTGGTAATGGTCCAGTCAGGTTTAACCCTTGCTTGCGCAATTGAGCCAGCGTCGGCTCAATAACCTCTATTTCCTCCTTACCAAGGTGGCCGCCTTCTCCCGCATGAGGATTTAATCCACAGACGAGAATGTTGGGCTCGTTGATCCCAAATTTGCTAGTCAGATCGGCGTTAACGATGTGCAGCACGTCGTGTAATAGCTCTGGCGTTATACTGTCAGCGACATCTCGAAGCGGCAGGTGAGTGGTGGCTAAGGTGACCCGCAAACCTTCGGTGGCTAACATCATGACGACTTGTTTGGTGTCTGTTCTTGCGGCTAAATACTCGGTGTGTCCAGAAAAAACGATACCCGCGTCATTAATTACGGATTTTTGTACGGGGCCCGTGATCATCGCATCGAGCTCCCCGCTTAAGCAGCCATCGATGGCAATATCGAGGGTGTCGAGAACATACGCTGCGTTGGCGATATCGAGTTCCCCTGGGGTGACAGGGGCCCTGAGAGTCACGGGAATAACGGTGATTTCCCCGGCTTTGGATGGTGATATTTGATCGGCATCTGTTGCTTTGCAGAACGACTTAATCGTTAGCGGCAACCCCAGAGTGTTGGCTCGCTGTTGCAATAATTCAGGGTCACAGATGGCTATCAGCTCATAAGCTTGATCCTGCTGGGCAATAGCCACCGTTAAGTCTGGGCCAATGCCGGCGGGCTCTCCGGGGGTGATTGCTAAACGAGCGGTCATTGCCAATGCACTCTAGAGACGAAGGTCGACATAGGCATTTTGGCGCAGCTCTCTCAACCAGGTGACCAATTCCTCGTCAAACTTGCGCTTGTGGAGCATTTGCCGCGCGCGATTTGCGCGAAACTCTTCGCTCATATCTTGATTGCGGCGACCCAGTACTTCCAAAATATGCCAGCCGAATTTGGTCTGAAAGAGTTGGCTGAGGGTTTTTTCTTCCAGATCTGTCATGGTGGTTTCAAACTCTTTTACCATGGTGCCGGGGCTGAACCAGCCGAGCTCACCACCATCGAGGGCGCTGCCGGAGTCATCAGAGTAGGTTTTGGCCATGGTTTCAAAGCTTTCTTTACCCGCGATAATGGTTGCTCGAATTTCTTCTAATTGTTTTTTCGCATCGATTAAGCTTCTGATTTTATTGGGCTTAATGAGTATGTGTCGAGCTTTGGTTTGAGTGATTAAATGCTCGGAACCACCACGCACATCCAGTATTTTGATGATGTGAAAACCGCTGGGGCTTTTAATGGGCTCTGAGAAGTCGCCTTTTTTCATATCCAGCACGGTATCGGCAAACAGCGTGGGAAGTTGTGCGGCCTTTCTCCATCCTAGGTCGCCACCTTCGAGTGCTTTTTGGCCACCGGAATAGGCTACTGCCAGCTGGGCAAACTTAGCACCACTCTTCAGTTGGCGGTAAACCATGTCGGCTTTCTCTTCTGCTAATGTCAGTGCTTGCTGGTTGGTACTTTGGCCGGCACTGATGAGAATGTGTCCAAGATGATAATCGGGTGCCAAATTGGTCTTTCCCAAGTCCGAGGCAAGGAAGTTATCAACATCTTGATCGGTGATTTCGATACGGTTGCTGACACGTCGTTGACGAAGCTGAGTCAGGGTCATTTCGCGGCGGATCTGCTCCCGTAGGGCTTTATATGACAAGCCTTCCTCGGCCAAGGCATTGCGGAATCCTTCCGGTGTCATGTTATTTTGACGGGCGATATTGCGGATGGTGTTGTTGATGTCATTGTCGTTTAGCCGGATGCCACCACGCTCCGCCAATTGTATTTGAATGCTTTCAAGCACCATGCGCTCCAACACTTGCGCTTTCATGGTGTCTTCTGGAGGCAAAGCAGTATTTTGTTTTTTAAGCTGAGACTTGATGGTATCGATACGCTCAGTTAATTCTGAGTCCATAATAATGCTGTCATCAACCACGGCAACGATGCGGTCCAATGGGGTGGCGTCGGCGCCGGCAATGGTAGGGTAAGCGATGCTAGATATCACTAGTGCGCCGAAGATTGCGATAGAGGTTTGGGTCAATTGTTTTATCGTTGTCATACTAAGCATAAATTTGGACTATTGTAGTTATTAAAATTGATGTGCAAGGGCCTTTCGGCGCTGCGCGTAACCAGAAATGGCTTTATCTAAAATGCTCTCTAGGGTGCTACCTATGCCGCTTAGGCCTTTAAGTTGGAACTGAATGAAGGTGCCCTGGCGAGTAATCAGATCATCATCGTCACCTTCTTTTAAGAAGACTCTTCTCACCAATTGTACTGACCAGCAACAGCTATCATATGTTATGCCACCCAAAGCTTCAAAAGTTCGTTTTTCTTTTATGTCGTGTAACCATCGTGAAGCAATGCTCCAGTTTGGATTTAATGTCCAGGCGAAGGAAAAGTCTACTTGTTCTAGGGTGTTTTCGAATTCCGCCCCGGTGTCGCCGCCTTGTTGGCGATAGGACACGTTAAATAATTGATGATGTTGGTTTCTATAACTGAGTTGGACATCGGTTTGGTGGGTATTGTTGCGTTGTTGGTCCCATTGTACTTCAGAATAAAGCGTAAGTTCATCGTTATAGGACCATGCTAGCTGACCGACCATAACAGATGTTGCTTCGGTGTCAGGGGCAGTGGTTGGGGTGAGTTGGGTTACTCGGTCCTTTAAATAGAAACTTTGTCCCAAGCTAAGGCGAAGTAATTCACGGCCAGAGTCAGCAGCCAGGAAGCGGCTGGTTAATCCTAGGGATACTTGGCTGGCGTCACCCACGCGGTCAAGCCCGGAAAAACGATTATTTCTGAACATTTGGTTGTAGCTGAATGACAATGCCGCAGAATCGAAGGCAGGAGCGTCGTCTTGGTCAACTCGGGGGCTATATAAATAAAATAACCGTGGCTCCAGTGTTTGGGTAAGTGTTTGATTGTTGAATGATAATTGGCGCTCGAAGATCAGTCCGCTATCAATCGAGGTGGTATAAGATTGAATGTTAGGGGACATTTCTTCAACGTTAGCGGCGAATAGGGCTGAATCACCATCGAGTTCATAGTGGGTGAAGTAACCCTGCAATGAGGGCTTCAGGTAACCCCAGGGGCGCATAAAATTATAGGTTACCCTCGGGCTCAGATGACTGCGTTGCGCCTCGTTGATGCCGACATTGCTTTCTTCTGGATGTTCGAAATGGGTAAATTCAGCCGCCAAATCCCATTCAATGGGTAAGTTGTTTGCGCCGATGGTGTTTTCGCTCATGTTGTAGCGACCACCGAAACGTATCTGCGGCATTTTACGATAGGGCCTGTTGCTATCGGTGATCAGTGCATCAATGGTTTGGTAATCTTGCACCAGTATGCTGCTGTTCCAAAATTCACTCTGGTACCCTAACAGCGCTTTTTGGTCGAGGTGGGTCTTGGCATTGGCATCGAGGGTGGTATCGAGGTCGATAAAATAATCATCGTCGGACACTTTGGTGTAATCAGCGTTGATAGACCAACCATTGTTGAAATTGCCGCGGTGTTTAAATAGCGACAGTTCGCGGTCAGTGTCCGTACGTTTGTCATCGGCTAAGTAGCTACTAGCAAATTGCCCCTCGCCAAAAGGCAAAAGATAGCGTAACTCCCCATCTAATAACTTGCCACGGGCGGTTAGGTTACGAAATGTGAGGGTGGCGTCAACGTTGGGCGCAATATTTAGGTATAAAGGAGCCGCCATGTCGGTGCCGTTATCGCCATCAAATCCAAAACTTGGAAATAGGAAGCCGGTTTGGCGTCGCTCATCGATCGGGAATATCATCCAGGGAAAATAGAATACAGGTACATCGTTCACTTTGAGGGTTGCGTGTTTGGCTGCGCCCCAGCCGTTAGTGTTGTTCAGTGAGATCTTCTGGGCTTCAAATAGCCATGCCGTAGATCCGGGCTCGCAGGTGGTATAACTGCCATCGCTGAGTATCAGGGTGTCTTCTTGCTCATTGTAAATACGCTTGGCTGCTCCACGGATATGGCTCGCGTGAACAACATACTGAGCGTTAGTAATGTCGAGATCCTTACTATTAAGACTGAATGTGGCTTTGTCGCCAGTGAGCAGCATGCCGTCTTGGCGAATGCGCACATTGCCTTCCATTAGGGTGGATTGTGTTTTTTGATTGAGCTCAATATGGTCGCTTTCCAATTGGCGGTTGCCCTGTTGAATGATGACGTCGCCATCAAAGATCGCCGTACCATCTGTATCGGCGCTATAGCGGTCGGCGGAGGCCTCGATTGGCGCCAACTCGGGGTTGGTAAAGGTCGAAGGGATGGTCGGGGCGAGATATAACCCATTACAACGGCCACCGAAGGAAGGGCGTTGGGCTGCAGGCCAAGAGGCGATTTCATCGGCGCTTAACCAATCTAAATGTCGGTATGGTGCCGGGTTATCAACGGTGCTAATTTCAGTAATGACGGGTGAATCTGAGCTGTCGATTGCTGTTGGGGGTTCTGCGGCGGATAGCTCACCACAGACTGCTGTATTTAATCCAATAAAAAACGCCGCGTTGAGTCCAGCTGCGCTGATAAGCTTTCGAAACCAATTGTGTTGGCTGGCATTAGTCGTCCTCGTCGGGCGGCAGCAAGCTGAGACGAGAGCGCAGCTTGTGTTGCCCTCGACGCTGTAAGCATTGTTGCTGGCGTCCTTGCCAGCTTTGCTACATGCTTCGCCGATACTGGTTATGTTTCGAATTTGGCCCATAAATTCCTGAAAATATAGTGTCACCTAACTTTGAGAGCATGATACTGTATAACGCTTTTAGACACCCCAAAAAGTTGCGAATTTCTGTGCTCATGAGCGTGGGCCTGGATGAGGAGTCATGCTGTTTTATTATGGATCAACGAAGAGACCAATTAACCCAATGGGTAAGAGATAGGTTACAGGCTAACGTATCTCAAACGCATTTACCGACATCACTTGAGATGGTGTCAGGCGATGCGAGCTTTAGACGGTATTTTCGCGCTAGATTTGATGCTGCGGACAACCAATCGGTGACTGTTATCGCAGTGGATGCTCCGCCAGATAAGGAAAATAATCACTCTTTTGTAGATGTTGCTAAGACTCTGGGGGCTTTTGGAGTAAGGGTGCCAGAAGTGTATGCGGTGGACTTTGAACAAGGGTTTATGTTGCTGTCAGACTTGGGCGATAGTGTTTTGTTGCCAATGTTAACCGAGGCTAACGTGGCTGAATATTATCAGCAGGCATTATCCGGTTTATTGCCAATCCAACGCAGTTGTTTCGAAAAACCTTTGCCGCCTTATGATCGCTCGTTATTAATGACCGAAATGGCCTTGTTTTCCGATTGGTTGTTGGAGCGCCACCTTGGCTTGGTGCTCACTGAGGCAGATCGTTTTATGCTAAAACATGCCTACTCGTATTTAGCCGGTGAGGCACTGGCACAGCCTCAGGTTACGGTGCATCGGGATTATCATTCACGCAATCTCATGTGTCTGAGCGATGGTGCATTGGGTGTTATCGACTTTCAGGACGCGGTGCATGGGCCGATTACCTATGACGCTGTTTCGTTGTTAAAAGATTGTTACTGTAAGTGGCCAGCGGCACAGGTGAGGGAGTGGGCATTGGGTTTTTATGAGTTACTAAAAACCGAGCCAGAGCACGCGGGAGTGATTGGTGATATTGATGCTGAACAATATATGCAGTGGTTTAATTTGATGGCAGCCCAGAGGCATTTAAAAGCAGCGGGTATTTTTGCCCGATTGTGTTATCGGGATGGTAAGCAAAGCTATCTGGATGATGTCCCACGTACCCTGAGTTATTTGGTTGAAGAAACGCGAGGGGTTGATACCTTGGCAAACTTACACGGCTTTCTGATGGATGTGGTTGTACCTGCATTAATAAATAGACAACCTTCCGCCAACGAGTTTTTTCAATGAAGGCAATGTTGTTAGCGGCGGGACGTGGTGAAAGAATGGGAGCATTGAGTGCCCATTGCCCTAAACCCTTACTAAAGGTTGCGGGCAAACCATTGATCGAACACCAGATTGAACGACTGGTAGCGGCGGGTTTTTCCGAAATCGTGATCAATGTGTGTTATTTAGCAGATCAAATTATTGATTATTTGGCGGATGGCAGTCGCTGGGGGGCGGTGATTCAGTACTCCAAAGAAAGCGAATGTTTGGAAACTGGCGGGGGCATCTATCAGGCATTGCCGCTATTGAGTCATGGTGGGGAGGGTAGTGAAACGGATGATGAGCCATTTTTAGTGGTAAATGGTGATGTGTGGACGGATTTTCCGTTAGCTAATTTGGCTTCTGGTTTGCGGGAATCAGATCAACAGGCTCACCTTGTGTTAGTGCCAAACCCGAGCCACAATATGAACGGGGATTTTTGTTTTGTTGCTCAGGACGATTTTCAAAAGAATGTTCAAGTTCGGGCTGTTACCGTAAAGGCAGGTGCTACCGGCAGGCAAAGCTACACATTTTCCGGAATGTCGGTTTTGCGCCCCGGCTTATTTGCTGGCTACACCCACGGAAAATTTGCTCTGGCACCGTTATTAACGGCGGCAATGGCCCAGCAGAAAGTGGTTGGTGAGATATATGCGGGTGCCTGGGTGGATGTAGGAACGCCAGAGCGATTGGATTTTGTAAATAAACATTAAGGCGATACTTGCTAGGGGACTATTGAATGCAGTTGATTTGGCTAGGGCCATTGATTGGTCTGGTTGTAGGTTATTTTCTGGCGGGAGGGGGTGTTGTTGGTGTCGTTGGCGCCGGCTTTGGTGGAGTGCTTGGGCGTCAGTTCGATATGATGGTGCAGTTGAGCAATGGCCTGTATCACGCAGCACACAAGAAATCAGAGATACGAGAGAGCGATATTCAAGAAGCCTTTTTTAATGCCACCTTTACCTGTTTAGGCCGAGTGGCAAAATGTGATGGCGTTATTAGCCAAGCTGAAATTAATTGGGCAATGAAGGTGATGGACCAAATGGGATTGTCGCCCGAGAGAAAGCATGATGCGGTCGCATTATTTGAGAAAGGTAAAGCCATTGGTTATGACATTACGGCTGATCTAAAGCGATTACAAAAAGCTTGTGGCCGACGTTCAACACTACCTCATATATTCATGGAAATGCTGGTGCAACAGGCGTTAGTTGATAGCACCTTGGCTCGAAAAGAATGGGCAACCTTGACCCATATTGCATCCACCATACAATTTTCGGTGCAGAATCTTGAGCGCTTGGTCAGGAGCATGCAAGCCTACCAGGAATTCAAGGGTGACAAATCAAAGGGTGATGATTCATCAGGACATTTGTTATTGAAAGCCTACGGTGTGCTAGGAGTGCCTCCGAATGTGAGCAAAGCGGATTTGAAAAAGGCTTATCGTAGACAAATGAATCAGCATCACCCAGACAAAATGATAGCTCGTGGTTTACCAGAAGAGATGCTCGCCATTGCCACTAGCAAGGCACAAGTTATTCGAGAAGCCTACGAAATGATTCTGCAGCAGCAAAGCACTGCCCAATAAGCTATCCAATAAACTACAGCGTAATAAGGCGTGGTTAGTTAGCGGCTGCGGTTTTTATATTGAGATTTATCCAGCCCCGAACCATCGCAACAATGTCGCCAGCATGCTGGTTGATATCGGTTGCTGTTCCGCTGACAATTCGCTGCCGGAAAGAAGGGTGACGGGTCTTTTTGGCTATACGGCTACGCTTATAAGCAGGGCTGCGCTGGTTTGTGGCGGGCACTATATCCAAAATTGGCATTCTAAGATCGGCAGCATCGCGCTCAATAGACATGTCGTCGAACAGGGTTTGGGTTGCCGCATTGATCATGACCAACCCGTACACATCAAATAGCGGTAAATTCTTGGCTTTGTTGGCCGCCCAGTTGGCGGACAGTCCGACTGCAATGATAATGGTAGGGGTGGGGTTTCGAGCTTTAAGTGTTGCTAATCCTTCCCGGATACGCTGTTCTACGATGGCTGGAATCTGTTCGTTGGTATATTCAATTGACGGGATAGGTTCTTCCTCGAGCGCTGCGTTGTTAATGGATTCACTGGCATCAATCGCTTTGCTAGCACTTTCCATACTGTTGGCGTCATCCTCTGTCACTGTCTGCTGAGATTTATCCTGCTCTTTTGCAGCGTCTTCCCGGTTAGTGTCATCTGGATTGTCATCTGAGTTGTCATCTGAGTTGTCATCTGAGTTGTCATCTGAGTTTGATGCAGGAGTTGTGGGTTGAGTCTCAATTGTGGCCGCTACCGGGGTTGGGGCCAGGGTTCTTTTGGGAATCGGTTGGTCTTCCTCAAAATAAGGTATGGAGATCGAGAGAGTTGACCATCCATGGGCGGGCAATGTTGTGCGTAAAACGTGGACTATGCCGGGCCAATCGGGGTGTTGTTGGTTGTCATGTAATATTAGCACGTTGCCCGTTGGTGAACCGCTAAAGTCATTGAGAAAAAGCCCCAGATATTGATCTGTGCCCTCTGCTAGCCAGATGATTTCGGAGTCATCATCGTCGTGTGATTCTAACGCCTGCGCCAGCGAGCGATTGGCTAAAAGCTCGCTTCTTTCGGGTTTTTTCTTGAGTTCAACAGGTGGTGCGGCGTCGGCAGCGGCGTCCGCTGCATCTGGCGGTGGCGGCGCCATCTCGGTAGCTACGGGTGTGCTGGTTTCTGCCACAGAAACTGGCGTTGTCAGTACGATCATTACGCCTTGTACTAGCAAAGCTATCAAAGCGACATTAAATGTGCGAAAGCGTCTACAAATCATCTACAGAAGTATAGGTTTTATCGTGTACAATACACGTTTTATTCACCTAAAAAGACAGAAAAATAGGGCAACCCTTCTATGGCCGACTACAAAATAGCTCCTTCCATTCTATCTGCAGATTTTGCGAACTTGGGACGTGATGTCGATCAAGTGCTAGCGGATGGGGCCGATATCGTGCATTTTGATGTAATGGATAATCACTATGTGCCCAATCTGACTATCGGCCCGATGGTGTGTAAAGCACTACGAAATCATGGTGTGACAGCTCCGATAGATGTGCATTTGATGGTTAGCCCGGTAGATAGAATGATTGGTGAGTTTATCGATGCCGGCGCTAGCTATATCACCTTTCATCCGGATGCTAGTGTTCATGTCGATCGTAGTTTACAAATGATTAAGGATGCCGGCTGTAAAGCAGGTTTAGTGTTTAATCCGGCCACCCCGTTGCACTATTTAGAGCATGTCATGGACAAGATGGATATGATTTTGCTGATGTCGGTAAACCCTGGTTTTGGTGGCCAGGCATTTATCCCAGGAACACTGGCAAAACTGACTCAGGTACGACAGTTAATCGATGCTAGCGGTTTGGATATTCGGTTGGAAGTTGATGGTGGTGTCGGGGTAAAAAATATCCGTGAAATCGCTGCGGCAGGGGCCGATACCTTTGTTGCAGGATCGGCAATTTTTGGCGCAGACAATTACAAACAAGTGATAGATGATATGCGAGCTGAACTTGCTCAAGTATCCCTGTAATAAAGCATACTTGTCATAAAAGTGTCGTGGTCATAAAAAGTATCAATGTCAAAAAGTAGAATTGCCAAAAAGCAGAATTGCCAAAATAAACATCTCCGATAGGATGGTTGAGAGGAGCCAATAGTGAGCATAGTATTTCAATCATTATTTTCTTGTACGCCAGAATTAGTCGTTATGGACTTGGATGGCACGCTGGTAGATAGCGTGCCGGATCTTGCCAAAGCCATCGATCAGATGTTGAGTCAACTTGGCCGTCAGCCTGCGGGAGAGCAAAATATTCGCCGTTGGGTAGGCGAAGGCGCCGAGCAATTGGTTCGGCGAGCGTTAGCAAAAGATGGTTCGGATGCACAGGCAGCTAAGGTTTCTGAAACCTTGCTGGCGAATGCCATGTCCTGCTTTTTCCAAAATTATACGCTGTGTAATGGCAGTCATAGCCTGCTTTACCCCGCGGTGATAGATACGTTAAAGGCGCTTAAGAATAAGGCTATCCCGATGGCGTTGGTTACCAATAAGCCAGCGCAATTTACCGCCCCATTATTGGCACAGTTTGGCTTGGACCCTTATTTCGACGTTGTGGTCAGCGGCGATAGCCTCGAACATAAGAAACCACACCCTGAGCCATTGTTATATGCGGCGATGCGGTTACAGGCCAATCCAATCAATTGTGTGATGGTTGGGGATTCTCGTAGTGACGTGGAGGCGGCTCGAGCTGCTTTTTTTAAAGTGGTCTGTGTCGATTATGGATATAATCACGGTGAACCCATTAGCCAGTGCAACCCCGATTGTTTGATTGAGTCATTGGACGAATTGGTTCAGGGGTGGCTTTAGCACGCCGAATTCTGCCGGCATTCTTTGCGCCCACTCTGTAATGGCTTGAGACATGCCCAAAAGTAGTGTACCTTTTAAGTTCTTGTATTTGATTTTGGATATTATTACCGTGATTGCTAAGGTTTATATAGCAAATTTCTCCCCCTCCCTATCATCACCTCGTTGGCGATGGTGATTTCCTATTGTCTATCGGTTTAGTCTACAAGGCTAAACGTCTATACTTCCTTACTTTGATGTTATTGTAGTCCGTAAGGAAATCGCAAAATCATATAGCATAACAGGACAGAACCATGTCTCCGGAACAGTTTAAAACGCTGGCTGCGCAGGGATATAACCGAATACCGGTCATGCGCGAAGTACTAGCAGATTTAGAAACACCCTTAAGCACCTATTTAAAATTGGCAGATGGACCACATTCCTATCTCTTTGAATCCGTTCAAGGCGGTGAAAAATGGGGGCGCTATTCTATCATTGGGTTGCCCTGTGAGCGTGTGCTGAAGGTGTTTGATCACCAAGTTGTGATTGAAGATAACGGCCAGAGGGTTGAAGAACACCAGGTTGACGATCCATTGGAATTTGTCGAGCAATTTCAGGCGCGTTATCGGGTGCCCGAAGTGGCAGGGTTACCGCGTTTTAATGGTGGGCTAGTGGGCTACTTTGGTTACGACATTGTACGTTATATCGAAAGCCGACTTGATATCGAAGCCAAGGTCGACCCTATTGGTACGCCCGATATTATGTTGATGGTATCTGATGAAATTGTGGTGTTTGATAATTTGCAGGCCTCGCTGTTTGTTATTGTGCACGCAAATCCGGAAGATAATGATGCTTACCAGAAGGCGCAACATCGCCTCGATAGCATTATTGGTGAATTGAAAAAGCCGTTAACGACAGCCGAACCCATTACCCAAAGCCCTATTAAAGAAAGTGATTTTATATCGGGCTTTAACCAGCAAGAATTTGAACAGGCGGTTGAAAATATAAAAGAGTATGTGCTTGCGGGCGATACCATGCAGGTGGTGATATCGCAGCGCATGACGGTACCTTTTGAGCTGCCACCGTTGCAACTCTATCGTGCACTACGTTGCCTGAATCCATCACCTTATATGTATTTTATGAATATGGGTGATTTCCATATTGTGGGATCATCACCGGAAATATTGGCGCGGGTCGAGCAGGGCGTGGTGACGGTTAGACCGATTGCAGGCACGCGTCGCCGGGGTAAAAACCTGGAGGATGATATTGCCATGGAAAAAGAATTGTTGGCAGATCCCAAGGAAATTGCCGAGCATCTTATGTTAATTGATCTGGGGCGCAACGATGTGGGCCGGATTGCCGATATAGGATCTGTCGAACTGACGGAAAATATGTTGGTAGAGCGCTATTCTCACGTGATGCATATCGTATCCAATGTCGAAGGTAAGTTAAAAGAAGGCAAAGGGCCGATCGATGTGTTACGAGCCACATTCCCTGCCGGTACCTTAAGTGGAGCGCCAAAAATCAGGGCGATGGAGATTATTCACGACATTGAACCAGTAAAACGTGGAATTTATGGTGGTGCCGTGGGGTATTTGTCTTGGCATGGTGATATGGACACGGCTATCGCGATTCGTACGGCGGTGATTAAAGATAACCAATTGCATATTCAAGCAGGTGCGGGTGTGGTTGCAGATTCTGTTCCTCGATTGGAATGGAAAGAAACCAACAACAAAGCGCGGGCAATATTCTCGGCGGCGGCATTAGCGGCAAATGGTTTGTCGCAACTGCCATCTGGCACTGATTTAAAAGAGTAGAAGCACATGTTATTAATGATCGATAATTATGACTCATTTACCTATAACGTGGTGCAGTACCTGGGTGAACTAGGGGCGGATGTACACGTATATAGAAATGATGAAATTACACTGGAAGAAATTGAAGCGCTAAACCCATCAAAGTTAGTGATATCTCCAGGTCCATGCACGCCAAATGAGGCAGGAATTTCGGTGGCCGCAATAAAACACTTTGCGGGGAAAATACCTATTTTAGGTGTCTGTTTGGGTCATCAAAGTATTGCCAGTGTGTTTGGCGGTGAAGTGGTTCGAGCCGAACAGGTAATGCATGGTAAGACGTCGCCGATTTTTCATAAAGACGAAGGGGTGTTTAAAGGCTTGAAGATTCCCTTTGAGGCGACGCGTTACCATTCGTTGGTAGTTAAGCGAGAAGCATTGCCGGATTGTTTGGAAATGACCGCATGGACACAGAGACAAGATGGTAGTGTGGAAAA
Organism: Moraxellaceae bacterium; assembly: GCA_002402125.1. Lineage (GTDB taxonomy): Bacteria > Pseudomonadota > Gammaproteobacteria > Pseudomonadales > Ketobacteraceae > 42-54-T18. The sequence goes on from NVVG01000002.1 coordinate 42,974, forward strand.
TATAATGGGACTGCGTCATCGAGAGTTTCAAATTGAAGGTGTGCAGTTTCATCCAGAGTCAATTTTGACAGAGCATGGTCATGATCTGTTTAAAAACTTTTTGGATTTATAAATAATTGATTATGATTCACAAGGATGTGAAAACTGTTGGTTGACTCAGCGTAAAAAAAATAACACTGTCGACGGGCTAGCGTTGGCTTGGGCTTGGATTGCAGTATCAATACTTTGTTGCATGAGTTTTTTAGAGAAGTTGGCAAATTGCGAGGCGGTGGTTCTATCGATAGTATTTCCAAAGGACGGAGTGCTATTTTCTCTTGGCTGCTGATAAATGCTGCCAAACTTCGTTAAACTAGATTCGAATTCAGCGTGCAAGTTGGACAGTTTATTGTTGAAAGTACGCAATTGCTTCATGGCTTGGTTGATATTGTTTAGGGCGTTTTCAGAATCAGCGCTTGTTTTTAGGTTGGTATCCGCAATGGTGTTGCTGGTGAATTGGTTATCTAGAGTGCTATCCAGTGAGAAATCGTCAAACCCCGTCAGTGATTTGCTGCTACCAAAAAAACTCAGATTATTATTGGCGGATAGAGTAACTCGACCACTGATACGCAAATCTGCAAAGCCTTGGCTAAAGCGGGATTGACCGCCACCAAAAATAAGGTTGTTGGTTTCCGCGGTTGTGGTGTTAATAATAATGTCTCTACCATCAACGGCTTCCAGAGTCAGTTCACCAGTGACAATATCCGTTGTGGCTTTAACACCAGTAAGCGCACTAATGGCATTGATAGCATGTATTAACGTGCCTGCCGTATCCTTTTTTAGAAAAGTCACGCGATCTACATTGATACCATTTATCGCAAGATCGCCGCGATCTATGCTGCCAGAGCCAATGTTGATATTGGTAGAGCGGTTTACAGTACCGGAAAAATCCCCATTGCTTACATCGCCAGCGCCGAAGGTGGTGGTTGCCGATGCGAAAATATTGCGTAGGCTTGGAGTGCCTGACTCACGCAACGTGTTAATTCTAGCGGCCAACTGTTTGGCGCCACCAGAGCCAAAATCCTTGTGGGTGGAATCTGTTAACGAACGGGTGCGGGCAATGTTCTTCAGCAATGCCCCCAAACGTTGATCAGCAATGTTAATGGTTTCATTGATATTATGCCCTTCAACGAGAATAGAGAAATCGCTAATGATGTTGGTGCGAGCGTTACCTTCTTGTACGCCCTGATTGCCAATCACGCTATTTTGAAGTTGGATACGGTCGCCGGTAGATTGTTTGAATCCTGGATGTATACCTAAAGATGCGGATCTGGCATCAAAGCCTTGAATGCTCTTTTGTGTTGGTTCGGTGAAGCTCAGTTGAAAGGAGATGCGCTCAATACTGCCATCCAGTAAATTCTGCCCGTCCAGTGCTGCCGTGTTGGCGATGTCATCAATCAGTGAGACCAATACCTTGGCTTCTTCGTTGAGGGTTTCTCGCGTTTCTGCTGACGTATTGTCGCTAGCAGAACGGATAGCGAGGGCTTTTAGTTGTTCTAGGGCATTGCCTGTTTGCTGTAAAAAACGTTCCGTGGTTGTGGTAAAGGTATTTGCCGGATGAGCAGGGAAGGTGCTAGTGCTGGCGGCGGGGTTGGTTAACCCAGCAATGGGTTGATTGGAATCCACGCGCAACTCGTTGCTTGCTTTGTCTGCAAGCTGCCGGGGGCTAAATTGAGTGGTTGGCGAGTTAATGTTGCTGCTTGTTGTTCCAACATACCCGCGAACATTTGAACCTGTCGGCGAAATTGGTGGCATAGGTGAATCACCTTTTTTACAACATACCTAATTACCACGTTAGCACAGCTCAGGAATTGGTCAAATTTTAATCTAATGTGGGATTTTTAGGTGTTTTTTCCTGGTTTTTCACGAACTTAGGCTATTTTTGCGGTTAATTGTGGATAGGTTGTGGTTGCTAGGTCGTTGTGGTGCTGAGGTTTTACTTACGCAAAAATGCTATTTCCGTTCCGCTCCATCTCAATGCTACAATCGCGTCTATCGATAACCCAGCACCGGAGTGATGGATGGATATTAAACAAGCGTTACAGAAAGTCATCGAAAGTCAGGATCTTACTGAAGCTGAGATGGGCGAAGTTATGCAGCAAATCATGACCGGCCAAGCGACAGATTCGCAAATTGGCGGTTTTCTGATTGGGCTACGCATGAAAGGTGAAACTGTCGATGAGATTACCGGTGCTGCGAGCGTGATGCGCAAGCTGGCGAAACCGGTAAGCATCAATCGGGATCATTTAGTAGATACCTGCGGTACCGGTGGTGATGGCGCCAACACCTTTAATATCTCTACTACTTGTGCCTTCGTGGTGGCCGCAGCAGGTGGTTTTGTGGCAAAGCATGGCAATCGTTCTGTTTCTAGTACCAGTGGCAGTGCTGACGTGCTGGAAGCGGCGGGCGTGAAGCTGGATATCACCCCAGAGCAGGTGGCTAATTGCGTGGAAGCTATTGGTGTGGGTTTTATGTTTGCGCCCATGCACCATAGTGCAATGAAACATGCTATCGGCCCGCGTAAAGAGATGGCGGTACGTACCATCTTTAATATCCTTGGCCCACTAACCAATCCCGCCGGAGCCGATAGTCAGGTAATGGGGGTGTATAGCAAACAGTGGGTTCGACCGGTTGCTGATGTGTTACTGCGCTTAGGCAGCCGACATGTGATGGTGGTGCATGCCGCCGATGGCTTAGATGAAATTAGTATCGCAGCCGAAACCTTTGTTGCAGAAGTCAAAAACGGTGAGGTTTCTGAATATACCATCACACCGGAGCAATTTGGTTTGTCGCGTTCGCCATTGTCCTCCATTGCCGCCGACGGCGTGCAAGATAGCCTGAGAATTCTAAACACCGTGCTGGCCAATGAGGCAGGGCCTGCGGCAGATATCGTGGCATTAAATGCTGGTGCGGCTATCTATGTGGCGGGTATCGCGGATAACCTGGCGCAAGGGATCGAAATGGCTCAAGATGCCATTGGCAGTGGTGTAGCGAAAGACAAATTGACAGAATTAGTGAACATGTCGGAAGTATTTCGACTAGAGGCAGAGGCTTGATGGTGAGCAATACCCCCACGGTGTTAAAAAAAATTATTGCGCGTAAATATGAAGAGATTACAGAGCGACGTTCTCAGGTTTCAGAGCAAGAATTATTAATCCAGGCGAAGACTGCTGATCAGCCGCGAGGTTTTGTCGATGCGATGTCTGTAAAATTAGCCGCCGGACAGTCCGCGATTATCGCCGAGGTGAAAAAAGCCTCCCCCAGTAAAGGCGTTATCCGCGAACATTTTGTACCGGCGGAAATTGCTGTTTCCTATGAATCTGCCGGCGCGGCTTGCATGAGCGTGTTGACGGATCGAGATTTTTTCCAAGGCCATGAAGATTACCTGCTAGCAGCCAGAGCAGCTTGTGGTTTGCCGGTTATTAGGAAAGATTTTTTGGTGGACACTTATCAAGTGGTGGAAGCGCGCGCCTTGGCGTCAGACTGTATATTGTTAATTGTTGCCGCATTAAACGATGAGCAGATGGCTGAGCTTGCGGCCTGTTCGCAAGAGTTGGGTATGGATGTGTTGATTGAAGTGCACAATGAGCAAGAACTTGAGCGGGCATTACGTTTGGATACCAAGTTGGTAGGTGTTAATAATCGAGATTTACATACCTTTAGTACGGATCTTGATACCACCGTTAGATTGCTGGATATGATGCCGAGCGATCGTATCGTAGTTACAGAAAGTGGTATTCATACTAAAGCAGACGTAGAAAAAATGCGCCAACATGGTGTGAATAGCTTTTTGGTAGGTGAGGCATTTATGCGTGCAGAGGTGCCGGGAGACGCCTTGAAAGCGATGTTTTTCTAACGTCAGATTCAAATAAAAAAGGCCAGCAAAGCTGGCCTTTTTTATTTGATATTGGTTCTGCTTAACTTACATAAGCGTACATTAACTTGGCTTAACGGGTACCAAAGACCACCATGGTTTTGCCCTTAACAGATACAAGCCCCTGTATCTCCAGATTTTTTAGGACGCGACCCACCATCTCGCGAGAGCATCCAACGATACGCCCAATTTCCTGGCGAGTAATTTTAATTTGCATGCCGTCAGGGTGGGTCATCGCTTCGGGTTGTTTGCATAAGTCGATAAGCGTGCGAGCGACTCTTCCGGTCACATCAAGGAATGCCAGGTCGCCGACTTTGCGGGTGGTTGCCCTGAGTCGACCGGCTATTTGAGCGCTCACGGCAAATAGGATGTCTGCATCTTCGGCAGAGAGTTCTTTAAACTTGGAATAGCTAATCTCTGCAACTTCACACTCAGTTTTTGCTTTAATCCACGCGCTGCGGCCGGCGTCTTTATCAAAAAGGCCCATTTCGCCAAAGAAATCACCCTCGTTGAGGTAAGCCATGATCATTTCTCGTCCGTCATCATCTTCAATGATGACAGTGACCGAGCCTTTGACAATATAATAAAGCGCATCGGACTCATCACCGGCGTAGATCAAGGTGCTTTTAGCGGGATATTTCCGGCGGTGACACTGGGCTAAGAAACCGTCAATATCCGCGATTAAACTGTTATTGGGGATGGTCATTGTTTGGCCTTTGTTATTTTTTGGAGACTCTTGCTACGACTAACTACCCATCTAAAGAGCATTAAGGCGTAATCATATTTGTCGTCCTATGAAATTATGCCTATGGGTTGATTATGGATGTAAAAAGGCTAAGTCGCTACTTTAATTAGTAAAACTACCCGACAAAGAGCAACGCGCGAGCTTAGGAGGACTCTTTATTGATCTTTTACCGTCGCCAGTGGTTAAAATAGGTCGAAAAAGGAAGATTAGCGTAAAAACAGCGGTTAGAATATTGTAGCAAGACAAAGTAGTCACTTGGCTGGATAACTTTAGATCACAAATGAGTGAGATTATGCTATCTTGCGGCCGAATATCTCAAGGGCCAAATATCTCAAGGGCCATTTCGCGGATGGATAGTGAAGGAAGAGTATAGCGATGAAAGCAACAGTTAAGTGGGCAGGTGAAGTAAAGTTTGAAGCAACCTCAGGGTCTGGGCATACCGTTATTATGGATGGGCCTCCAGACCATGGTGGTACTAACCAAGGGGTGCGCCCAATGGAGATGTTACTGCTGGGGGTGGGTGGTTGTGCATCATTTGATGTGATCCATATTCTTAAAAAATCCCGTCAAGATGTTACTGGCTGTGTCGCCGAGCTACAGGCGGATCGCGTGGATGAAGTGCCAGCAGTGTTTTCCAAGATACACTTACATTTCTTGGTGAGTGGCAATAACTTGAAAGAGAGTCAGGTTAAGCGGGCGGTGGCATTATCGGCAGAGAAGTATTGCTCGGCATCGATCATGCTGAGCAAAGGTGGCGTCGAGATCGGTCATAGCTATGAGATTGTCGAGTAAGAATCATTAACTGTTATAGAAAAGAAATATGAGCAGGCGAAAACCGTCCCCTAAAATTAAGCTGCATGGTTTTAATAATTTAACCAAAACCCTGAGTTTTAATATTTATGATATTAGCTATGCTGCTACTCCGGCCCACGTTGGTGAATACAGGGAGTATGTGGACGAGCTATATAATGCGGAGCGGTTGACAGAGATATTGAGTAAGGTGACGGACATCATTGGTGCCAATATTCTTCATATTGCGCGTCAGGATTATGAGCCCGAGGGGGCGAGTGTCACTATGCTGATCGCCGAGCACCCGGTTCCTCCTGACGAAAGCCAAACTACGGAAGAGCCCGGTCCTTTACCGGATGCTATTGTAGCGCATCTCGATAAGAGTCACGTGACGGTACATACCTATCCAGAAAGTCACCCAAGTAATGATATCGGTATTAGTACCTTTCGAGTGGATATAGATGTATCTACCTGCGGATTGATATCCCCATTAAAGGCCTTGAATTATCTTATTCATAGCTTTGATTCGGATATCGTCACGGTGGATTATCGGGTGCGAGGTTTTACCCGTGATGTGGATGGTATAAAGCACTATATCGACCATGAAATTAACTCCATCCAAAACTACCTGTCTGATGATACTTTAGAGCAGTATGAAGTGATTGATGTGAATGTATATCAAGAGAATATATTCCATTCCAAGATGTTGCTGAAAAACTTCGCATTGTCAGATTACTTATTTGGGGCGGGAGAGAAAGACCTGTCGGAGGCTGAAAAGGAAGAAATTACCCACAAGTTACGCCGCGAGATGTTAGAGATTTTTTATGGTCGTAATATCGAATAGTGCCAATTAGCAGTGTGTTTTTTTGTTGGATGTTTTTAGGACGGGCGTATTTAAGTTAGGGCTCTAAGTTAGGGCTCTAAGTGAGACGTACAGTTAAATTCGAATAGCTTGACGTCAGGTCCAAGATGCAGCTCTGTAATGCCGGTATTATCAAAAAAATACCGGTCCCATTGATAAGGATCGTTATGTAGCAGGTTAGCAAGTATCAATGCCATTGCCGCGCCGTGACTGACCACTACGATAGTTTCTCCCACATGTTTTTCCGCCAGTTGGGTGATACTGGTCACGGTGCGTTGGCTAACCTGATGCATTGATTCGCCATCCTTGGGGGAAAAGTGTCGATCTTGTTTGAGGCGTTCAAAAAAATTGTGCTGTTCCATTAAGACCTGGAAGGACTCGCCTTCCCAAACACCAATGCCGTATTCTTTGAGGCCATCAATAGGTTGAATGCCCATTGTAAATGCATCCCCTATTGCTTGTGCCGTATGACGAGTGCGTTCAAGTGGGCTACAGTATATGGCGGATACCTGGGGGTGTTGGTGTTTTAGCCGGCTGCCGGCGCGTTGAGCCTGGTCTTTACCTAGCGGTGTTAAACCACTATCCGTCCAACCGTGCCACTTTTTATCGATGTTTGCCTGAATCTGGCCGTGGCGCACGAGCAGTACGCGTGTATATGAGGGGCTTAGGACCGGCGACTGAGTTGGCATGTTTGAAGGATCCTTTGTTGAATTTTTTGCCGTGGCTTGCGGTTCAGCGACGCTATTGTTTTGGTCCCTGCACAAGATTAAATGCATCACGGATCGGTTGACTGGCTATTGCGGGCGTGTCTTTGATTCTGGCGGCAAATTCTTGTGGTGATATTCCACCAATCGAGTCGGTAAAATATGCGCTAAAGCGAAATTTAAACACGTCGTTGATGGGGATTTGATGTATTTTATAGCCAATGTTGGGTCCTTGCCCAGCAAAACGCTCAGGTGTTTCTTCTAGCGTTAGATTGTCTATGTAATGAAGGCTTATGGGCGCCTTGAAATTGCTGGGAACATGTAGTTCGGTATGAATGTCAAAACCCGCATTGGTGCTTAGCCAAATCCAACTTTTTCCATTGGTAACTAAATTACTGGAAAGTAGTTGTTCTGCTATAGACATTTGGCCATCAACTTTGGTCGGGATTGTTGGATTAAATGTGGTGAGTACGTCGCTACCCAGTAAGTTGTTGCCATCGATTGAGATGGTTGCTCGTGGGTTGTGTAAGAACGCCGCAAGGATGGCGGGTACATTAATATCGACATCAATGTTAAATTGTTGTGGCAAAATATTAAAACGGATATCAAGGAATAGTACCGGGATCCTAGCAAATAGAAATTGGCTTTTGGCCAAGATGATGGTGCGAATAGGACCTTGTTTAACCGCCGTTACTTGCGTTTTGATATCGCTATTGTCGAATGCGATGGAGGCGACATCAAAAACAACACCAGCTTCTATACGAATCTTTAATGTATCCAATAAACTGCTTTGTTGATTGCCTTGGTAGGTTGCATAGGTGAAATCATTCCAGCTTAGGAGATCATTTGGGTTGGTATGTAGAGAGAAATACTGTGATCGTATGATACCGGTGGTTTGATCGTATAACGTCAGTGGCAAGTGGTGTAGTGCTCTTAATTGGTCTGTCACATAGAGGTAGCGAACATCCTCTGTTTGGCTACTAAGAATTTGAATCTCGGCAATAATTTGAGTGAAGCCGGAATCGACAGAGTCCAATCGCTGACCGGTATCGGCATAGCGGAAAAATAACGAGTCATGAGGGTCAACAATGTTTTCTTGGCCTAACAACCGTACGCCGGATTCTTTAAACCAGCTGCGTCCCTCTACATCAAAATCTTCCAGTTGGTGAGGTACTGGGGTGAGCATGCCATTCTTAACGGACAGCACCGATAGGTCGGCAAATGATTTTCCGATCAACTCCGCGAGTTCAATGGCTTTTATCTCGATAACTTGTTGCGCTTCTACATGGAACCTATTCTTAGGGGCGGCAGTGGCAGCGAACGGCAGCATGGCACATATAAAAATGAGGCATGGCAATGTCATTCTGATCAAGGTGCTTTCCTTTAGGTTGATGGGTAGCGCTAGCCCGAAATGGCTTATAACAGAAAATCGCTAATGGATCGGCGTATTATAACAGGATTAGATCACAGGCTTGTTGTAACATTCAACACAATGGATTAGGTTGAATCGAGAAAACTCCCTAGAGCATTTTCGACTGGAAGTGCCAAATGATGACAATCAGACTATGCTGGAAGAAATGGTTTAGGTGCGTGGAGTAGTATGAGTAAGAAGGAACAGGCGCAGGAAACGCATTTGCACAGCGGTTTAGTGTTGTCCGGTGGCGGAGCTAGGGCKGCTTATCAGGTGGGGGTGTTGAAGGCGATAGCCGACATTATGCCCGTTGGCACTCGCAATCCWTTTGGKATTATTTGYGGGACCTCGGCGGGGGCGATCAATGCGGTGGCGCTCGCGGCCCATGCTGAGAACTACCGWAATGCGGTATATGCKATTGAGCAGGTATGGCGGCATTTCCAACCTCACCAGGTCTWCAAAACAGACCCGTTGAGTGTAGCGGCCTGTGCGACAAAATTTTTGCTACGGATGTTTTTGTCCATGCCCCATCACTCTGCGTCACTGTTGAACAATGAGCCGTTATCTCGYCTGCTGGCTGAAATGATACCCTTTGAGCATATAAAGGAAGCCATTAAAAATGGCCATTTACGCTCCATCAGCGTGACGGCCTCGGGATATAATAGTGGCCATTCGGTGGCATTTTTCGAAGGCAGCCCAGATATAAGCAGTTGGAAGCGTTTTCAACGTATCGGTTTGCGAGCAACCCTGGATATCGATCATTTGTTGGCGTCTTCGGCGATACCGGTGGTGTTTCCTGCTACGCGCATCGGTCGAGAGTATTTTGGCGATGGTGCAGTACGACAGTTAGCACCACTAAGTCCGGCTTTGCACATGGGGGCTAAAAAATTGCTGGTTGTGGGGGTGAGTGGTAACCGTAGTGCGCCCCAAGTTAGAAAAGCCACGGAAGCATACCCATCATTGGCACATATAGGTGGCCATCTATTAAATAGCGTGTTTTTGGATAGTTTAGAGTACGACGTGGAGCGGTTAGAAGGCATTAATAATAGTTTGGAGCTGATCCCTGATCATGTGCGAGTGAAAGCGGGAATCACCATGAAACCCGTCGAGTGCCTGCTGATCTCTCCGTCGCAATGTGTGGATCAGATTGCTGCAAAGTACGCAAAAAACTTACCCCGAAGCATTCGGTTTTTCTTACGCGGTATTGGTGCGACCGGGTCATCCGGTTCAAGTGTATTGAGTTATTTGTTGTTTGAGCGGGAATTTTGTAATGCCTTGATTGAATTGGGGCATCGCGATGCTATGGCGCGTGAAGATGAAATTCGTGATTTTATCGCGGTATGATAGGGCGTAATTGTTATTAGCCGTTGAGTGCAGACAGCTCAGGTCAGTTTGATTTTAGTGAGTTTAGGTATAGTCGCGCAAGTTTGCCGCGTGATAACTATGGTGAGCAAAGTCTTTGTCGGTAGGCTGTTTGCCATCTACATATTTAAAGAATCGTGATTGTTGGTTGCAATACTCGCCACGTTCGAGGGGGGCGATATAGTGGTCATTCAACAAGTGGCCCTTTCTATCGGAGCAATATACCGGCCCAGCGGTATGGTCTTGGTGTGCTAACACGCCAATTCGGCCAAAAAAATCCAGGGTATTAACAAAATGCTCCACATAAGGTACGCCCCGTTGATATTGTTTCGATAGCTGATTGTCCACCCGGAAACTGTCGGCGACCCCCGCTATACAGTAGATCTCCAATTTAGGTGCAAGGTGGCGGTATTTTTTGTCTTTTAATAGTTTGCGGGCAATATAGCTGGCGACAATGGTCCCCTGTGAATGACTCACAAGCACCACCTTGTCGTGAGTGACAAGTGCCTCTTTGACTAAGTCATAAGCGGGCCGAGAAAGTTCGCCATCTTTTCTTAAGGTTCTAGCGCCGACAGAGTCTAAGAAATCCCACGCGCCGCCAAAGGTCGGGGTATGAATAAGATGTATCGGGCGGTGGAAAACCCGAGCCAATTCAGCACCGTTTAAGATTGCGACGGCGGGGGGGGTGGCGATGCCATTAATAAAGAACCATTTCTCGCTCTCCGCCGAGTGCGTGTAGTGTTCTGGATTGCACGCGAGGGTGCCAGTGCTATAGGTTTTACGGTATATAGGGACGGCGATCTGGAATCCCGCATTGATATAGTCGAATAGACTGTTGTAACTTTTCCAGTGTAATTCGGACTTTGTAGATGTTTCAGAGTTGAATGGGCTAAGTAGGTAAGGTAGTGTCCACAAGTGTTCTAACACTAACAGGACATCTCTTTTTAGTGCAGCCCGATTGTGGATCAAGCGTCTGCTGAGGTTTTTGATTCTTTTAGGTGTATCGAAGGGGAACATATGCGGATACTCCTGTGTCTAATTATTTCAGCTCCAGAATTCCTATAGAACGGCCTTCTATTGCTTTAGTTTAGATCAATTGTGTGAGGTACGCCTGGAGAAGAAGTCGATGAAAGGTGAGTAATTTAATGCTTGGTATACCCATGACCGGTTATGTTGGTATAAGCTATAGCCGTTAAGTTTGTGTGAAAAGGCGGGCTGACAAGTGAGTTTGTCCAATTAATATAATCCTAGAGGAGTAACATTGATGAAGCGTTTGTTGGCGATGTTAAGTGTAGTTTGTGTGTGTTTTATTTCGGTGAGTTCAGCTTCCGCGTTAGCGTTCGAAAGGTATGTCGCCGGAGTGCATTATAAAATAGTCGCGCCTGCACCCTCAAAAACGGCAACTCCTCATGTCGCGGGTTTTTTCTCTTACGCCTGCCCCCATTGTGATCATTTGGAGCCCGAGCTAGAAAAATGGCGACAAGGTTTACCACCTGGTGTGCAGTTTCAACGGGTACCTGCGTTATGGAACCCAACGTTTAAAGCGATGGCAAAACTCTATTATGCGTTGGAGAGTATGCAGTTGGCGGAAAAGCACGGACAGGCGATATTTGAGGTGATTCACCGGAAGAAACGCAGTCTTTTGGGTGATGAGCAGTCAGCACTATTCTTGCAGTCTCTTGGCGTTGATAAAGAAAAGCTCCTGCAAGCGCTAAATTCTGATGTGGTCAAAGTAAAAATGCGTGAAGCAAAAGGCCTGTTGGCTAAATATAGAATCGCCGGCGTACCAGGCTTTGTAGTGAATGGTCGTTATTTTATTGATAATCGCTTAGCGGGATCAACAGAAGCGTTGTTTGAAATAATAAACTTCTTATTGAAAAAATAAATTGGTTTGAAGTCCCTGACAATATAGAAGCGGTGTTCTACACTAACAATAACAGTTTTGATTTGCCGCTCTGGTTGCGTTTAGGAAGCAGAGGCACTGTTATTAGTTTGTTTGTTTGTTTGTTTGTTAGTTTTGAGAGTGAATTATAGGGTCGTCTTATGGCGACCCTTTTTTTTGGAGTTTTTTGGGTTTTTTGGCTGACGCTAAAACCCTGCTACCCCCCCTTAGTTGGCTTTAGGTGCAGTTGCTGGTACAGGCACAGCAGTTGGTGCTTCGGCAGGAGCCTCTTCTTGTACTTCTACAATACCTTGAGGTGCGTCGGGGTTTTGCTCGTCCATGATATCTGAGCCGTAATACACGACACCAATGTTGGCGGCGACTAATGCTGCTAAAATGGCAATGAGTTGCATAATGACCTCTACTGATTGAATAAATAATCTAAGTTACAATTTTTTCACACCCCATGGTGATAATTTTGACTAGAATGATCAACCTAAATTTCACAATATGACTATTTATTGATCAATTGTAGGGGTTTTTTTACTAAAATGGGCCAAGTGGCGGCATCTGCCTTGAAGCATCGAGAGTTTAGTGGTGGAATCGCCGTCTTAAAGCGGGTATTGAGGGTGGTATAGCAGGTGGGTCGAAGTAGAGAGTCTAAAAGCGTGGATATTCAATCTTGGAAAGAGACTCTGCGTGTGCGTTTCCTGCCTCAATGGTTCGGGGTGGCTTTATTGTGGTGTTGTGCGCAATTGCCTTATACCTGGTTAAAGAAGCTTGGAGAAGGTCTGGGAATTGTCGCTTATTACCTGGCGCGCCAGCGAAGTCATGTGGCCAGAGTGAATATAGCCCTGTGTTTCCCAGAAATATCCGCTCTTGAGCAAGAGCAATTGGTAAAACGTTGCATACAAGAGAATACCATCGGACTCTTTGAGTCTGCCTTTGCATGGTGGGGTAAGCCAGAAAAGCTACGTTCAAAGATAGATGTCATAGGGATGGAGAATATTGAACGTGCCCAGGAGTCCGGAGTGGGCGTGTTGTTGGTCGGCGCGCATTATAGCAATTTGGATTTAGGTGGCGTGATGGTCTCACTGTGTGTGCCCATTGACGTGACTTATCGCAGGCACAATAATCCTCTTTTCGATTATCTGGTTCGACAAGGGCGTAAACGTTTTTTTCAACAGGTCATCGAGCGTTCTGCCTTGAGAACCATGCTGCGCGGGTTGAAGCGTGGTGGGGTATTATGGTACGCGGCGGACCAAGATTATGGTCGTAAGCATTCTGTGTTTGCACCTTTCTTTGGCGTTGAGGCGGCAACACTGAGTGGAACCGCAAAGTTAGCAAAAATGACCGGTGCCGCGGTGATAATTGTGGGTCATCACAGAAAACAAGACGGTCGATTTGAAGTGGAATTCAGCAAACCGCTAACCAATTTCCCCTCCGGCGATGATTGTGCAGACGCTGCACAAGTGAATGATGCCCTAGAGCAGCAGATCAGAAAATATCCTGAGCAATATATGTGGGTGCACCGTCGATTCAAGACGCAAAAAGATGGCAACAAAGGYCATCATTACGACTAATCYACYAATTCACACAASCCATGTAATACCAGCTCACYATAACTCACCACACCGATTATTTCATCGTCTTGAATGACGGGTGCTACGGATAAACCAAATCGATCGAATAAGCGGGCGCAATATCGTACATCCATTTCCGGTGGTACTGTAAGCATTGGCTTTGACATGATTTCATAAAGGTTAACGCGTTCTGGCGCTCTGTCTCTGGCAAGCACCTTTTTAGCAATATCTGAAAGCAACACTAAACCATGGCTATCATGTTCGAAGCGCTTTTTAATGATGACGACTTTGGCCCCTTGTTGATTCATCAGATCGATGGCATCTTTGACGGTCGCCATGCCATCAAGCTCAATAAAGTGGCTACGCATAACATCTTTAGACAGTATGGTTTTACGCGATGTCATAATATATCCTCCATTGCACTAGTGATCTTTTGTACTTGGTGATTAACGCCAATGGCATCTTCAACATCCAATTGAAACGCGATGCCGGTGCCTGGTTTGTCGTCAAAATGCCCTACCCGGCCAATTTCTTCTAAGATGTGCCGGCTTAAATGCTCCTCTACTAGAAATAATAAAACATCACGTTGGGTTTCTAGGGTGAGGCCAAAAAATGTTTTGGATTTCTTTAACCCTTCGCCWCGGGCGTTGTTTATTACCGTCGCTCCCGTTGCGCCAGCTTCTCTCGCRGCATTCATGACAGCMGTGGTTTTTTCATCCTCTACAAAAACGATGATCATTTTAAAATGCATAGCAGTTCCCCTCTATTTCTCGTCTGTTTGTTGAGATTGCTCGGTTGTTTTAGGTGTATCTATCTTGGTTCGGTAACGCTGACGAAAGCGTTTTTTTCTATGGGTCCATGCCTGCGATGCTTGCGCATAAGCCATCACCGACATGATAGAAAATGGACCGGCAAAGGCAATTAATCCAAAACCGTCAATCAGTGGATTTCTTCCAGGCACTGTTTCAGAAAGGCCCAAGCCGAGTGCTGCGACCAAGGGTACGGTAACCGTAGATGTGGTTACGCCACCAGAGTCATAGGCTAAAGGAATGATGATCTTAGGGGCGACGGTGGTTTGCAATACAACAATGGCGTAACCCGCGATAATGTACCAGTGGATAGGGTCGCCGACCACAATGCGGTAACAGCCCAGGGTGATACCTACTGCAACACCTAAGGCAACGGCAATGCGTAATCCCCAGGCGCTAACGGCGCCGCCGGATACTTCATGAGCCTTATTCGCCACCGCCATTAATGATGGCTCTGCAATGGTCGTACTAAAGCCGATAAGAAAAGCAAATAGATAGACCCAGTAGTAGTCCTGCCATCGTATCGCTCTACTTGCCGATGTGAGGTCGGAGGCAAGCTGTATGCTTTGAATAAATGCCGGATCGGTGAGTTGTTCTGCCATTAACCGGCCTAGCGGGAACAAACACCACTCGAGACCAAGCAAGAACAAGGAAAGGCCGATTAATACCCAAATAAAGCCGCCGATGATTTTTAACAAGTTCGGTGGAACTTTACGGATGACCGCAAACTGAAAACCAAAAATAATAACCACGATGGGGAAAATATCCCTTGCGGTGCTGAGAAAGGTTTGCAGAATATCGCTAAACATCAGGTGATCACCATGCCGTAGGCCATCACAAATATCATCGGCAATAATGAGGCAAAAGCAATTAATCCGAATCCGTCGACCATGGGGTTACGGCCTTTAATCGATGATGCAAGCCCAACCCCAAGCGCAGTGACTAAAGGAACGGTGATAGTGGAGGTGGTCACACCACCAGAATCATAGGCAATACCAATGATCTCGGCGGGGGCAAATATCGTCATAATAGCCACAAGAATATAACCACTAATAATTAACCACTGTAGAGGCCAGCCGCGGAGGATTTTTAGTACACCGATGACGAGGGCTATGCCAACAGAGAACGCTACGGTGTAACGTAATCCGTTAGCATAATCTAGCTGTGCATCGGCGCTAATGCCAATCATGCCACCTTCGGCGGCGATTTTTGCCGCTTCCGTTGCCACGGCGATGAGAGCCGGTTCCGCGATAGTTGTGCCAAATCCAAGGGCAAAGCTAAAGGTCAGCAACCAAAACACGCTACCTTTGCGTGCAAACGCATGGGCAAGGGATTCCCCAATGGGGAATAGGCCCTGTTCAAGACCGTGAATGAAAAAGGTCAGGCCCATAATAACAAAGAGCAATCCAAGCACTAGCCGACCAGACTCAGGAAGGGGCTGCTCTAACACAACTAGCTGGAAAAAAAGCACGACGAGGATGATTGGCGTAAGGTCTCGCACACTGCCAATTGCTGACTCGAACAGCTTAATAAGAGTTTGATGCAAATCTAGCTATCTCTTTTTTAAATTTCAGGTTTTAAGTTTCAGCTAACAGTGTAGCAAGTGATTTGAAACCTGGGCTTAGAATAGGCCAATTGAGTAGATTATTTGTAAACGGAAAGCATTGATAATTAAAAGAATGTTTAGATTTGGTGGTTTCCTTGAGGGGCCTCGAGGGTCGGCTGCCAAATTATATTAGGTATAATATGCCTGCTGGGCCATTTTTCAGCAAATATAGGAAATACAAGAAGTGACAGCAAGGTTAGTTAAGCTTGGAAACTGTACTAAGCTTAAGTTTGCAGTGGGTACAATTAACCTTGTGGTGGGCAAAATAACACCATAAAAGAGGGTGAAGGGTGTCCGCTGGTATCCGTTTAAATGGCAGTGTGTCCTATTAAGCACTTGATAATCTTGAAGAAAATATTGAAGAAAATATTGATGGTGAAGTTATGAGCAAGAAGAACAAAGCATTGTTAAAGCAGCGAGAGCTAATAAAGCTGAAGCAAGGCACCTATGCCGACATACTGTTTATCATGCTTCCATTTATGGCCATCTTGTTGCAAAGCTTGTGGAGTGGCAATGCAAAAACAATCCTGGTGGGGCCTGAGCTCTCGATAGCGGCGTCAATACTGACGGGGCTGAGCGTGAGTAAGCTTTTCCAAGGTTTGGTCGCCGATCGCGTCTTGCGGGTAAATAAGGAGCGTGTCGTACTCGTTATCTCAGTGACAATTTTCCTTGTGCTTGTACCAGCCCTCATACTCACCATAAAACTAAGTGGTTCGGAAAACCCCCCAGAGATTGTTGCTTTTGTTCAGCCGTCATTGCTCGTTGTTGCGATTACCCTTTATATTAGCGCCATCAGCATTATCAAATCACGAGAGAGTGCTAGCGTGCAAGAAAAAGATGGGGATTCGATTGCGGATGCTGGTCAATCTGCTTTTTCTGCTCGAGTGATAAAGGCTGATAGTAAAGCCGCTGGAGACGGCGAGTTGTAATTGTCGTTGAGGTGTTCATTGAGCGCTGCTATGTTGCAATCAGTTATTAAAGAGACGCGTGCTGAACATATTCAAGTGCGTAATGATGTGCATATTGCTGCGCCAATTAATACACCAATTAATATGCCAATTAATATGCATAGCGCTGCGTATTTTTTAGTGTTTTGGTTTTTTCTATTCTCTACCTTTTCTCAGACTGTGTTTGCAGAATCATGGGGGGAGTTTTCTAGTCCGGTAAAAATGTTAGATGCAGAATATCGGCATGATATTGTGGATATTTATAGCGTAGTGGATAGATACGCACTGACTCAACGCGTAGCCATTTTAGAGGACCCATCTGGGGAGCTGACGATTGAGGATGTTTCTAGTGGTGAATTTGATACAGAGTTTTCTCAAAACCCCGAACCTATTATCAATGAAGGCCTAACTAATAGTACTTTTTGGTATCGATTAACGCTTAATTTTCGTCCTTCAGCTGTCGTGTTGAAAGATTCACAATTATGGTATCTCGAAGTCGCAAGATCTCAGCTCGATGTGGCAGAATTGTATTCTCCCAATGATAGCGGGGGATTTGATGTGAGTGCTGCAGATATTAGAAAATCAATTTATGAAAGGCCTATCGTGCATGTTAATAGTGTTTTTCCGATTGTAACAACGTTGTTGGATGAACGAACCTACTACTTAAAAATCCGTAATAAGCATGCGTTCTTTTTCCAGATAAACCTATGGGACCCCATTGCCTTTGTAGAAAAAGTCTCCTATGAAGAACTTGTTTTTGGCGTCTTCTTCGGTGGCATGTTGATTATGGCGTTCTATAACATCTTTGTATTTGTTTCGGTTAGAGATCCCAGTTACCTATATTATTTTCTCTATGTTTTTAGCATTACGATATGGCAGTTTGTTGAATTAGGTCATGGGATAACTATTGTCGGTGCTGAATTCACTGTRTTGAGTAAGAATTACCTCCCTYAATTGTTGTTGTTTGCGTATTTTTCGATGTTACAGTTTACCCAGGTGTTTTTGGAAACGGAAAGGGATATGCCACTGGTAGATCTTGTTTTTAGAATACTTAAAACTATTTTTCTTGTTAACGCCATTGCGGCGATATTTATTGGTTCTGTGAGTGCGCAGATATGGTTATCCTACTTATCATTTTTTGTGATGGTAATGCTGGTGGTTGTTGTTACATTTTCCTGGCTGCGRGGAAATGACTGTGCGAGATATTGTTTTGCGGGAATGTTATTTACCGCTATTAGCGGAATATTGTATATCCTAGCGATTAATGGTTTTATTCCTTCTACGTCATTTTTATTGGCATTAGTACCGTTAGGCACATTAACCGGGGCGATGTTTCTGTCTTTTGCGTTGGCCGATCGAATTAACTTTCTGCAAGCGGCTGCGTTGGATGCAAGCCAGCTATCGATGGCTAGYCTGTCAAAATAYCGAGCCCTGTTTGACAATGCCGTGGAAGGAATGTACCGGATGTCGTTAGATGGGAATATGGTGAGTGCAAATTTATCCATGGCAAAGCTACTGGGTTATGATTCAGTCAATTTGATGTTGTCTAATAGAGAGCAGGTATCTGATATATGTTATGCCGATCCAATCTCACAATATCGCCAGCTGAATGATACTGGAATGTTTCAAGCTGAGATTGCCTATAAAAAGATTGGCGGCCAAAAAGCCTGGGGTCGGCATTCGGCACGACTGATAAAGGATGGAGAGGGAAAACCCAGCCATATTGAAGGCACCTTAGTAGATATTACTGCGAGAAGAGAAAAAGAGAAAGTCGAAATCGAGCGAGAAAAATATCGTGTTGAAACCGATGTGGCAAGATCATCAGCTGCTGCAAAAAGCGAATTTCTTGCCAATATGAGCCATGAAATAAGAACGCCGCTAACGGCGATTATTGGCTACAGTGAGTCCCTGTATGATGATGATCTTGCGGCCAGTGATGAGCATGATTCTGTTGAAATAATTATTCGGAGCAGTTATCACTTACTTGGACTGATTGATGATATTTTGGATTTCTCGAAAATTGAAGCCCATGAATTGGAAGTAGAAAGTATTGATGTAGATATTGCTATGCTAATGAAAGACGTTGAATCGTATTTTTCGATGAAAGCGGCTTCTCAAGAACTCTATTTCAAGGTTAACTATGATTTTCCATTGCCAATAAAGCTCAGTGCCGATCCAAAGCGGCTAAAACAGATTTTGCTTAATCTGTGCAGTAATGCACTGAAATTCACCAAGAGCGGCGGTGTGACGATTGATGTCGGTTGGGACGCAGAAAGATCATTGATGAGATTTTCAGTTGAAGATACGGGTATCGGTTTAACAGACGCTCAAATTGGAAAACTGTTTCAAGAATATTCGCAGGCTGATGAATCTACTGCAAGAGATTTTGGTGGTACAGGGTTGGGATTGTTAATATCTAAAACATTGGCGGAGCTGATGGGGGGTACTATAGAGGTCGTCAGTGTGCCAGGCGAAGGTAGCTGTTTTTCGGCATACATTGGTGGCGAGCTTGCCGATAAAAAGGACTGGGTGGATGCCTGGGATACGTCAGGCGTGAAGAGTAAAAAAACTGCTTCTGGTATTGTGATACCTCAGCTAAAAGGGCGGATTCTTTATGCAGAGGATAATCCTGTGAATCAAAAGCTAGCCGAGATGCTGATAGTTAAAACCGGAGCCAGTTTGATGATGGTGGATAACGGAAAAGAAGCCGTCGAAGCCGTTAAAGATAACGATTTTGATTTGATCTTGATGGATGTTCAAATGCCGGTTATGAGTGGCGCGGAAGCGATTAAAATTATTCGAGATACAGGTTATACACTTCCAATAGTCGCGTTAACTGCCAACGTTATGCAGGAAGAAGTGAAAGAATATGAAAGCATTGGCTGTGATGATTGTCTCGCGAAGCCAATTGTTCGTGCGGTATTCTATCAGACGCTGGAAAAGTACTTAGAAAAAATTAGTTAATGAGAATGTAACAAGCGTTTAATGAGAGTTGAGATTGGTTCGGCTTCAACTCTCATTAAAATCAGCTTTATGCGTTGGTTTTAACTTTCCAGTGCACTTGTTCACCGGCAAAGAAGGGTACGATAGGGGAGCCGTCAGGTAATGTTATCTCCGCTGGAACGTTCCAGGTCTCTTTTGTTAAGGTAATGGTGCCGCTGTTGCGTGGTAAACCATAAAAATCAGCCCCATGAAAACTAGCAAAGCCTTCAAATTTATCTAGCTCACCTAGCTCATCAAATACCTGTGCGTAAAGCTCTAGCGCACTCCAGGCACTGTAGCAGCCGGCACAGCCGCAGGCATTTTCTTTTTTGTCTTTCGCATGCGGTGCTGAGTCGGTGCCTAGAAAGAATTTAGTGGAACCCGTCGCAACCACCTTGCGTAAAGCCTCTTGATGGGTACGACGTTTTAATATGGGCAGGCAAAAATTATGAGGACGAATGCCGCCAACCAATAAATCATTTCGGTTTAACAATAAATGCTGCGGTGTGATCGTCGCCGCGACGTTATCTGAGGCGCTTGCCACAAAGTCGGCAGCATCCGCTGTGGTGATATGTTCGAAGACCACCTTGAGGCTAGGAAACTTCTGTGTAATCGGTGTTAGGTGTTGATCGATAAATACTTTTTCACGGTCAAAAATATCGGTCTCTTCAGTAGTAACTTCACCGTGTACGAGCAATAACATGCCAATCTCTGCCATTGTTTCCAATACCGGATAAATGTTACTGATGTCCGTCACCGCCGCGTCGGAATTGGTGGTTGCACCGGCAGGATATAGCTTAGCCGCTACCGCTCCAGCGTTATGAGCCTCAATAACTATCTCAGATGTAGTGTTGTTGGTTAAATATAAAGTCATCAATGGTTGGAAATTACTGGCTGCTGGCCGCGCAGCAAGTATCCTATCGCGGTAGGCGGAGACCATGGTTGCATTTGTTATTGGAGGAGCCAAGTTAGGCATAACGATAGCGCGCTGAAAACAGCGGGCAGTGGCGGGCACCGTTTCTAACAGCATACCGTTATCACGGAAATGCAAGTGCCAATCGTCTGGAGTGCATATAGTGATTTCGGTCATGATAGGTTCCTAGGATCAAAAAAAAGATAGGTCTATTATGCCTTAAAAACGTTCAGGAATTAAGGTTTGGGTTGCTATGTAATGTATATTCGTGGGAATACCGAGGGAACTATGAATATCGCAGGGCATTATCTACAATAAGTTACTGAGCGGTTGGCTAAGCAGTGGGTTTAACATTGAGTTTAATATGAATTAAGTAATCGGAATAGTGACAGTATTGCCATGAAAAGTAGCTTGAGATCTCTATTGTTAATGTTCAGTCAGACCTTGGGCTTGGGAGTATCTGTGGTCTTGCTGTTATCGGCTTGTGATAAGCCAGCAGACAAGGATCATTTGCCCACACCTCGTCCAGTCCAACAAAGTATAGAACGGCTCCCCGTTGAGGTCCCAGTTAAGGTAGGCCTTAGCACAGAGGAAGAAGCCAACAAGCGACGTGAGCAACTGCGCAAGCAACTAGCCAAGAAAAAGAAAAAACCCGAAAAGCCACTCAACCTTCAGCTTCCAAACTCCTCAATGCCCCTCGCTGTCGACGGTATGGCGGAGGTCGAGGCCTTGTTAGGGGAAGAGGCGGGGCGGGCAGCGGAAAGAGAGAATGTACTGCCAAACCTGTTTGAACAAAAGTCCGCACGGGCAAAGGTTGGCGGCAGTGTTATTCGAGATCCGGAGAATGAAAATTACCTAGATTCGTTGCAAGGCGCCGAAGTGAATGTGGAAATTGAAATTGATTAATCAACCTAATGAGTAAGGCTGGTATGGAACATGTAGACGCGCTAGTGATTGGAGCAGGGGTTGTAGGCTTAGCGATTGCCGCCCGGTTGAGTCGGCATTTACCCAATGTACTTGTCATCGATAAACATGCCAGTGTCGGCGAAGAAACTAGCAGCAGAAATAGTGAAGTAATACATGCAGGCATCTATTATCCGGCATCGAGTGTAAAGGCCGAACTTTGTGTTGCGGGGAAGGCGCAGTTGTATGAATACTGCCAACAACGCAATCTACCCCATCGTGCTATCGGAAAACTGATTGTTGCGCAAAATTCAGCAGAGGAAGATTATCTGCACCGACTCCTGGCGAAGGCTGCCGTCAATGGTGTTAATGATTTGACCTGGCTTAGTCAGCGCCAGCTGCAAAAATTAGAGCCCAATGTATCGGCGAGTGTAGCATTGTGTTCACCGTCTACCGGCATCATCGATGTGCACAGTTATATGCAAAGTCTATTAGCAGAGATTGAGCAAAATGGCGGACAGTTTGTCGCAAAGACGGCCATGCAGCACGCAGAACTAGCGGATACAGCAAGTGGCTCTGTTAGTGAGTTTATCGTTGCGTTAAATAGCCAAGGTGAAGCGTTGAATCTACGTTGTCAGTATTTAGTCAATAGTGCAGGATTACATTGTGAGCAAGTGGCGCGTCAGATCGAGGGTCTAGCTGAGCAACATATTCCCAGATTACATTGGTGTCGTGGCCACTATTTTTCCTATGCTGGAAAAAGTCCGTTTAATCAGCTCATCTATCCTGTGCCTGAAGCAGACGGTGTGGGTTTGGGTATTCATGCGACACTGGATCTTGGTGGYCAGTTGAARTTTGGGCCTGATACCGAATACGTGGATRCCWTAGAATATAATGTYCGCGAGAGYTTGAAAGTSTCGTTCACCAAAGCCATACAGCGTTACTTCCCKATGCTGCAAGCGGATAAATTACAACCGGCTTACGCGGGTATTCGGCCTAAGCTACAAGGCCCTGGTGAACCAGTAGCAGACTTTTGTATTCAAGATTCCTCTACCCACGGTCTGCAAGGTTTAGTCAATCTGTTTGGTATTGAATCGCCAGGACTTACCGCAAGCCTGGCGATYGCACAGCGTGTTACTCAGCAGTTGGCGTTAGAATAACACGCAAGGCGATTCTAACATTAGACCAGTGCTTCGAGAGATTTGCTGTTGTAGTCTTCTAGCTCATCGGTGCGTCCATGTTTYACTTTGGTTGCCCACTCAGGGTCCTGCAACAGTGCGCGRCCTACYGCGATAAGTTCAAATTCATCATTGTTGATACGTTGATACAGTTTTTCCAGGGAGTTGATTTCTGTGGCGGCGGTGGCCGACATTGCGCGAGTACTTTCATCCAGGAAGCTGCTGTTAAGTCCAACTGAGCCAACGGAGATAACCGGTTTACCCGTGATTTTTTTGGTCCAGCCGGCAAGGTTAAGATCGGAGCCAGAAAATTCCGTCTCCCAAAAACGACGCGATGAGCAATGAAAAATATCGACCCCCGCAGCAACTAACGGCGTTAAAAATTCTTCCAGTTGTTCTGGTGTTTGCGCCAGTTTGGCGGAATAATCTTGTAGTTTCCATTGTGAATATCGAAAGATGATCGGGAAGTCTCCACCGACCCGAGCTCGTATGGCGGAGATGATCTCAACGGCAAAGCGCGAGCGGTTAGCCATGTTGCCGCCATATTGATCCGTGCGTTGATTGGTGCCTTCCCAGAAAAATTGGTCAACCAGGTAACCATGAGCACCGTGTATCTCGATGCCATCAAAGCCAATAGATTTTGCGTCCGAAGCTGCCTGCGCAAACGCCTCGACAACCTCGTCTATATCGTCTTGAGTCATCGCCACACCGTTATTTTTATTGGGTCTCAATAGTCCCGATGGGCTGTATCCTGGAATCGAGGGGTCGGGTTCGGTACCCTCTTTTCTGATGCCCCCCACGTGCCATAGCTGCGGTACGATTTTGCCGTCAGAGGCGTGTACGGCGTCCACCACCTGTTTCCAGCCTGCCAGCGCCTCATCCCCATGAATAAAAGGTATGTTGGGGTAACCATTGGCGGCTTTGTGATTAACGCAGGTGCCTTCGGTGATGATAAGTCCAACATCGCTGGCGGCGCGGCGTTGGTAATAGGCCGCAGTCGCTTCGGTGGGTATATTGTTGGGGGAGAATGATCGTGTCATCGGTGCCATCACTACGCGATTGTTTAACAACAGGTTGCCGAGTGTGATGGGACTAAAGAGTTTATCGGTATCTTGTGACATGTAATTTTCCGGGGTTAAAATGTTGGTTGTGGAATGAGTGCAGAAACGCCCCAGTTATCCTGCAATGAGGGTGCTGGGTCCGACTAAGTGAAACGCAATAGCCCAGAAGTGGCAAAAAGCACCGCCGATAACAAACAAATGCCATATTTCGTGAAAACCAAAGTGCTCAGGATAAGGGTTGGGCCATTTCGTACCATAAATCACTGCCCCTACGGTGTAGCAACCAGCGCCCGCTATCAACCAAAATAGGGCGCCTTCGGTGAGGTTTTGCCGTAGCGGACCAATGGCAAATATCGCCATCCAGCCCATGCCAACGTAAATGAGTGTGGATAACCAGCGAGGTGCGTGAATCCAGAAGATTTTCATTAAGATACCCGCGATAGCCAAACCCCAGATGACAGTAAACAATGTCCAGCCAACGCCGTCTCGAAGCACCACCAGGCAAAAAGGCGTGTAAGAGCCCGCTATTAGGACAAAGATCATCATGTGATCGATGCGTTTCCAGGCTTTCTGTGCCTGTTCTGAAACCGGTAAAAGGTGGTACATGGCGCTGGCCATAAACAACAAAAACATCGATGCGCCAAAAATAGCAAATGAGGTTATATGCCAAATGTTGCCGTACAGCGTCGCATTGATGGTAAGAATGCACAGACCGGCAATGGCAGCAAAGGCCGCCAGCAAATGGCTGAGGCCGCTGAAGGGTTCTCGAAATACATGTCGCATGAAGTTTGTTTACCCGCGCTGGTGGATAAGGGGATAGGGCCATAGTACACGCCAGTGGAAGAGGTTGCAGTGTTGTTTTTAATGGAATTGTAATTATTTGTCATTCGTATTTGAGGTGTTATTGGGGATAGTTGGCAGTCTTTAGGCATTTCCGATGCCGATTCGTTTCACTCACTGCAGGTCAGTCTCCTGGTGATGAAAAACCCCCATGTCTTTGACAAACTTCTGCCGAAACTTTTGCCTAGTTAACTATGGTGTAGGGATAACTTTACCTATTTGCTAAGTAGATAAGGGGGCTTACCTATGGCTGCGCTGTTCTATGACAGTGTTACCTTTATGGTTCATTGTTATGTGCAACTATCGCGATAAGCGCAATTGTTCTAAGGGGGGTGTTTGGGTTGCGCTTTGTCATATGTTTACTATTTTTAATTAACCAGCCCCTGACCATTATTGACCTAACGTCAGGGTTTCTCGCGAGCAAGAGAAAATACCAGTGTCGCTATGACAGTGTCGCTATGTCAGTGCCGTTACATGAGTGCCGCTATATATGGGTGAGCTATCTGAATCTGCTATTTTTTGCAGAACAGCCCGATGGATTGCCCCGTGTTTTTAACAGTACCATTACAATAAGTTTGTATAAGGTGAATGTTAATGAGTCGTTCTATTCATATTAGTGTAAGAGCAAAATTAATATTAATGCTACTGCCTCCAATTCTTGGTTTGGCCTATTTTTCAGTGAGTCAGGTGATGTCCAGTTATAACCTGTACTGGGAGCACGACAAGATTCAGTCGCTTTCTCAATCATCGGTACAAGCGGCGACCCTGGTGCATGAGTTGCAAAAAGAACGCGGGCTAACTGCGGATTTTATTGATAGTCAGGGTAAAGAGTTTGCAACCCAATTATCAGTGCAATTATCGGTACAACGTAAGTTAGTCGATGCGGAGATCGAACAGTGGGATTTACGCGTTAAATTAAATAGCACGCAGGATTACGGCAGCGAGTTTGCTGCTGGGCTCGCTAAATCCAATCGACAATTGATGAAGTTAGTTCCGACCCGTGCCAAAATCAGTAATTTATCCATCAATGCGAAAGACGCTTTCGACTATTTCTCGACGCTTAATCTTAATTTACTTAATCTCTCCGAGGCGCTGCCAAAAATTTCAAGTGAAAGTTCGATGGGTAATCGAGCCGCGGCGTACACCAGTTTTCTTTACAGCATGGAACGTGCGTATATTGAGAGCGCGCTAATGGCCGGTGTATTTGTTGAAGATAATTTTTCTACAGTCAATTATCAGAAATTCTTTGGCTTAGTGGCAATGCAATCTACTTATATGAATGTATTTCAATCCATTGCAACACCAGAGGCGTTGGCATTTTATCGAAATACCCTGGCAGGTGAGTATATTGCGGAAACAAAAAAAATGCGTAATATAGCCATTAATTCCGCAAAAAAAAATAGCATTGGGGTTGATTCGACGCATTGGGTCAAGATGCAAGCGGGCAAGATTAAGTTGTTAAAAAATGTAGATGATTGGCTTGCCGCAGACTTACTGCGTTTTTCCGCGGAATCAACAGAGGCGGCTCGCTCGAGTCTGATCACAGTAAGTGTCATAGCGTTGATTGTTTTTATGTTATCAGTTTTGTTTTCTTACCATGTGCAAAACTACATGGTCAAATATTTAGATTACGTCAATGACATCGCGACCAGCATCGCCGCCGCCTCGGCGCGATAAGTCCTGGTCGCATAATCTGCCTAGCTGATTTATTTACATTGTGCCAAGTCGAAACACTACCAGGAAGGTAATGGACCGCAGTAGTCGCCCGTTAGCGCATTATGGCTGTATCCAAATAGCGTTCTGTTTAAAGGATTTAGCGCTAAGCTTATACCCATGATCCATGTGATAGAAACACGTTTTTGTCGAAAACATTTACACAATTGTGTATTGGCCCCTCTGGTTGTCTGCTATATCGTTGATTTTTATACGGCGGCCTAAAACTTGCGTATTACTCCGTGTTAAGTCTCCTGCAAAGATAAAAAAGCTATATTGGGAGTTCTCTAGTTCTCTAAATCTATACGTTTAAGATATTCCTAAAGCAAGTACGCGCCGTTACCGGTATTCCGCACTAAAAAATTGATAGAAAGCGAGGAAACTACCATGGAAAAGTTTGAAAGTTTGCAGTTGAAGTGGAAGTTGGTGTTGGGTTTTTCGATTCCCTTAATTCTAATTGTGACGATTTCAACCATCGTCTATTTTAGTTTGGGAAAATTACTCAAGACCAGTGAATGGGTGAATCATACCTATGAAGCGATTGATCTCGGTAACAGCATTACCGGTTCCCTGGTGAATATGGAAACCGGTTTGCGAGGTTTCTTGGTCTCAGGCAAAGATGATTTCTTAGAACCCTATAACAGCGGCGTGGTGGATTTTAAGAAACGCATGGCGATGGCGAAAGAAAAAGTCGCCGATAATGCTACTCAAGTCGGACGGCTTACGGAAGTCGAAGCGATGGAAAAACAATGGCAGAATGAGCACGTTAAAATTGCCATCGGTTATCGTCGCGAGGTGGTTGAGGGGGCTGTGGCAGCAGATACCTTTAAAGCAATTGCCGCTCGTACAGTAGGCAAAGAGAAGTTTGACGGCTTCAGAGCGGCGTTAGGGGCGTTGGATGAGGGTTTTACTAAATCTAATGATATCGAAGCCCAAAGCCTGACCAAATTACTGTTGATGGATATGATCAACCAGGAAACCGGCCAACGGGGATTTTTATTATCCGGTCAAGAAGCCTCGCTGGATCCCTACACTACGGGCATTGTGGCCTTTGAAGAACATAATCAAAGCTTGCATAACTTAATCGCCAATGCCTATGACCGCGACGCGGCCCAGTTTAATATTAAAGCGATTAATGGCCTTATTCTTAAGTGGCAAACAGAGGTGGCCGATAAAGGTATCGAGATTAAGCGCCAAGTGGTGGCGGGTAACTCGGCCAGTGGCAGAGTGATTGCGTTCGTTAATAAAGGGGCTGGCAAGGCGCTGTTTGATCAATCCAGAGTGCACATCGATGCGTTAAATAGCGACTTCAAAAAAGCCGGCGATATACTGGCCTTGGCATTAGTGACTACACTGGCAAAGGATATGGTGGATATGGAAACCGGTTATCGGGGGTTCTTATTAACCGGTAAAGATGACTCGTTAGCGCCGTTAAAATCCGGCAAAGATGGCTTTAATCGGGTGGTTAACGAACTGAATCTGTTGGTAGCGCGCGCCTACGATACTAGCACAGCCTTACGTCAGCTCAATACAGCGGTGCAATTGGCGCGGGGCTGGAAAGTCGCTGCGGCGCAACCGGAAATCGACGCCCGTCGAGAAATGAACAAGGTGACTCGCACCATCGATGATGTCACCGGCTTTATCGAACAGGGTATCGGTAAAAAATACATGGATCAGATGCGTGGCATACTCGACGCATTTGTCGCTGCTGAGAGCAAGCTGATTGTGGTGCGTAATGACGAGCAAATCGCTACCGCCGCAACCACCACCAACGTGACGGTATTTGGTGCMTTGTTAGCGTTGGTCATTGGTGGCACGGTCACCTTTTTCTTAACCCGGGTGGTATTGTCGCAGTTAGGTGATGATCCGGTGGGATTAAAAGAGATAGCCGACCGTATTGCCAGTGGCGATATTGAATTTGATTTGTCCAGCAATGATACCAAGGGTGTGTTGCAGGCTATGGCGACGATGCGGGAAAATCTGGTCAATCGGAAAAGGTTAGATGATGAGCGGGCGCTGGCAGAGGCTAAGGTGGCCGCAGAAAATGCGCGTATCAAACAGGCACTGGATAATGTTACCGCTAATGTCATGGTGGCAGATGCTGACCTCAATATTATCTATATGAATGACGCCGTGGTTGGCATGATGCGTAACGCAGAAGCGGATATTCGTACCGAGTTAACCAGCTTCTCAGCGGATACCTTACAGGGCTCCAATATCGATAGCTTGTACAAAAATCCTGCCGATCAGCGTGGCTTGTTGGAACGTCAAAGTGCCACCTTGGATTCTGAGTTTATACTGGGAGGCCGTACGCTAAAATCTATTGCCAACGTCATCAATGACGACAGTGGTACTCGTCTCGGTACGGTAGTTGAGTGGCAAGACCGCACTGCGGAAGTCGCCATCCAAAAAGAAATCGATAACTTGGTGGCGTCCGCCAGTGCCGGTGATCTGTCGGCTCGGGTTGATGAGTCAAATAAAAGCGGCTTCTTTAAGACGGTCAGTACCGGATTAAATAACTTGGTGGGTGTCTGTGACAATGTGATGACTGATTTAGGCGGTGTGCTGGAAGCGATGGCCGAGGGAGATTTAACCAATCAGATGCACGGTGACTATGACGGTGACTTTGCGACATTGAAAAATAACGCCAATAAAACCATTCAGCAGCTCACCAGTATTATTGGTGACATTACCGACGCATCGACACAAGTGATGAGTGGTGCACAAGAAATTGCCGCGGGTAACGTTGATTTAAGTCAGCGTACCGAAGAGCAAGCATCGTCGCTGGAACAGACTTCGGCCAGTATGGAGGAGATGACAGTCTCGGTAAAACAAAGTGCCGAGAATGTGCAGCGAGCTAACCTGTTAGCCGGTGAAACCCAATCCAAAGCGGCAGAAGGAGGGGAAGTGGTTGCCAAGGCCGTGGATGCCATGGGTAGGATTCGCGACAGCAGTAAGAAAATTGCCGATATTATTGGTGTCATTGATGAAATTGCGTTCCAGACTAATCTGTTAGCGCTTAATGCCGCAGTAGAGGCCGCCAGAGCCGGTGAGCAAGGTCGAGGGTTTGCGGTGGTAGCCGGTGAGGTTCGAAACTTAGCGCAGCGTTCCGCCGCAGCGGCAAAAGAAATCAAAGATTTAATCAATGATAGTGTAGTAAAAGTGGAAGACGGTACCGTGTTAGTTGGGAAGTCTGGAGAGACCCTGGGAGAAATTGTTAAAGCGGTGGAAGAGGTTGGCAAATTAATCGCCGACGTCGCTCAAAGCTCAGATGAGCAAAGTTCTGGCATTGAACAGGTGAATAAGGCCATTTCTCAGATGGATGAGATGACCCAGCAAAACGCGGCGCTGGTAGAGGAAGCGTCGGCGGCCAGTGAGGCCATGTCAGGTCAAGCTAAGACGCTTGGGGAGTTGGTGTCGTTTTTCACTACCACGGATAATGACGCTGGAATGATGGCGAGTCGAGGGGCATCAGCGCCTCGAAAAAGGATGCCTGTTGTGTCACGTAGGGGGGGTAAAGGGAGCGCCGCAGCTGACGAAGAGTGGGAAGAATTTTAATCTAATCACGGCTTAATGATGACAGAGGGCTTTTTAACTTAGGCAGAGGGCATTTTAATTTAGGCATAGGGCCTCTAACTTAATCGCCAAGCAAAATAAAACCCCGCTAACGTGTGTTAACGGGGTTTTATTATTTCAGCAGTAAGGTTTAATGAAAATCTTACTTAGCCGCTTTCTTTTCTCTTTCAGCAATAATAACCGTCTCAGATACTGAATTAGGACAAGGCAGATAGTGCGAGAATTCCATAGAGAATTGACCACGGCCTGATGTCATTGTACGCAAGGTACCAATGTAGCCAAACATTTCCGCTAGCGGTACGTCGGCTTTAACACGTACACCGGTAACACCTGCCATTTGATCTTTGATCATGCCACGACGACGGTTCAAATCACCGATTACATCACCTACGTGATCATCAGGAGTGAAAACGTCAACCTTCATGATCGGCTCGATTAACTGAGGGCCGGCCTTAGGAATTGATTGGCGGAAAGCGCCTTTTGCAGCAATTTCAAATGCAACCGCAGATGAATCCACCGCGTGGTAACCACCGTCATAGAGCTCAACTTCTACATCAAGTACGGGGAAACCAGCAAGAACACCTTCGCCCATCATGCCTCTGAAACCTTTCTCAACAGCAGGGAAGAATTCCTTCGGTACGTTACCACCAACAACTTTTGAGCTAAATACAAAACCAGTGCCAGGCTCGCCAGGCTTGATGCGGTAATCGATCTTACCGTACTGACCAGAACCACCGGATTGTTTCTTGTGAGTGTAACTATCTTCAATGGTCTTGGTGATAGTTTCACGGTAAGCAACCTGTGGCTGACCAACTTCTAGATCAACACCGTAGGTACGCTTAAGGATATCTACCTTGATGTCTAGGTGAAGTTCGCCCATGCCTTTAAGGATAGTGTCGCCAGTTTCTTCATCAGACTCAACGTGGAAGGAAGGATCCTCTGCGATCATCTTACCAATCGCAATACCCATCTTCTCCGATCCGCCTTTGTCTTTTGGCGTCACTGCAATGGAGATTACTGGCTCTGGGAATACCATGGGTTCAAGTGTTACTGGATCTTTTGGATCACATAAGGTGTGACCCGTTTGCACGTTCTTCATGCCTATAACAGCGATGATGTCACCGGCTTGTGCCGATTCGATTTCGTTACGATCATCGGCGTGCATCTCAACCATGCGGCCGATACGTTCGGTTTTACCCGTATAAGAGTTAAGCACCGTGGTGCCWCGYTTTAGCACGCCAGAGTAGATACGGATAAAGGTAAGCGCACCAAAACGGTCATCCATGATTTTAAAGGCTAATGCCTTGAATGATGTATCGGTGGTGACAATGGCATGATCGCCAGTTTCTTCACCGTCTTCGTTGGTAAGCGGCTGCGGCTTAACCTCGGTAGGATTCGGTAAGTAGTCAACAACGGCGTCAAGAATGATTTGAACGCCTTTGTTTTTGAACGCCGAACCACAGAATGTGGGGAAGATATCCAGTGCAATGGTACCCTCACGGATACAACGTTTAATATCGTCAATAGAGGGTTCGGTACCCTCTAAGTATGCTCCCATGAGATCGTCATCTTGCTCAAGAGCGGTTTCGATCAATAATTCACGGTATTCTTCAACCAAATCTACCATGTCAGCAGGAACATCTTGGATTTCGTAGTTTTCAGGCTCGCCTGAATCATCCCAAACCCATGCTTTACGGGTTAGTAGGTCAACAATACCGATAAAATCTTCTTCCGTACCGATTGGCAATACCATTACCAATGGGTTCGCACCTAGCACTTCTTTAACTTGCTTAACCACTCTGAGGAAGTCTGCACCCATACGGTCTAACTTGTTAACGAAGATGATACGAGCAACTTCTGATTCGTTCGCGTAACGCCAGTTAGTTTCTGATTGAGGCTCAACACCACCAGAACCACAGAATACACCCACGCCGCCATCCAGTACCTTCAGGGAGCGATATACTTCGATAGTGAAGTCAACGTGTCCAGGGGTATCGATGATGTTCATGCGGTGCTCTTTCCAGTAGCAGGTAGTTGCTGCTGACTGGATGGTGATACCGCGTTCTTGCTCTTGTTCCATGAAGTCAGTGGTGGCTGCTCCATCATGAACTTCACCGGTTTTATGGATCTTACCGGTAAGCTTTAGAATTCGTTCAGTTGTGGTTGTTTTACCCGCATCAACGTGCGCGAAAATACCAATGTTTCTATATTTGGATAATTCAGTCATTAGATTACTCGATAAGCTAGGGCCAAAATTGCGCGTAAGTATACCGGA
The DNA here is from genome assembly GCA_002402125.1 of Moraxellaceae bacterium. Lineage (GTDB taxonomy): Bacteria > Pseudomonadota > Gammaproteobacteria > Pseudomonadales > Ketobacteraceae > 42-54-T18. The sequence goes on from NVVG01000002.1 coordinate 75,025, forward strand.
TTTTACCGGTGTTTTGGTTGTTTTTTTAAATTATTGAAATTTAGGGTAAAAAATTCGGGTTTAACGGCCAATATGGTGGGGTAATGCACTAAGTCGACGTTTTCATCTTAGGTTTGTGTATTTAGGTCGCTGATTTGATCGTTTAACGTCCAGTAATCATAGAGGTAACCAAATCCGAATAGCCCTGCGGTTAATAGGTAAAGGATTCCGGTCAGCCATTTACCCATCATCATGCGGTGGATGCCAAATATTCCTAAAAAGGTTAATAAGATCCAGCCGAGGGTATAGTCCATGGGGCCGGCGTTAAAGCGAGCATCCGCTTGGCGGTCCATGGCAGGGATAAGAAATACATCAATTAGCCAGCCGATGCCCAGTAACCCTAAGGTAAAGAACCACAGGGTGCCGGTGATGGGTTTACCAAAGTAAAACCGATGGGCACCGGTGAAACCCAATATCCATAATATATAGCCGACCAACGTTGAGTGGGTATTGTTCATTATTTGTTTCCGTGTTGCTGGGTTTACATCTGCCAAAATTGCAATTTGCCAGGGTTGGACTGATTATTAGCCGGTGAGTTCGATCGCCATAATGATTAACTGTAATCTCAAGGTTATCTCAGGGTATTGCGACAAAAGGCATGCTACAGTGGCTGCTGCGGCGATTGAAGGGAAGGCAATAATGAAAAAGCTTAAAAATGAAGCAGGACTCGTTAAAGAAGCACTTCGTGTAGGTGGTATCTATGCCAAAAAACGCGGGGTAGGTGAATTTGAGAGTACTGATTCAGCAAAAGAAAAAGTCGAATTTCTTTATCGATTGTTAGTACATGATAAGTTGATTCAGCCATTGGTTAAGGGGCAGGCCGATGACCCCAAGAGGCGGCATAAGTTGGCGTTGTGGATGTCTAAGCAGTTGCCTGGTGATCACCCGCTAAATCAAGGCTAGCTAACCCACGCTAAACCCTTGCCATGGTTTGGTTGAGTGTGGGCTCATTATACATCGGTGCACCGTATGTATTTCCTCACGCGAGCATGGGAACCAGAAGTCCACCTTTCCCCTCCGGCTAGGTTGATAAAGTTGTTTACTATCAAATAGTTAGATGTTATTTTGCGAGTATATGGGCGAGTAGACAGAATCGATCTACACTTAACTAATATTACAATTTCTCAATTTCCGAATGGACACGCTGGTCGCAAATGAAAGTATTGGTTGTCGAAGATAATAAAACCGTCAGTATGATTGCTAGTCGCATTATTAATAGCATGGGTCATGAGGCTATTCTTGCGACGGATGGCGAGCAGGCGTTGGCGCTTTTTAAGGGCGATAGATACGATTTGGTCTTGATGGATGTGGAACTGCCAGGGTTAGACGGCTTTGAAACCACCCGTAGGATTCGCCAGTTAGCCCCTGACAGCTGGTTTCCCATCATTTTTATCAGTGGTAATACGGAAGATACTTATCTAGCTACCGGAATTGAAGCGGGTGGGGATGATTATCTCTCGAAACCGGTGAAACCGGTGGTATTAAAAGCCAAAATTAACGCCATGGCACGTATTGCTCAGATGCAGGAGCAGTTGTCGGCGACCAACAAAAACCTTGAAGTTGCCAATGAAGAGTTGCAACGATTGAGTTGCCTGGATGGGTTGACCTCGGTGGTCAATCGGCGCGGGTTTGATAAACAATTTAAGGTGGAGTGGGGGCGCTGTTTGCGTGAGTCTACTCCGCTGAGCGTAATGATGATCGATATCGATCAATTTAAGGGTTTTAATGATAACTACGGTCATTTGGCGGGCGATGATTGCCTACGGATTGTTGCCCAAACACTCGGCAATCAATTGCTGCGACCCGGTGATCTCATTGCGCGTTATGGCGGTGAAGAGTTTGCTGTATTGTTGCCGTTAACAGATTTGAAAGGTGCACAGGACGTGGTAGATAATATGTTTGATGCGCTCAATAAAGCCAATGTGCCTTATCCAGACAGTACGGTATGCGATCGTGTGACCATCAGTATCGGGGTGTTTTGTACCACGCAGCTAGCCCTGGATTTTGATAAAACCGATAAACTGATGTTGGTACAGCATGCCGATGAAGCGCTGTATGTAGCGAAGCACTCTGGGCGCAATCAGGCGGTGATTTATTCGGATGAGTTTTCCAAGGGCTAAACATGAAATTCTGAGTAAAAAAACGGGATGCAAGCGCATCCCGTTTTTGATTTCAGACGATAGAGTTAGTTTAGAACTCAACCGCAAGCTGAAGCGTGATTGCGGTAGCGTCGTCACCGGTACCACCTTCAGTTTCGTCATAGTCAGTGTTACGAGCATACTCAAGGCTTAGGCTGGTATTGTCAGCGATCAGCGTCGATGCGGCTATTGCGATACGCTTTTCAGGCAAGCCTAATGCTAATGCTTCTTTGGTGCCCTGGTAAGCGATAGCGAATTGAGTTTCACATTTACCGAGACTCAGTAAGTAACCGGCTTCAATGTTAAACGCGGCAGGTTTTGCGCCTTCACCTTCAAATGCTAAATCTGCAGTTTCAAATTCTTCTTGAGCCGTGGTGTATTCAACGAAGACGTTAATGTCTCCAAAAGATACCGCGGCATCAACAGAGATACCGGCAACATAATCATCGGATAACACTACAGTGCCTTCAAGGCCACCGACATCGGCGAAGTTGTTGATATAATCAGCACCAAACTCATAAGCTAAAGCGCCGGACTCTCGTGCGAAAGTGAATGATAAACCGAACATTTCTGTCTTGTCCTGCGCGCCACCGTTATCGTCAACATCACCATTAAATACATAAACCGACGTGGAGATTGGCCCCATAGACACGCCGACTTCAACGGTAGACTCTCGGGTTTCAGCCAAATCAAGGGTTAGCGGGTCAGATACTAAGTTGGATGCAAAGCTACCAAAAGGAATGTAGAACACCCCAGCATTAACAGATAATAAGTCTTTTTCAAACGAGATGTGTGCTTCATCAACTTCAAGAGGAGTCACATCTTCTTCGTGTAATAACCCAACTTGAACATGAACACCTTCTGCAATGTTGGCTTCAAAGGCTAGCGCTACGGTTGCTGCAACAATGTCGCTAGTCTTATCATCGTTGTAATCTGTGGCATAACCGACTTCTACTTCGACAACACCACTAACTGCGATGGCAGGTGTGGTACGTTCTGTTTGCATTTCACTCAACTTATCAATACGTGCCTTCAATGCTTCGATGTCAGTATTAGTGTCGGCAAAAGCTACGTTGCTAATCAATAAAGAAGACGCTGCGATAGCAGTAGGTAAAGCCATGATTTTGAATATAGAGGTCATACGTTGCCCAACTTCAGTTATAAGAATGTTGGGCCAGTATAGAGTAATTGCTTTCTTTGTAAATGAGAATAAATGTCATTCCTAGGCTTGGTTGAGTTTTTTTGAGTGCCGGGTAAAAGCTTCAACGATGTTGATTTGCGCCGTTATTGTCGTTCCAGAGTGAGCGATAGCATGTCCTTTCAGCAATGACCGAAGGTAAAACAGGCAAACCCCGCACCAGGGTCTAGAATTAATGCAAAGGCAAAATACTGGTCGAAAGGAGGTGAAGGCCTTCTATTTTGAACATGAGTCTAACAATTCACTATATCCGCTCAAATGAGGAATAAATTGTTGCTTAGTCGAATAATTTTGTTAGCGGTGATGCTGTGTTGGCACACCCATTCTAGTGCTATTGAATATACCATCGGCATCGCTGCCTGGTCAGGTTACCCATCGAGTGTTGAAGGCTTTAAAGATGGGTTGGCCAGCAAGGGGCTGCGAGAAGGTGAGCAGATTCAATTCCTAATCGGAGACATTGGCGCGAACACAGTGCTGCAACAAAAAGTGGCGGCGTTTTTTAAAGCAAAAAAAGTCGACCTGGTATATTCCTTAACAACCCCTGGTACCAGCATCATCAAACACGTCATGCCTGAAACGACGCCCATTGTTTTTTCTATCGTGACTTACCCCGCAGATTCCGGTCTCATCGAATCCTTCGAATATTCCGCTAACAATTTGGTGGGCACCAGCAACTATGTGCCAATACGACATTACCTTGACCTACTTGATTTGGTGTTACCGGCCACCAAGAGCGTCGCCATTTTTCATCGAAAAGGCGAGCCAAATTCGAAGATACAAGCCGCCAATATGCTTAGATTGCTGAAGCGGGCGGGTATCACCGGTATTGACAAAGAGCCCGAAGATATAGCGCAAGTAAAGGCAATGGCAACTGCGCTGATTGGTAAAGTGGACGTATTTATGACCACCACCGATACCTTGATGCAATCCGGTGGCGAACAGGTGCTGATAGATATTTCCCAAAAACATGGTATTCCTATACTTAGCTCCAATAAAGCCGGCATAGAAGCGGGCGCAAGTTTTGGGCCGGTTGCGGATTTTTACACATTGGGAAAGATGGCAGGTATTAAGGCCGCAAAGATCCTCCTGAATAATCTGCGGCCTGAAAAAATCGAATCAGAATTCCAGGATCCACCACAATTTTTAATGAACAAAGACAGTGTTGAGAGGTTAGGGATTTCTCTTTCAGAAGAAGCACGTAGCACCATCAGTTGGGTGGAGTGAGCATGAATAAAATATTCGATAGTATGGGTTTGCGGTGAAATTAGTTCCTAAGTTAGTATCCGTTGTGACTGTAGCCGTTGTGTTAACAATGGTGGGCATTGGTGCCCTAGTGATATCCAGTATTCGCCTTGATATGGAAACCATCGTGGCGAACCGGCTTGCGGGCGATACCTTGTTTGCGTTATCCAGAGTAAAAGAAAAACAACAGCAAATTTCTGCATTAACCCAGGTGGTGGCTACACGACGAGAAATAGCAAAGAGCCTAAATCTTTACGAAAGCCGCGGGGTCAATCAAATATTGAATGACCAAATTACCGTTTACCCATTTATTAATTACATACTCATTGTGGAGCCTGACAGTAGTGTGTTTGCCACTAGCACTAGAAATCACAAGGGGGCAAAAACTCACGGCGAGCAGCTGTTGCTAAAGCTTGTTACTGACAATCCGCTGTATTTACCTTTTGCAGACGATGCAGTTGTCATCAGCACACCGCAACATGATCCTTATATGACAATCATCGGAGAAAAAGATCGGTTAGCACAATGGTACTCGGCACCCATAAGAAAAAGAGGGGATATTATCGGCTGGGTAATTGTTTGCGTGGATTGGGAGTTAATCAATGCCACATTAATGGATCACATTGTTGCTCAGCTAGTGAGTACGGGGAATCCAATCAGTAACGTATTTGTTGCCGATCCCAATGGGAAGATACTTGTCCATAGTGATAAAGATGATGAACATCACCAGGATAAACATCATTCAGCGATAACCGATTTATACCAACATGACCTGCGAGCAGARCAATCTTTAGTTATTGGCAATCTRAARCATAAAGTTATCGTCAGCTATGACCGTCAACAGGCGTTTAAATCCATCGCAAATGCGACCAAGGTCGTTATAGTAGCAATATTAGGCGGGGGTGTTCTGCTGAGCTTGCTTTTATATATTTTGTTGCGRAAACTCGTACTGATACGGTTGAATACTTTACATCAGGGTGCGCTCACCATYACYGGTGGTGATTTGGCTTTTCGAATACCRAAACTGGGTAACGATGAAATTGCWGAGTTAGGCGAAAATGTTAATGATATTGTTGAGAGCATCAGCAAAAAAACAATATCTATTGAACGTTTGAATGAAGAAGCTTTGCTGCGTAARCGGGCATTRGCGGAGTTACACGAACAGAAGTTTGCGCTAGATCAACAYGCCATCGTCGCRGTGACTGATCTAAAGGGTAGTATTACCTACGCAAATAAACGTTTTTCTGAAATCAGTGGTTATAGCCAAGAAGAATTGCTGGGRAAAAATCACCGACTGGTTAAATCGGGGTTTCATGATCAGGAATTYTTTCGCCAAATGTATCTTACYATCAGCCARGGTGAWGTATGGCGGGGAGAGATTTGTAATCGTGCTAAGGGTGGGCATGAATATTGGGTTGATACTACCATTGCGCCTTTTTTGGATGAAGCTGGAAAACCCCGCAGTTATATCGCTATCCGTACCGATATAACCATCATTAAACAAGCCGAACAATCGATGAAATTAGCAAAGATAGCGGCGGAGGAAGCTGCTCTCGTCAAAAGTGATTTTCTCGCTAGCATGAGTCATGAGATTCGCACTCCCATGAATGGTGTGCTGGGAATGCTAGGGTTGCTAGAAAAAAGCCAATTAGGAAAAACCCAGCGTCGACAGGTTGCCTTAGCGCAAAATAGTGCCGGATCATTGTTGAGCATTATTAATGACATATTGGATTTTTCCAAAATTGAAGCCGGTAAAATGGAATTGGAAAAAGTAGATTTCAACTTGTGCCGACTACTGGGAGATTTTTCTGAAGCGATGGCGTTGCGTGCAGCTGACAAAGATCTGGAGTTGATTGTTGATACCCATAACGTAGAACATTCTATGGTGGTGGGTGACCCAAGCCGATTGCGTCAAATACTCGCTAACCTTGTGGGCAATGCGATAAAGTTTACCGAACAAGGAGAGGTGGTTATTCGGGCTACCTTGCATGACAAAGGTGAATATGGTCTACAGCTATACTGCGCAGTGTGTGACACTGGTATTGGTATTCCCAAGGAAATTCAAAACCGGTTGTTTGAAGCCTTTACTCAGGCAGACTCATCGACCACACGTCGTTATGGGGGTACGGGTTTGGGGTTGTCTATTACCAAGCAGCTATGTGAATTGATGGGGGGTAGTATTAGTGTAAGCAGTGAGCCGGGAAAGGGTTCATCGTTTGAGTTCAGTGTCGAGCTTTTTCCAAGTCAACAATCGTTTCCATTACTACCCCAAACGGATATCAGTCAGCTGCATATTCTGGTGGTTGATGATAATGCTACCAACCGTGAGGTGTTGCATACCCAGTTGGTGTTATGGGGGGCGCAGGTAACAGAGGCACATGATGCAGTACACGCGTTACAGATCTTGCTAGAGAATGTAGAAGACCCCAATGGCAAAGCGATTGATCTTGCCTTGTTGGATATGCAGATGCCAGGCATGGACGGGGCGCAACTAGGGCAGCGAATTCGCAGCGATCAACGGTTTAATTCCCTACAGCTAGTGATGATGACCTCAATGGCGCAGCAAAATGAAACCCAGCATTTTGCGGACCTGGGTTTTCAAGCCTATTTCCCCAAACCGGTGACGACCGATGATTTGATGATGGCGTTATCCGTGGTGGGGGACGCCGGCGATGCTTTGCAACAAGCTACGCCGTTAGTGACACAGCAGTATCTGCACAATCTAGAGCAACAAGCTGAAACGAAACCATCATCGACGCTTGATAGACTGTGGAGCCAAAATAAACGTATTTTATTGGTGGAAGATAATGCTATTAATCAGGAGGTTGCCAAGGGAATTCTGGAGGACATGGGGTTAGCTGTTGATGTGGTAGAAAATGGATTGGAAGCCATCCAGGCATTAAGCTCCGCCACCATTGAGGCTCGATACCACGGCGTGTTAATGGATTGCCAGATGCCTGTGATGGATGGTTATCAAGCCACAAGGGCGATCAGGGAGGGACAGGCCGGCGCATCCAATCAAACTCTCCCCATAATCGCCATGACTGCGAATGCAATGCAGGGAGATCGAGAGAAGTGTCTAGCGGTGGGTATGAACGATTACACCAGTAAGCCGGTGGACGCGGACAAGCTAGAAGATGTCCTTGCTCGATGGTTAGGTGAGGTGGCATCCGCGAATAGCGCAGTGGGTTTAGCTGGAGAGGACGAAGTAAACAGAAAAAAATCACTCGCCGTTTGGGATCAACCCAGCGCACTAAAGCGCGTGCGCAATCGCCAAGACCGATTACTTAAATTAGTCAGTTTGTTTTTAGAGGATGTTCCGCCTCGGTTGCTTGATCTACGCCAGGCAATTGATGAGGCAGACTTTGAGGCGGTGAGTGTCATCGCACACACGATAAAAGGCGTGGCATTAAATTTGAGTGCGGAGCAATTAGCGGATTGTGCCGTTCAGTTGCAGTCAAGCACAGATTCCAAGGATGTGGATAAATTGAAGTCGCAACATACTGACATTGAAGCTGCATTCACCGCGCTGACAAGCAAGTTAAGAGAATTTGAGCAGTTAGCCGCTGGTCAGTAGTCGGTAATAAAATCCATGTCGTGTAATGTAACTATTCGCAATAGGTAAATGCCGATTTACCGGTTTGTTTAGCGCAATTTGAACATATAAGAACAGACAATACCCTGTTGTTTTGATAGCATAAATCGTGGAAAAAACGATAGAATAATAACTATCAATTATCTAGGTCTTAAAAAATCCCGCCATACTACGCAGCTCTTCAACTCTGCCATTGATCTGTTCGGCGGTTGCGGCTAATTGTTCCGACGCAGAGGCATTGGATTGTGATGAATGATCAACTGACGTCATGGATTGAGCAATCAATATGACACCGTTGGTTTGCTCTTCGGAAGCAATGTTGATTTTTTGCACCAATTCCGCGGTTTTATCCACAGCAGGGACAATTTCTTCTAGCAATTTCCCCGCGCTTGATGCCGCCTTGGTAGTGATAGTTGCCAAGTCGTCAATCTCTTTTGACGTGGTTTGACAGCGATCTGCCAGCTTGCGCACCTCTCCGGCAACGACGGCGAAACCTTTGCCCACGTCACCAGCACGGGCCGCTTCGATGGTGGCGTTTAATGCTAATAGATTGGTTTTTCGGGCAATATCATCGATGGTATCAATTTTTTTGGTAATGGCGGCAATGGCTGAGATCGTTTTCCTTACCGCCTCACCCCCCTCTCTTGCCTCGGAGGCCGCTTTGCTTGCCAATTCATCGGTTAGACTGGCACATTCGGCGTTACTGTTAATTGATGCGGTCATTTCTTCTAGAGACGAACTGGTTTTTTCCACACTGATTGCCTGCTCGCTGGCAGATTGGCTGAGTGAATTTGCAGAGGCTTTAACTTCATTGGATGCGCTCGCCAGTACCTCGATACTCTCACTTATATTAGAAATAACATGATGTAATTTATCCAGAAAAGTGTTGAGGGCAGTGGCGGTTCTGCCGAGTTCATCGTTGCCAAATTTGGGTAATCGTTGGGTTAGATCTCCCTCTCCAGAACACAGGTCCTCAACCGCCTTCAACATGGCATTTACTGGGCGAAGAATGGCGCGCCTTAATGCTAGGGTTGAAACAAAACTTATGCCAATGACAACTGCCAACACTATCATTGCTACCTGTTGCAATTGAACATTCTCTGCTTTTACCTTAACAGACTCACTTCTAAGATTTTCACTGACATTTTGAACTTTAGCGGATGCTTGTTCTACCTTGTTGGCGCTGGCAAGGGCTTGCTGTTTTGATTGTTGTAGGACTACGTCGAGTTCTTTTTCTATGTTTAATGCCTGGCTTCTCGCGCTGGCTATGATCGAGTTGCCAATTACCCTGTTCTCATCCACGTAGGAATCGACGGCCTCAAACATTTTTTCGTGAAATTCATTGCTTTCCTTGCGCAGATTTTTGGCGAGCAAAGGTTTGTTGATAGCTAATTTGTCCAATAACAAAAACAACCGTTCTTTGGCGGCTTCCGCCTTGTCTTCGGACTCATTTAACCAGCTAACGGAAAGGTCAAATAACCAAAATCGTTGATCTGAGAATGCTCTTAAAATATCATTTGCCAATGCTAGTTGTTCGAGTTCACCTTGTTGTGCTTGATTTGAAATACGCTGATGTTGAATCATTTCAATCTGATTTTGTGCCAAGGAATTTTGGCCATCAATGACTTTTGTAATGTCGGTAATTGAGAGCACAAGATACACTAAGGAAAGAGAGGTCACTGTAGCAAGCAATATATTCACCGCGGCAATTTTCTTGGAGAGAGAAATATTTCCAATACTGAAGCGGCCAGGTTCCTTATGTTGAGTTTTTTCTTTTGCTTGTCGATCGGGATAATCACCGGTAAATATGTTAACCATTTTAGAAAATGCAGTCATGCCCTATCTCCCAATGAAAATGTATTTTTAATCATCTGTGGATGGTTTATCTATTTGACCGGGCTAGTTACCTTTGTTGACGGCTCAAACAGATATGCACTAAAGATAGAATAAACAGCTATATACAATAATTATTCTGAATTACTCATTAGTTCCAGAGTTTGTTGACGAAAAACAATCACTTCGGTTTTCTAAGGCTGCCAATTTTTTTGGCGATGTTAACAAAAAGATCTATTTAAAACGCTGGCTGCATTCATGGCTATTAACAGACTACTTGCAATTTGAGTTAATGATTGCATTCGGGTGGTGTTGGTTATATTTTATACTATAAGGCGGAATACTCAAGCCTCTTTACTTTCGTTTCGTACTGCAAGGCCACTACAAAATGAAAAATGGTGATGATCGAACGTTTTCTAAAGCAATAGATTATAAAGGGCTCTTTATGTTGCCTCTGGGGCTCGCCTGCTTTGCTCTGTTACTGTTGCTCTACATTGAACTTAGTACCTACACTATCGCAGCTTCAGCGATATTGATTACGCTGGCGGTGGTTGGCTCGTTGTGGCTGAAATCAATACTTGCTAACCAAATTACCGAACTTGTTGAAGATACACTGGCGCAGACGGGCCCCGAAGAGGGGGCGTTGCAAAATAATGCGATTGAAGATACCTGTTTGACGGCGATTCCCATATGGGCAAACCAACTAATTCTGTGCAACGAATTATCTACGTCAGGGATTGATATACTGGCGGATCGTTTCTCCGGTATTGTGCAACAGATTGCCGAGATAGAAACCATAACCCAAGGTAGTGGCAGTAATCGATCTCAACAAGAGGCGATGTTGCAATCCCACAGTAAGACCTTAAACGGTATTACCGACACCCTACGCGCAGCGTTAAGCTCGAAAAAGGAAACGGTTACTCAAATTCGACAGTTAGAAGAGTTTGTTGAGCCGCTTCAGGGCATGGCAGAGAGGGTGGGTTATATCGCGGACCAAACTAACTTACTGGCACTTAATGCAGCGATAGAGGCGGCCAGGGCGGGGGAGGCAGGTAGAGGGTTTTCGGTGGTGGCGGATGAGGTGAGAAACTTGGCCAATACCTCCGGTGAAATAAGTACCCAAATCCTCGATAAGGTTGGTTCAATATCTGACATGGTGACCTCCGTGTTAGGTGCCGCCGAGGTTGCAGAGCAGCGTAAAGGTGAATTTCTTGAGAATGCCGATAAAACCATTATTAATGTGCTCGATGATTTTCACACGGATTTGACAGCGCTGATGGAGTCGTCTGAAAAACTCATGTCAGTGAATGACGGTATCCGCCATGAGGTTGATGAGTCGTTGGTGTCATTGCAGTTTCAGGATCGAGTTAGCCAAATATTATTAAACGTCAAAACCAATTTAGAAAATTTTAGTGAACAGCTAGCGTTGTTACAGGCTAAAAGATCCATGGGTGAAGAGTTGATTGGCACTGAATTGGACGATTGGTTGGATAAAATGAAAGAGGTGTACACCACCGTCGACGAAAAAAACGCCCACAACAGAGTGACGGGCGAGAAAGATGCGGAAACATCCAAAGCAGGCGAAGGTGGCGATGTGATGTTTTTTTGATGGAATTGCTAATAAAGAATTTTGAGAACGTTGGGTGCTCACATGAGTGAAACAATGATTACTTAGAAGGAATTGAGGGCGATGTCAAAAACCATATTAATTGTTGATGATTCAAGTTCTGTTCGTAGTGTCGTTGGTATTGCATTAAAACGCGCAGGTTATGATGTGATCGAGGGCTGTGATGGCGTGGATGCATTATCAAAAATGACCGGTCAGAAGATTCATCTCATCGTCAGTGATGTCAATATGCCAAATATGGACGGCATAACCTTTGTAAAAGAAGTAAAAAAGGATCCGCGTTACAAATTCACTCCGGTTTGTATGCTGACGACCGAAGCCGAAGAATCAAAGATGCTGGAAGGAAAAGCCGCTGGCGCCAAGGCGTGGATTATAAAACCCTTTCAGCCGCCGAAGTTATTGGATGTTGTTGCGAAGCTGGTGGGTTAATGAGGCATGAAAAAATAAGCGTTGGATAACAGGTTAGGACAATGGTCATGGCACTTAATAAAGAATCTGATAGTGATGGTGGCAGCACGATCGACAGCAATAACGATAAGGGTGACTGTGAATTGACCCTCGCGGAGGAGATGACTATCTATACCATCAGCAACCTCAAACAAGAACTTTCAAAGAATATGGATAGTTACCAAACCTTGGCGCTCAATCTACAGAACGTGGAAGAGATTGATTCGGCAGGGATTCAACTGTTATTAGCGTTAGATAAAGAGCTTAGCCAAAAAAACAAATCATTAAAGCTTACTTCGATGAGCGGCGCAGTAAATAAACTTATCGAGAGTTACGGCCTCAGTGATCGTTTTCCCATAGGAGAAGCCGCATGACAGACGACAGCCTGCAAATATTTGCCGAAGAAGCGGAAGACCTTCTCAGTGTCGCTGAGCAGGCGTTACTTAATTTGGATGATATTAAAAACAAAGCCGAAGCGTTAGATTGTGTTAACGACCTGTTTCGTACTTTTCATACGATTAAAGGAGCCGCTGGATTATTTGGTTTAGATCTCATTGTAAACTTTACCCACATAGTCGAGAGCGTACTGGTTAAAGTGCGGGAAGGCACGCTGGAGGTGGATGATGATATGGTCTCCCTATTTCTTGCTAATCGCGACCACCTGGAATATTTGGTTAATGATGCTCTTTCTGGCAAAACAGAGATGGATAAAGAACTTAAACAAAGAGATGATTTACTGGTTTCGCAATTAAATTCCTATTTGGGAGAAACCAGTGACGCAGCTGATACTGATAAAAATCACACGATAATTAGTAGCGACTATATACCCGCCGGCGGGGTAAAAAATAAAAATTGGCATATCTCCTTGCGTTTTGGTCCCGATGCCTTACGTAATGGCATGGATCCCTCATCGTTTATTAATTATCTGAGTAATATAGGTGAGATAAAGACAGTCACGCTTATTGATGACGCGCTGCCAGCCTGGAAAAATTTTGATCCGGAAACCTGTTATCTGGGATTTGAGATTGTATTGATCGCACCCCAAACCAACAAAGAAACCATCGAAGAGGTATTTGAATTTGTGCAGGACGATTGCAAGATCAGCATCTTGCCTCCCCATAGCCACATAGCCGAATATATCCAGCTGATCGAGCAGCTACCGGAAGAGGATATGCGCATCGGTGATATTCTGCTGGCCTGTGGTGCGCTCACCGAATTGGAACAAGATGATGTGCTGAACGCGCAAGATCGGATTACCGATGAGGTCATGGTCGGTGCAACCGACCAACAGGTACCGTTGCTAGGAAGTGTCGCGGTTGATCAACAGGTAGTTCAACAAGAGGTGGTTGATGCCGCCATTAAAAAGCAGACCGAGGTAAAACAACACCGCACCGATGCTCAGCAGACAATCCGAGTCAATGCCCTTAAATTGGAGAGTTTGGTGAATTTGGTGGGCGAATTAGTGATTGGATCGGCTAATGCCGAGATGAATGCGCGAAAATTTAGTGATACTGGTTTAAACGAAGCGATGGAAAATCTATTACACCTGATTGAGGAGGTTCGAGATACCACGTTGGGTCTGCGTATGGTGCAGATCGGTGAAACCTTCAATCGTTATAAGCGGGTGGTACGAGAAGTCAGTCGAGATACCGGTAAAGATATTGAACTACATATCAGTGGCGCGGATACTGAACTGGATAAAACCCTCATTGAAAAGATTGTCGACCCACTCATGCATTTGGTGCGAAATGCCATCGATCATGGCATAGAGTCGCCAGAGAAAAGATTGAAATTGGGTAAGCCAGCCAAGGGGATTGTGCATCTGGGTGCCTTTCATGAATCCGGCAGTGTGGTGATTCAAGTCAGCGATGACGGTGGCGGATTAAACAAACAAAAAATTCTCAGCAAAGCTATAGAAAAAGGCCTGGTGCAACAAAATCAGCAGCTCAGCGACAAGCAGATCTATCAACTTATTTTTGGCGCTGGTCTATCTACCGCCGATTCAGTCAGCAATATATCCGGTCGTGGTGTGGGTATGGACGTCGTACGCAGCAATATTGAGTCATTGCGTGGTCACATAGAGATAGAAACCACAGAAGGTAAGGGTAGTACCATTTCAATTCGCTTGCCCCTTACGTTAGCCATTATCGATGGTTTCCAGGTTCGAGTAGGTGATGCCCAGTATATAGTGCCACTGGATATGGTTGATGAATGTATTGAATTAAACGAGTCACTTCTAGGTAAAGATGACTCGGCAAACTACATTAATCTTCGGGGTGAGGTACTGCCCTTTATGCATCTAAGTGATATGTTTGGGGAAGATAGTCAGCGAGAGGGCAAGCACATCGACAATATCGTAGTGGTGCATTTTGCTGGCAAAAAAGCCGGTTTTGTGGTGGATGAACTGTTAGGTGAACATCAAACGGTCATCAAACCACTAGGAAAAGTCTTTCAGCATCTGACAGAAATCAGCGGTACTACCATTCTTGGCAGTGGCGAGGTGGCATTGATACTTGATGTGCCAGAGATTTTAAATCGAGTGACTCAGATAGGTGGGGATCATGTTGGTGACGCTCATGTTGGTCGGGCTGATGTTGATGCTTCGGCAGCGGCGCACTGATTACTAATAAAAGTATTTATGGAGACTGTTATGCAACAACTACACGTCGATGTTGAGAGTTATGAGGTTCAATCAAATGAGCCTCAACAATATCTCACCTTTATGCTGGGTGGCAAGATCTACGGTCTAGGTATTCTTAATATAAAAGAAATTATCGAGTATGGCGATATCACTGAGGTTCCGATGACGCCGGAGTTTATTTCCGGAGTGATTAACTTACGTGGCAGTGTGGTGCCAGTTATCGATTTGAGCCAACGGTTTTCTGGCAAAACCTTAGAGCGAACCAAGCGTACCAGTATCATTATCCTTGAACTAATGAATGAGGATCTAAAAATTGAGATTGGTGTCACCGTCGATATTGTCAATGAGGTACTCGACATTCACCCCAGTGAAATAGAACCGGCGCCATCCTTTGGTGAGAATATTCAAACCCGATTTATTAGTGGTATGGCTAAGATTTCTGGCAAGTTGCTTATCTTGCTAAATATTGAAAATCTACTGTCGGTGGAAGAACTTACTCAGATTGGCAGTATCCAAAGCTCTGCGAATGAATAAAGGCTACGGTGTAAAAGTAGATTGTAAGTGAGATGTAACTTTTTTCGAACAAATATAACTTGGTTGTCAACGAAAGTTTTATCAAACGTATTTAACGAGAAGGAATACTATCATGCTTAATCGTCCTAAGAGAAACTGGCTGCAGTACAAAGGACCATTTAGAAAAGCTAGCCTATTTTCTATAATTGTGGCTGCGGCGATGAGTTTAGCCATTGTGTCTGGCTCAGCGGGCGCTAGTGGTGGCGGTGCCCATTGGAGTTATAGCGGCCACGATGGCCCTCACAATTGGGGGGCCTTGGCAAAAGAGTATGGGCTGTGTAGTGCAGGCATTAATCAGTCGCCGATCAATATCAAAACCCCGCTCGACTCCACCTTATTTGAGTTGAATTTTAATTATGGTCGAGTGCCGTTGCAGATTGTCAATAATGGCCACACCATTCAAATAAACTACTCCACCATTTCCAAAAATGAGGAATCCATTGTCGAAATCGACAATAAGAAATATTCCTTGCCAAGTGCCACGACTTATCACAGTACAGTCAGCATCAGTGGTGAAAGGTATAAATTGCTCCAGATACATTTTCATAGCCCTAGTGAGCATCACGTGGCAGGTAGCCCTTATTCGATGGAGGCGCATTTTGTTCATGCCAATAGTGCGGGGCAATTAGCCGTGGTGGGTGTGCTACTAAAAGAGGGTAGTCACAATAAATTTATTAGCACGCTGTGGAATAACATGCCGCAGGATGCCGATGGCGTACATGTGATTGAGGGGGTGGAGGTTAACGCTAGCGAGCTGTTGCCGAGGAATAAAGAATACTACCACTATCGTGGTTCACTAACTACGCCACCATGCAGTGAAGGCGTACGCTGGTTTGTGATGCGCACCCCGCAAGAAGTATCATCGTCACAAATCGCGCTGTTTTTGTCGATTATTCGAGAAAATGCTCGGCCTATACAAGGCGTTAACTCTCGATTTTTACTAAAGAGCAAGTGACCGCTCGCCAGTAGATTCAACAATTTTGAGGAATAGAAAAATGAACATTAACCAGCCATATGAAATGAGCGTAAAACTGAAACTTGGTTTGCTTACCGGGTTTTTTATGACCGTAATTTTGGGTACCAGCATGGTGACTTGGAGTAACCTGTCGAGTTTAGGCAGTGAGCTAGAAGCGATTACCGAACAAGATATTCCTTTAAGCGAAGCCATGGTGCAGATTACCACTCATCAACTTGAGCAGGCGATTTACTTTGAACGAGCGTTGCGCACAGGTGAAGAAATGGTAGCTAGTCAGGTCGAGGAGGCACACTTTAAACACGCAGTGCATGAGTTTGAGAAATTGACACATCAGGTGGATAAGGAGCTACATGAGGCAGGTATATTGGTCGCAGATGCCATTGTTAACGCACATTCTCTGCTTGATGAGGCAGAATTTAAACATGTTGAAGAGATTATTAAGGATGTAGAAATAAAACATGCAGTCTATGAGAAAGAGGTGTTGCAGGTGTTTGCGATGCTGGCACAAGGTAATGTTCATGGGGCCCATGAACAGGTACAAACCATTGAAGAGCACGAAGATGAGCTGGATAATGAACTAAAAGATATCATTGCTGAAATTGGGCAGTTTACCCAGGCGTCATCAATCAAGGCCGTTGAGCATGAGAAGGGAGCGGTAGTTTTTTTGCTGGTGATGGCGGTTGTCTCATTTGCTTTGGGTGCCATCGCATCGGTATGGATTATCCGCAGTATGTTGCGTCAATTAGGTACTGAAGCGGTAGAGGTACGCCAGTTAGCCGAGCGTATTGCACAAGGTGATTTAACCCTCGACATTAGCACGGTAGATAGTCGTAAGAAGGTGGGTATTTATGGATCGATGATTGCTATGCAAGAGAGGATGGTGGAGGTGGTACGGCAAATTCAGTTTAATTCCAGCCAGATAACGGCCGCGGCGGCTGAAGTGAGTGGTACCGCAGGTTCCTTGAGTCAGGCAGCCAGTGAACAGGCGGCTAGTGTCGAAGAGGTCAGTGCTTCGGTAGAACAAATGGGAGCCTCCATTAGTCAAAATAGCGAAAATGCTCAGACCACAGAAGATGTTGCCAGTCAATCGGCTGCCTCGGCGGCGGAAGGTGGCGAGGCGGTGAATGGCACCGTGAAGGCAATGAAAGATATTGCCGAGAAAATTTCCATTGTGGAGGAAATTGCTTACCAAACTAACATGTTGGCACTGAACGCTGCCATCGAAGCGGCACGGGCGGGTGAGCATGGCAAAGGTTTTGCCGTGGTGGCTGCAGAAGTGAGAAAACTTGCCGAGCGTAGCCAACTGGCGGCGTCAGAAATTAGCACCCTCGCCGGTGATAGTGTCAAAGTGGCGGAAAAAGCTGGCTCATTACTGCAAGTTATGGTCCCCGATATTACCCGTACCGCAGAATTGGTACAGGAGATCAGTGCCGCGTCAGAAGAACAGTCCAGTGGTGTAGGGCAAATAAATAGCGCCATGCAACAACTTGATAAGGTGACTCAGCAAAATGCCGCTGGTTCTGAGCAGCTTGCCGCTACGGCAGAAACAATGCAAACCCAAGCGGCAAACATGCAGAGAGTAGTGGCGTTTTTCCAATTATCAAAAGTTGCCGCTGATATGGATGCTTACGGTTCGGCGGTGTTACCTAGTGCTGAGAGTCAGGCGGTTGGTGCAGCGGGTGCAATGGGCTCTGGCGCAGAAGGCAATGTTGGTAGTGTTAGCAATAAAGAGGGTTCAGAAGTGGATAGCTCGAAATTCGGACGTTTCTAAGCGGAGGAATGGGAGATGCAGGATCAGACTAAGCAGCAAAAAAGGCAGCAGTCACAACAACAGCCATCAGGAAAAAACGAAAAGGGAGAATTGGTCAGCGAAGCTGTCGCAGAGCATGTTGCGCAGGTGCTCACCTTTGGCTTGAACAAGGAAGTCTACGGCTTAAATATTCTCAATATCAAAGAAATCATTGGTCACGGCCATATCACCCGAGTGCCAATGATGCCTGAGTTTATTGCCGGGGTGATTAATCTACGGGGCAATGTGGTGCCGGTGGTAGACCTAGCGTTACGTTTTTCTGAGAAACCATCACCAAGAACCAAGCGTAGTAGCATTGTCATCTTAGAAATTGAGTGTGATGAGCAAACCATTGAGATTGGCATTACTGTCGATGCGGTGGATGAAGTGTTGGATATACCCACCGATGAAATTAAGCTGCCGCCTTCATTTGGTACTAAAATTCGTGCCGACTTTATTAGCGGTATGGTAAAAGCCGGTGATAATTTGTTAGTGCTGCTGGAGATCGAGAATATATTATCGATTGCAGAATTATCGAGAGTGAGCGGTGAATGATATTGAGTGGAATTGGCGTGAGGTAAGCAGTATTCCCTTGTACATAACGTTCTAATGAAAGAGTAATCTTACTGGAGATGAGATCATGATTAAGAATTTACAGATGCGATGGTTACTCGTTATTGTGATGCTTTTCTCTGGCTTGGTACCCTTGGTTGTTACCGGGCTCTATATGTTGAATGGCGCCCAAGAGGCTTTAAGAAACAAAGGTTTTGATCAATTGAAATCCCTAAAAACTGCAAAAAAATCCGAGATTGAGCGCTATTTTCAGCAAATAGAAAATCAGATTGTCACTCTTTCGGAAGATCAAAAGACCATTGAGATGATGCGTGAGGCCAAGAGTTCCTTCCATGCTTTAGCCAGTGATCTAAACATTGATAAGGCAACGCTTGCAGAATATCGCAATGACGTACGGCGTTTCTACAATAGTCAATTTGGTACAAAATTTACTAAAGAAACAGGAGAGCCTATCTTGTCGGATCAACTATTGCCGGTGTCTGATTCGAGCATCATTGCCCAGTATCAGTATATTTCGCACAACTATAATCCGCTGGGTAGTAAATCATTGCTAAGTGACAATGAGGACGGTTCTAATTATGCGCGGATGCACGCCAAGTACCACCCGGTTATGCGCAGCTACCAGGAGAAATTTGGTTATTATGATGTCTTTCTGGTTGACCATCAGACCGGTGACATTGTCTATTCAGTTTTTAAGGAGATTGACTATGCCACTAGCCTCTATTCGGATGCCCATAGAGATTCAGGCATTGCCGCAGTCGTGAGAAAAGCGGCCACTTCACGATCTAAGGATGAGACTTTTGTCGATGATTTTAGGGTTTACGTGCCCTCCTATAATGCCGCTGCATCGTTTATCGCTTCGCCGATCTTAGATGAGGGCAAGATGTTAGGCATCTTGGTTTTCCAAATGCCGGTTGATGAGATCAACAGTCGTCTATTGGTCAAAGAAGGCCTCGGTGAATCAGGCGAAGTCTATTTGGTGGGAGCTGATAGGCTGATGCGCTCACAGTCGCGCTTCTCTACAGAAAGCACCATATTGGTTAAGAAGGTTGATACCGCTACGGTTAATGCCGCTTTTGCTGGCAATGAAGGTGCTGATATTACGCCAGATTATCGAGATGTTAGTGTGCTATCGGCCTATGCGCCACTTAAGTTAAAGGGCTTTGACTGGGTTATTCTGGCGGAAATTAATGAAGAGGAAGCATTTCGAAGTATCGCCGAGCTTGAATTTGCCATCATGATTGCATTGGTTATCGCAGCAACGCTAATTGTTGCGATTGCTGGATGGTTTGTTCGCCATGTGATGGGACAGCTAGGTGCAGATCCGCGGGAAGTGCGGGTGCTGGCCGAATCTATTGCTGCGGGTGATTTTACCATGGACTTGAGTGAAATTGATCAGTATAAGCGGGTAGGAGTCTATGCGGCGATGATCAGTATGCAGGAAAAACTCATTGAGGTGGTGCAACAAATTAAAGGCAGTTCAGACCAGATCTATTCGGCAGCGGCTCAGGTGAGTGATACCGCGGGCACCCTGAGTCAGGCCGCCAGTGAGCAAGCCGCTAGTGTTGAGGAAACCAGTGCATCTGTCGAGCAAATGGGAGCATCGATCAGTCAGAACAGCGAGAATGCCCAGACCACTGATAACATTGCTAGTGAGTCTGCCACTGCCGCGGCTGAGGGCGGAGAAGCCGTTGCGGAGACCGTTGAGGCGATGGTGCAGATTGCCGAGAAGATTTCAATTATTGAGGAAATAGCATACCAAACAAATATGTTAGCGCTTAATGCGGCAATTGAAGCGGCTCGCGCAGGAGAGCACGGCAAAGGCTTTGCGGTGGTTGCTGCGGAAGTAAGAAAACTTGCTGAACGCAGTCAGATAGCCGCTGCGGAAATCAGTGACCTTACCAGTGACAGTGTAAAAGTTGCGGAGAAAGCTGGTAGCTTGCTGGAGAAAATGGTGCCTGATATTACCAAGACTGCAGAACTGGTACAGGAGATCAGTGCTGCTTCTGAGGAGCAATCGAGTGGCGTCGGTCAGATCAATAGCGCAATGCAGCAGCTTGATAAAGTGACTCAGCAAAACGCCGCCGGTGCTGAACAACTCGCGGCCACTGCTGAGGAGATGCAGTCACAGTCGAAAAATTTGCAACAGGTGGTAGGTTTTTTTCGTTTGGCTGTGGGTACTGATATGGCGAGTTTCGAGGTGTCGTCGCCTTCGAGTACATTGCCTGTAGACAAGTCACATTCGAATACTAAGATAGCGGTAACCGTTGATGAGTCGAAGTTTGAGCGATTTTGAACCTAGTGGATGACTATGAATTTGATAACGTAATAAGTAACAGAAATAATTCCCGGATAGTCGGTGTTGTCTAAGGCGAGACTGGTTTGTGAGGTAGACGCAATGTTGGAAGCTAATATATCCGATCGTGAGTTCAACGCTTTTAGGACGTTTATTTATGATCAGGCGGGTATTAGCTTGAGTGACGAAAAGAAAATGCTAGTGACCTCTCGCTTAGGAAAAAGACTTCGACATTATTCACTGCAANCCTTTAAAGAATAYTTTGARCTRRTGATGTCCGCTCCCCATGWGGGTGAGCAACAGGTTGTTATTGAYYTRYTGACGACCAATGAGACYTATTTTTTTCGGGAACCGAAACAYTTTGARTTTCTTGARCRAGAGGTGCTGYCGCAGTGGTCAGGGAGRGCAARCTTTCGGGTCTGGAGTGCCGCTTCGTCGACGGGAGAGGAAGCCTACAGCATTGCGATGYTATTAGACGATAAACTTGCCAGTGGTCGCTGGGAGATTTTTGGTTCGGATATTAGTAGTCGAGTGCTTGAAATTGCACGCGGGGGGCTCTATCAACAAAATCGTATTGATGGCATACCCAAGGCATACCTACGTAARTATTGTCTTAAGGGGCGTGACGAATATGAAGGCATGTTATTGATTGAACCGACACTGAAGAATCGGGTAAGTTTTGCCTCGGTRAATCTRACTAAACCGTTAGGYAATATGCAGGCATTTGACATTATTTTTTTACGCAACGTCATGATYTACTTTGATAYGCCGACTAAAAAACACATCATCAATAAACTGGTAGAAAAGYTRCAACCAGGCGGYTATTTGTTTATTGGTCACTCGGAATCACTAAAGGGRATTTATGATGGTTTAGAGACGGTTGTTCCGACCGTGTATAGAAAAAAAAGCCGTCACTGATCATGGTGAAATTGATACCGATAACCGTAGAGGGTGAGTCAACTGATGGTATCGTCAGTCGGTTTATCAATCCTGGCGAGTTTTTCTTTGGTGATTCCAATTGTCAAATTCACACCATACTGGGTTCCTGCATCGCTATCACCCTTTGGCATCCTTTTTTAACCATCGGTGGCATGTGCCACTTTGTCTTGCCCGGTACCAGAGCTGCGGGAAATGAGGTTCATGGTGACCATGGTATCAATGGCCGCTATGGGGATTCGGTGATGATTTTGTTTGCTAGAGAAGCCGCGAAGTATGGAACAAAATTAAACGAGTATCAGGCAAAGATATTTGGTGGCAGCAAGATGATTTTGAACTCGACCATGCTAAAGGATGAGTTAATAGGAACAAAAAATACCGAAGTTGCAATAAAGTTGTTAGCAGAACGGGGTATTCCCTTGTTGGTTACCCATGTTGGGGAGACGGGTTTTCGGCGTATCGCCTTTGATGTCTGGAGTGGTGATGTCTGGGTTAAACATACAGCATTACAATCGGTAATTTCTTAGAAGATTACGGTTGCATTGGAGGTGCTAAATGGCTATTCGGGTATTAATTGTTGATGATTCGGCGGTGGTGAGAAAGGTGTTAACCGATACTCTCGAAGGTGTCGCGGGCATCGAGGTGATGGGATCGGCGCAGGACCCGATATTTGCACAAGTAAAGATGAAGAAGGAATGGCCGGATGTTGTTTTACTTGATGTGGAAATGCCCCGTATGGATGGCATCACCTTTTTAAAACAAATTATGGCGGAGCGTCCAACACCCGTGGTGATGTGCTCTACCCTGACTGAAGATGGCTCTAAGACCTCTCTACAAGCACTCAGTCTTGGCGCTATAGATGTGGTGGCGAAACCCAAGGCCAATCTTAAAACCTCTTTATTGGAGGCATCCAAGGAGTTGGTGGCGGCTATCCGAACGGCGGCAAAGGCAAATAYGTCGGGTGCCAAAATTAAACCCATKGCATCGATACCAAAGGTTGCCGCTAAGTTAACGGCAGATGTCATGTTAAGTAAGGGAACCAGTCGAAGTGGTCGCAAGGCTGGCGCGTTAGTTGCCATMGGTGCCTCYACCGGAGGCACCCAAGCCCTGGAGGCAGTGTTAACCGCGTTACCATCCAATACGCTGCCGATCCTTATTGTGCAACATATGCCGGAACATTTTACCAAGGCCTTTGCTAAACGTCTGGATCAACTGTGTAAGGTCGAGGTAAAAGAAGCGGAAGATAATGATGCCTTAATGCCGGGGCGAGTACTCATTGCCCCTGGGGGTAAACATATGATGTTACAAGTCACTCAATTTGGAGCCTCGGTGCAAGTAAAAGATGGGCCGTTGGTGAGTCGCCATAAACCCTCGGTTGATGTGTTATTTCGTTCGGTTTCTAAATGTGCAGGGAATAAAGCGTTGGGCATTATCATGACTGGCATGGGGGATGATGGTGCAAGAGGCATGAAAGAAATGCATATGGTAGGCGCGAGCACTGTTGCGCAGAATGAAAAAACCTGTGTGGTTTACGGCATGCCAAAGGAAGCGGTTAAATTGGGTGCTGTTGACCGAGAAGTAGCATTAGAAAAAATCCCGGCAATGATAGCTGACTATAAATAGTTGAATTAGAGTAGAGGCATATGTAGAAATCTATGTGGCAACTTATGTAGAACATAGTAACTTATGTAGAATATAGTAACTATAAAGCTATGAATAAATAGACCAAAAACAAATTATTTAAGTCAGCTGTCGATATAAAAACTCTATTGCTCGCAATGCTGTGATCGATATTCTGTGGGAGTTAATTGCGTGTGTTTACGAAACGCACGGGAAAAAGACGATAGATTATTAAAACCTGTGTTGTAACCAATATTTTTGATTGAAAGTTGTGTATCCTCCAACTCTCGTTTGGCTTTTTCTATGCGCACTTTAAGTTGTATTTCCTTAAAATTCGCCTTTTCCTGTTGAAGTTTACGTGACAGCGAGCGTGCCGACATACTGAGTTGTTCTGCTACCATGTCGAGGGAATATCGATGTTGTAGGTGGTCACCCTTCATCAACATATTGTACACCTGTTGTGATACGGTGTGGTTGCTCTGGATGTTAGCGACCAGTATTTCACATTCCTTTATTGCCTGTTGATAGGTTAGGGGACTTGAGTTTTCATTGGGTTTGTCTAACCAGTTTGCTTCTAATACTAAATAGCATGAATTGCGGGAGAAATTCGGGCAAGTTTCAAATTCTTTCTCGTAAAACTCGTTTGAATATACCTTCTCGTGAGTGAAATTTATTTCCATATCAGACGCTTCTGGATTGAGGGAAATTAACAGCTTTCGCACTGCTAATAACACCAGTTCCATGTACATGTCTTGAACCACATCAAGGTGATAAATAGGCTGGAGTTCCAATATGACCTGATTCCGTTTGGTCTTGACCTGGAGGTTTAACGCGGGGGTGGTGACCATATAGAATCTTTCTAATACATTAATTCCATCACGGAGTGTGGGTGCGGTTATCGTCGCTGTGCCGATGGGGCCAAAATGGTGGGATTGAATATCTTCGATGTAATGTTTGGTTTGCTCTTGGGCACCAAAAAACCGCATACCCATCAGTAATATCTGGCGATAGGATTCTAGGGAGATGAAGGTGTTCAATATGTCGCTTTTTTGAATTTTTACGTTGGCAATATTTTCTACCACGTATTCCCAGTCGGCGGTCTTAAGTCCCCGCCTAGCAAGTGATTTTTCAGGCATTTGGACCATAAACAGGGGGACCAACACATCTCGCGGAGCTTCATCGATTTGGGTCATGGTTGTATCTACACAGTTATTGTTTTTTTATCTGATTTTTTCTATTTATTTTTTAGGAATCCGTCCAGGATAACTGAATTTTAGTCCTATTTGTAATAGTTTGGTTTGTGGGTGTGTATTTCGGTGGTTATTCCTTATAGGTGACCCAGTACCATAGGGCTTTGACTGCGTCTTGTCCGCTAATCCAGATTAGCCGCATTCTCTCGCTAAAGCTGAATCCAGCGCCTTCCATGTGTTGCTTGGGAATGTCCAAGAATTCATCTAATTCATTGATGCAAAAATCCCATGGGCATTGGATGCCTTGCTGGTCAAATAGCGTTAAAAACTGCTTGCCGTCAGGCGGGTGAAAGCTATGGTCATAGGTGTAGGTATACTTGGGTGAGTGCCAGTCAACGTGGCCTTGAGCGTCTTTTTCGATTTCGAGCTCTGCGATGACGCCTAGCTGTGACCAAATCGATGGGGTGTATGAGGTGAAATTCCCCAAGGAATAGTAGGCAATGGATTTTCTAGGAATGCCATCACTGGTATTCATCCTGCACTGGTGTGCTGACTGGGAGGCGATGCTATCCGGTAGGCTTTTTTCATAACCATTAAAAAAGCAGACTTCGGCGGGTTGGATGGTATGTGAATGAGAGCCGATAATAACATCCCAGCCCTGGCGCATGATTTCTCGTGCAATCTGGAGTTGTTGCGGTTGGGGGTACATGTGTTGCTCATACCCCCAATGTATGCTGATGACTTTAAAATCGATATTATCGCTATCCATCGCAGCTAATACTTGTTTGATGGGGTTGTAGTTCAGGTCACAGGTGTTAGTCCATTTTTCATAGGGGATTTTAGCGATGCCTTGTAGTAGGGGGTTAAAGGCTATTTTGCTGGCGGCGAAGTTTGTGCTGTTATTGATAAAGGTGGTTAAGGCGTAATAACCAATACGAATAGCATTTTTTTCGATGACTGCGTAAGGTTTGTTTGTTTGCTGGATGCCAGTTTGTTGGATGTCGTGTTGTTTCAAATAATCCAGGGTATCGTGAATGGCCTGGTCGGGGTAATCAAAGGTGTGATTGTTGGCTAATGACAGGGCACTAAATATATTGCTACCGTCGGAACGTTGGAATGCGGACAGCACCGATGGGTCGGAATTCATCTTAAACAGGCTGTCGGTGGGTACCGGGTAGGCTGGAGATATTAATGTTTCCAAATTCCCGACGACAACATCTGATTTTTCTAAGTGGGCGTTTAATCGGCTGTCGACATAATTTTTTTGTGGTGATGGTATTTTCATGATGTCACCCACCGCGGAAAAGCGAATGCTGTGCACCGGCTCGGAGACCAGAGAATGATTGTTCAGCGCTTTTAGAATATCTTTTTGTGCCACTAGATGTTTGTTCATATCATCGGTGAGGGACCAATTTTTGGTAAAGCCTTTATAGGGATGGGAGTCGTAAAAGACGGCAGTGGTGATGCCCGGTACCGCGGTAGTAATGCAGTCTGGGTTGTGCTGGGCTGGGGGGGGGTGGCTAAAAATTCAGTTGCGATGGCTTCATTGGCTAGGTTTAGTTGAATGCACAGACTGAAGCAGAAAACAATGAATGTTGTATACCAAGAGCCCACGCGGGTAAAAGCAATCATTAAATTTGACCTGTTATTGTTTTGGTTTTGGTTCCTGCAAGGAAAAGCTGATGCAGTAAGATCCCTGGTGCTGTGAGTAGCAAAATATAACCCCAGTTTATCAGGTTGGTAGGGCTTAATAGGTCACCCACGGCGCCATAACCCAGGGTGAATAGGGTGTCTCCCATACCCACAAGAATAAACAGGAAACATAGGCAGAAATATAAGTAACTCACCGTCAATCCCATTTTCCTCCATAAGGGTAATTTCTGTTTTGGCAAAATAGGTGGCATTTCTCCATGGTTGAGGGCTTTTTTGGCTAACCAACCGCAATAACCGGCATAGAGTGTTGGCGCAAATGCAAAGTAGGGTAGTTGGTTGAGGGTACCAAATGAGTCATCGATATAGAGGTAGAAATTACCCACGCCGACAATAGGTGTTATGACAAACCCTAGACCCAATATCTTGTTCATTGAGATAGAGCCATCTCTACGTTGTTGCTTCGAGATCAGCCAGAGACAGGTGAGGTTGTAGAGGGTGACTACAGCGATGACCAAGCGAATGGGTTCGAAATCAAAAACAGTGAGTGCTAGGGGTAAACTGATTAGCAGGCTGGAAGGAAGTAACAACAGGATGGATAGAGTTAGGTGCAACGCTTGGCTCCGGAACGATAAAGATCTATTGGGGTGCTTAGGTTTCTCCCCTGACTATAGAGCAAAACCTGCATTGTAAAAAGCCTATTAGGGTGAGATATTAACGGATGCAGCATCTAGGCTGACGGTATGTGCCTGGCATTCCATTTCTAGGGTTAAAAATCCGCTGTCGCCATGCTGGTGGCCAACTAGGGAGATTACCCCTAGCTCTTGTTGGTCAATATTTGCACTGTACGTATACATAGTTTCCTCTATATGTCTCAAGTGCTAAAGTGAGTGGCTTCTTATTCAATTTCGTTTTAATAGAAAAGGCATGCTTCATGATACGTTCAAAGCTAATGTTGTTAGGGGTTGCGCTGATTTCCCTTACCTTGTCAGGTTGTTTTGAGAGCTGGAAAGACCCAGACACTGGCCTGATGTGGCAAATAAAGAGTAAAGATGCCGACAGCACGGAGTTTAGGGGCATTATTCCGATTGAGGCCTTTGAATATTGTGAGAATTTGGTATCGGCGGGTTATGATAATTGGCGCATGCCGACCTATGCGGAACTGCAGTCCATTATTGCCGATAATCCTAATACCGAACCCGGTGGTGCCTGCCAGGTAGGTGATGCGGGGGCCGGTACAGCGCAGGGTAAAACGGCGGTTTGTGCAAGCACCGCGCCCGCCGGTGATTATGGCGGCCCTGGAGCAGGCGGATGTTATTGGAAAGAGGGTCTGCAAGGCCCCTGTAATCGAGTGGATCCCTACGGTACCCACCCCTATGAGACTCTGGCAGCGGACCCTGCCCATGATCAGCCCAATGATTGGATTAGCTATGTGACCTTTGCAACAGGCGCAGTGGGTTATAACCATGCCTGTAGTTTGGCGGAAGTCCGTTGTGTGCGCAGTGACAAACCGGTGGAGCCCTGTCTTATGGATGGTAAGCCATGCCATGAATACTACCGAAGCAAAGCCTATTGTGATCAAGACTTTACCGCCCAGGCCGATATCCTGCGAGTTACCATCAATTTACCATCGACGCCTTCCATCGATCCTGCCTATCAGCTGGTGGGTTTTCTCTACAAAACCGATCCTGAGTGGTATCCACCCCTAGGCCCACCGGATGGTGGCACAGATTACAATCAAATTTTTCTTGCCCAGCCTGGTTCACCGGTAATCGACGTAGGAACCCCTTACGTGATGGAGATTCCTGGTACCAGTTATTATCGTGAGGCGTTGTTAGATGGCGATTATCAATTGTTTTTCGAATTGCAATTAGTGAACATATTCCCGCCGATTCCGGTTGCTGGCGATTTTATTTATGGTGAAAATCAACTGCCGATATCATTTCCGTTTAATGGTAGTGAGCACACCGGTACGGTGCTGGAGATGGAAGTTAATCTAGAGCTGGTTGGTTGCCCGAGTGAGACTCCGGTAGCCTGTGCTGATCGCAGCTGTGCAATTGATGCGGATTCTTGCCCAGTGGCCAATGGTTGCCCGGAGACAAGTAGCTGCTTCCCTAACTGCCCCTCCGATGTAGAAATTTATACGTGCTTCTATAACAATATCTTTGATGGTGGCAACATCGCCATGGTGGATTACCCCAGCAGTGAAAATTGGACATCGGCGGATGCATTAACCAATTGTCAGTCAATTTTAGGCTCGAGCAATGAAAGAATAGTCAATGGCAATAGCCAAAGTGCCTTGGTGCAAATTGGCGGCCAAGCCAGTGGTCGTTGTGTGTTTACCGATGACGGTAAGCGTTCATTTGCGCAAGATCTTAGCTCAACAATTTGTGCGTTAGGCGGCGGGGTTCGAGAGGCTACAGGGCCCTATTGTAATGTGTATTAAGGTAAGCTGATTATTAAGGCAAGGTATGGCCTAGGATGCGATGGGTTATAACCTTATGCATGCTGAAAATGGAATTTAATCCTAGGTTTTCCTAGACAGGAGAACCTTATCTAGGGGCATCACCTAGTGTTAATGGTTTATTTTGCTGTGATCACAAGCAGGCACTATACTGAGAAAGGGCGCCCCGTTTAGCGCGGTGTTTCCCTCGACCACTAATAGTGAGGCTGCCGTGTTTTTAAGGGATGCACGCCATCCAGATAGTCGTCAGAAAAGAACCCGTAAGCCGATAGTTCGGGTTACTTTTTTATTGTGCCTGTTTATTTTCTCTCAATATGGTTATGCCAAGCGACCTAGCTCAGAAAGAATACAATCTCTGTTGATATATAAGTTGGCTACTCTAGTCGAATGGTCAAATATTGAGAATATAAAAACGTTTCATATTGGTGTTGTGGGTAAAAACCAAAAATTATTGGCTGAGTTGATTTTGGCCTCAAGAGTAATAAAAGTTCACGGCCGATCGGTACAAGTGGCGACAGTAGACCCTGATAGTGTTAGTGGTAATCAATTTCAAATAATCTTCGTTAATCAGAATGTTAGGCGTAAAGTCAGCCAATTGGCAAAGCGTATTCGCCACACCGATACACTGTTGGTTAGTCGCGGAAGCAAAGCGCGGGATGCTTTTATGTTCAATTTTATTGTGAAAAACAAAAAAATATATTTCGAGGTCAATCGCGATAATTTGTTGTCCGAACGGCTTGTGGTAGATGATGCCCTAATGTCACTTGGTCTGTGCTTAAATTGTTCGGAATAGGTTAGGATTTGGTTAGTGGCCTATAGCGAGTTGGCCATGCTTTTAACCAAGTCATCGATGTTAACCGGTTTTTCGATGAAGTCATTGGCTCCTAGTGTTTTACATTTCTGCTTTTCGTCATTGTTAATGTTTGCCGTGACGACAATGATAGGGATGTTGTTCCAATGGGTGTTTTCTCTAATTTTTTTGATCGCATCTAATCCGTCCATGACGGGCATCATAAGGTCCATTAAAATGATATGAGGGTTGGCTTTATTGTGTAGTTTGTCTAGCGCTTGTTGTCCGTTTTGGGCCGTTATATAGTTAAAGTTGAAGGGCTCTAAGGCTGCCATTAGGGTGAATATGTTGCGGGCGTCATCGTCCACCAATAATAGCGTTTTCTTTTGTAGTTGTTGATGGGTTTCGACGATGTCGGCGCTGAGTTTTTGGATAGGTATTTCATCGGCAGTTTTTTCTTGGTCGGCAACCGGTACATGGGGTAGCGGAGCACTCGTCAATGTGGTTGTAGTGGGTTTGCTAGAGAGCTGGGCGATATCGATAGTAGAAGGTGTCAGATTGGCAGGAAAGTTAATGCAAAAACAACTGCCATAGCCTAATTTGGAGGTGACCTGTATATCCCCACCTAATAGTTTGATCATGTTACGAGAGATGTTTAGGCCTAATCCGGTGCCGCCAAAGCGTCGGCTGGTGGAGCTATCCTCTTGTTGAAATGCATCGAAGATAATTTTATAATTTTTCGGGTCTATTCCAATGCCGGTATCTATGACACAGACCTTTATGTTGTTGTTTTCCATTGCAACGGTAATATTGACTCCCCCCTGTTCAGTAAACTTAATCGCATTGGATAGTAGATTACGAATTATCTGTGCTAAGCGTTTTTCATCCGTGTGAACAATGGTTGGTACGTCGTCATCAATGGTGCTGGTAAGTGTTATTTCTTTGGCATCTGCTAAAGGAAAAAGTTGCTTAGATATTCTTTTGAAACAAGAGCGGAGATTGAAATTTTTGATTTCAATGACTATTTTACCCGCCTCTATCTTGGCAAGGTCCAATATATCATCAATCAAAGTCAATAGGTCGTTGCCGCTATGGAGGATTATTTCGGCAGATTCAATTTGTCTTTCTGACATGCCTTGGCTTTTTTTCGACAGCGCACGAGATAGCACGATGATGGAGTTAAGCGGTGAGCGTAACTCATGGGTCATGTTGGAAAGAAAGTCACTCTTTGATTTTGCAGCGGCTTCAGCGGCAACCTTGGCCTTTTCCAATGCCTGTGTGGTCTCTGACAATTCAATCAGAAGTTGATTTAACTCCTCGTTATAGGATTCCAACATTTTCCGCTGTTTCCATAACTGTAAAAATACCTTTACCTTGCTCCTAAGAATGGTGTCGTCGATGGGTTTTGTCAGGTAGTCAACGGCACCGCTTTCATAACCTTTGAATTCAAAGGTTTTGTCTCCTGAGTGGGCGGTGACAAAAATAACGGGAATATGTTGTGTTTTTGGGTGGTCAAGAATCAATGATGCGGTTTCAAAACCATCCATGTTTGGCATCTGTACATCCATTAGTATTAGGAAAAAATCGTGCAGGTGCGCAACCTCAAGGGCCTGATATCCTGACATGGCTTTTACTATGTCTAGGTTCAGTGATTGCAAGATGCGTTTGTAGACATGATGATTTTTAGGTTCATCATCTACGATTAAAATCTTGGGTTTTTCATCAGGCATTAGGCTTTCTCTGTATAAGGTAAAGTCTTAAGGAAAGCGCCAATGTCAACCAATGGCATAATATGATCAACCTCTAGCGCCTCAATGGCTGCTTTGGGCATGAAAGGTGATTCTGCTGTGTTAGGAGCTTGAACGATAGTTAAGCCACCGTTTTTTTTAATGAATTTTAAGCCTTGGCTGCCATCAGAGTTTGCGCCAGTCAGTACAATTCCCACTAGCTTATTTTGGTAAGCGTCAGCAGCGGTTTCAAATAACACATCGATGGAGGGGATAGCGTTATTAACCTTAGGGTCCACGCTAAATCCAAAGGTCCTGTCTCTTTCCACCAGAAGATGATAACCCGCGGGTGCAATATAGACTCCTTGTTGTATTGGTTCTCTAGGTTCCGCTTGTTTAACGTGAAGCTTGCTCTCTTGATCTAAGTAGGTGGTAAGAAAATCATCTGCTTCTGGTAGGCGATGTTGTACAACAATTACCGGCAAAGGATACTCCTTCGGTAATTCGGGTATTATGGTATGCAGTGCGTTTAACCCGCCTGCAGATACGCCAATGACAATCGCCTCATAGGACATTTTTTTTCCTATAGATTCGTTCTTTCTTACTGCTTAGCTCAAATTCATCGTTAACACAGGAGAAATCCAAGGTTTCTTTATCACCCAGTATTAAGTAGCAGCGGTGAATAAGGCTCTGCTTGAACAAATCCAGTACTCTATTTTGTAATTCTTTGTCAAAGTAGATCAATACATTGCGACATACTATCAAATGCATTTCGGCAAACACTTGGTCTTTCATCAAATTATGATTAGCAAAGGTGATATGTTGTTTGAGGGATTCATCGATCTTTGCGGAGTTGTATTTTGAGACATAATAATCAGAAAATGATGTCTTACCACCACTGGCGATATAATTTTTGGTGAAAAGTTTCATATGTTCCGCCCCATAGATGCCTTTTTTTGCAATGGCTAGCGAGTAATCGTTATAATCAGTGGCATAGATTCTGGTTTTTTCGAGTAGGCCCTCTTCTTTTAATAAGATAGCCATGGAGTAAACTTCTTCTCCGGTGGCACAACCCGCATGCCATATGTTAATTCTAGGGTAAGTGCTTAGGTGAGTGCAGACGTCTCCACGAATTTTTTTGAAAACATAAGGGTCGCGAAACATTTCAGTTACGGTGATTGACATATCTTTGAGAAATAAATCAAAATAATTCGGATCGTGTAGTATTTTTGGTATCATTTCTGTTACATGTTTTAGCCCAGAAAGGCCTACTCGATGCTTAATTCTTCTTTCTAATGACGCTCGCGCGTAGTGTCTGAAATCATATCCGTAACGAAAATCAATCGCTTCGAGTAATTGTTCAATTTCAAATTTTAATGTGTCTTGTTGTATCATGTTTTCTCTACTTTGGATGCGTTAGACTTTCTACGTGATACGGTAGATGCTGTCTTAAGAATGCTGGAATAACCAAATGCGCATAATGGACAGAAGTTTGTCAAAATCGATTGGTTTCACAAGATATTCTGAAGCGCCAGCTTGCAGGCATTTGTCGCGATCTTCTAACATGGCTTTGGCGGTTAGAGCGATGATGGGGACATCACTGTATTGAGGCATGTTACGGATACGTTGTGTCGCTTCATAACCATCCATCACCGGCATCATGATATCCATTAAGATCAATTCATAGGAATTATCCTTTTCTAAGCGATGTATCGCTTCTAGGCCATGTTTTGCCATCTCTACGTTAAAGCCAATTTCAATTAACCTTTTGGATAATGCATAGCTATTTCGCATATCATCATCAACCAGTAGGATCTTTCGGTTTTTAAGCATGATGTCATCGTCATGGAGCATCGTTATTTCAGCATGTTTTTCTCGCTTTCCACGTTTTTCATTGATCTCGATGGTATGCAAAAATAGCGATGTCTCATCTAATAGTCGTTCAGCAGAACCAGCGCTTTTTACTACCGTTGATGCGGCAAATTTTTCCAGCTCCATATTTTCTGTATCGGTTATCTCTTTTCCGGTATAGATTATTATGGGTGGCAAGGCATGGGTTTTATTGTGATTAACATATTCCAATACTTCAAAACCACTCATGTCCGGCAGCCCTAAGTCCAAAATCACACAGTCATAGGGGGTCGACAGTATTTCACTACAAGCTTCTATTCCGGTGGCAATACAGGTAATGCTGAGGTTGCTGGTGCTGAGTAAATTTTTTATCGCTCGTTGGTTATTTTTATCGTCCTCGACGATAAGCATATTTTTGACATCGTCACTGGTTATGCTTTTCATTTCCTCAAGAATTTCGTTGATCTGTTTCTCTTCTACGGGTTTTACCAGATAACCCATTGCTCCCTGGTCAACGGATCTATTTTTCACATCCTCAGAGCCAGAAATAATCTGTACAGGGATATGTCGTGTTTGTTTCCTAAATTTAAGTTGTTCTAATACTTTATAACCATCAATATCTGGCAAGCCAATGTCCAACATGATGCCGTTGGGTTCATATTTCATAGCCAGATAGATGCCGTTGCGTCCATCACCTGCGACGATGCATTTGTAGCCATAGCTTCTGCCGTGGTCTCTGAGTATTTTTGCAAATTGTTCGTCGTCCTCGATGATGAGTAGTTTCCTGTCACCATCAACAATGTCTTTTCGATCATCCGGTATATATTGAATTGTCGATTCTACTATAGCAATGGCCTCGACAGCTTGATGCTGCGTAGATATCACCGGTGTTTGACTTGTTAGGGGTTTTTCAGACATCGTTTTATTGAGACGTTCGATGGCGACTTCTTTTGCGTGTTCCGGTGCAAGTGACGCCACGTTTATATTGTCGGTGGATCCTACGTTAAGGTGTTTGGGTAAATAAAGGGAAAAGGTGCTGCCTTCATTTTCGCGGCTTTGTATTTGTATTTCTCCGCCTAATAACCGTGCCAATTCTCTTGAAATAGTCAAACCCAAGCCAGTGCCACCATAGCGGCGGCTGGTGGATCCATCTTGTTGTTGAAATGCTTCAAAGATGGCCTGTTGTTTATTGACGGGTATGCCTACACCAGTATCGATCACTGAGAAGGCAATGACTTGTTTCTTATTGAGTGTGATTTTCTTGAATGCAATACCTTTCTCTGGAGGTTGTATTTTTAATGTTACCGATCCTGTGTCGGTAAACTTCATGGCATTTGAAAGTAGGTTTTTTAGGATTTGTTCAATCCGTTGAGAATCACTGATAATGGTATTAGGTAGGCTGTAGTCTATGTCAATATCGAATTCCAAATTGTTATCAAGTGCTACGGGATCAAATAGTTTTTTTAGATTATATTTTAGGGTTTCCAATTTTAGCTCTTCGGCATGAAGCGTTAACATGCCAGCCTCTACCTTAGAGAGGTCCATGATGTCACTGATGAGCGCTAGTAAATCATTGCCGCCGTCATAGATAACCTGAGCATCTTCAATTTGTCCTTCAGTTAAATTACCCTCTCTATTGTTGGCAAGACCTTTTGATAACAACAATAAACTGTTTAAAGGTGTCCTTAACTCATGGCTCATGTTAGCTAAGAATTCCGATTTATATTTGCTGGCTAAGGCTAGTTCTTGGGCTTTTAGTTCAATTTCATTTTTTGCTTCCCTAACCTCGGTGTTTTGTTGTTTTAGGTGCTCTTGTCTTTCTTCAAGCTCCTCATTGGATACTTGCAGTTCTTCGCTTTGTTGTTTTAATTCTTCTTCCGATATCTGCAGTCGATTGGTCTGTTCCTGCAGGGTTTCATTGGCGGTTTTGAGTTCTTCTTGTTGGGTTTGTAATTCTTCTGATTGGCGTTGGGTTTCTTCAAGAGATTGAGTGAGTGCTTGGCGTGATTCCGCGGCATTTACGGCAATGCCGATATTAGCCGACGCTTGATCTAAGATAATGGCGTTTTCATCATCAAATGCTGTCAAACTAGCCAGTTCAAATACACCTTTAACGTTCCCCTCATAGAGAATAGGATAGACCGTAATATTGCTTGGCACCGCTTCACCGATGCCGGAGCTTATCCTAATGTAGTCGGGTGGAACTTTTGACAGTGATATGGGTTTTTTTTCTTTCGCACACTGCCCAACCAGGCCTTCACCGGCTTTGAATTCATTGGCAAGGTTCTTACGTTTTTTGAAGGCATAGCTGCTTTGTAAAATCAGTTTTTTTCTGTCATTAGTGTCCCACAAATAGAAAGCACCGATTTGGGCGTTTAACACCCTGGCGAGAAAACTCAAAACATCTTCGCTCAGTTGTAAGAGAGTTTTCTCTCCTCGTAATTGCTCATTTAATCCGGCGATATCATCCTTGATGCGGATTTCTTTGGCGATGGCTGCTTGCATCGCGGTAGCCACGCGAGTAGTCTGAATCATCACAACGATGCCTATTATTAATGCGATGATGAGAAAAATACTAATGCCAATAATGGCATTTTTTTCATCTTCTTCGGCTTTAAGTGCTGAGTTTTCAGTGAATATTTCAATCTCAACCAATAGGTCTTCCAGTTCATGGTCTAGTTGGTCCTGTTCTTTCTCTATGGAATGAATGAGTGATTGCTGGTCACGAAAATCCCATTGATTTTTCTCTATCAAATCTAAAATAAAAAAAGCGTGTTTTTCATATTCGGAATGTTCCTGCTCTATTCGCTGTAGGGCTTCCAACACATGTTTAAATTCTTCGGCATCTTCTTTGAAGGCAGCCTGTTGGATGTCTAGCTGTGTTTGGTTTTCAAGGTCGATAAATTCTTGATCCACTCGCAGTGAAAGTGCATGGAATTTTGCATTTAGTTGGGTAAATTCTGCGGTTATTGTTATCAGAGCATCCTGAGCATCCTGAGCATCCTGAGCATCCTGAACATCCTTACCATAGCCCTGTTTCTCGTCGGCGATTCGTAACAGGCGTTCAAAAATTATGGCTTGTTCTAACTGATGGGTTTCAATATTGGTGATGGACCTGATAAGAGGGATGTCTATCTTGGCTATTTCTTCTATCTCAAGGCCGATTTCCCCCATCTTGTTCAATGAATAGGCGCTACTGGCTATGATCAGCGCAATCAGTATTAGATAGCCGACCGCTATTCTTTGCGCAAGGGTAAAATCAAGTGCACGTTCCTCGGTGGTTTTATTCATCTGTGGTGTTTCTCCACATTGCTCTGCCTATTCTTGATTCAACGTTGAAACGAAAGTCGTTGCCGTAAATTCGCGGGTACATCGTTGCTGTGTTCTATTTCACTAGATCCTGAATCTCGTCGCCTTAGGTCATTGGGATCTATGTTTAGCTGAAAATCACCTATCAAAAATCGTTATTATTGTTTTGCAAAACATTCAGTAAGTTTAGTTGACATCGAGCCTCTGGTCAAAATATCATCAACTATTGGTGTGGGGTTAACACTCGGGCTAGGGCTGGGTACATCGTTGGTGTACGGCAGTGGATAGCCGATGAGTATTTGTTTGATAACTGTTTGATTTGTTGGGAATCACCTTATGACTGATGACTGTTCCTGCAATGTGCTAATCGTTGATGATTTACCGGCAAACCTGGCGGCGATGGATAGTGTTCTCGATGACTTGGAAAATATTAATCTGGTACATGCCAAAAATGGCGTAGAGGCCTTAGAGTGTGTGTTAAAGCAACGTTTTGCGGTGATGTTGTTGGATGTGAATATGCCTGATATGGATGGTTATGAAGTGGCACGATTTGTATCGAATAACCCGTTAACCAAATACATGCCCATTGTGATGGTGACGGCATTGGGGCATTCCGAAGAGGAGGTATTAAAAGCCTACCAGGCAGGGGCGGTCGATTACCTTGAGAAGCCCATCGTCAATGAAGTGCTGCTGAGCAAAGTAAAACAATTTGTCGCTTTGTATCAAGCGCATGAAAAAGCCGCTCAGTCACTATTGGATATAGCAGAATTGCGCAAAGAAGAAGAGATTATTCTTAATGCGGTAGGAGAGGGCATCGTTAAATTGAACCTGCAAGGTGGGTTAGAATATGCCAACGTGAAAGCGCTTACTATATTGGAGTTAGATTCTTCCAATATAGCGGATAGTCATTTTAATCAATGGTTTGTCAACGATGGAGATAGGGATATTTTTTCTGATTTGTATGGCCAACTGAAAACCAAAAGGCAACTTCTGCGCTGCCGGTTGGATGTGTTGTTAAGCGATAAAAATATCCTACCGATTGAGGCCGTGTGTACCTTTGCCGAAAGTTCACAGATTGCAGAGGCTTCGGTGATTGTTATATTTCAGGATATTTCTGAACGTTTGGAAATGGAGAATAAGTTAATTGAATTGGCAAAATATGATTCATTGACGCAATTAAGCAATCGAGGCTATTTTCAAGAGAGTTTACATCGTGCGATTGGTCGCGCAAAACGCAATGGCTCTATTGTTGGGTTATATAGTATCGATCTAGATCGCTTTAAGGTGATTAATGACACCTTGGGTCATGACGTGGGTGATGCGTTACTAAAAGAGGTGTCCAATCGTTTACGGTTAACCTTGCGAGATATTGATATAATATCTCGCTTGGGTGGCGATGAATTTGCTGTCATCGTCGAGGATCTTGATGCAGGAGTTAGCAGTGGCAGTAAGATAGCAGAGAAACTGGTGAAACAATTAGCCAAGCCCTATAAACTCACCACGGACGGTGGCGAGACCAATGAATTGATTGTTGAGTGTAGTATTGGTGTTGCTTATAGCGTTGCGGGCAACATGGATTCAGCGGCTTTTGTTAAAGCGGCGGATTTGGCTCTATACGAGGCCAAACATGCCGGTAGAAATACTTACCGGGTCTATATCGAGCAGATGTCTGTCTATTCCAAACAGCATGCTACTATTGAGCAGCAATTGCGCGCAACCATAGCGGGTAAAGGCTTGAGTTTGTATTATCAGCCGCAGGTAT
Source organism: Moraxellaceae bacterium (assembly GCA_002402125.1). GTDB lineage: Bacteria > Pseudomonadota > Gammaproteobacteria > Pseudomonadales > Ketobacteraceae > 42-54-T18. The sequence continues at coordinate 113,291 of NVVG01000002.1, forward strand.
CGTTATCGGAAAGACGGGTTACTGGCTTCGAGGCTCTGGTGCGATGGTTTCCTGAGGATTCAAACATTACGCCCATATCTCCGGCGGTATTTATCCCCATTGCCGAGCAGTCTCGATTAATTCATACCATCGGTGAGATGGTTCTATTTCAAGCCTGTCAACAATTGGAAAGTTGGGCGCCATTCTTCTGTCAGCACCAATTAACCCTGTCGGTGAATTTGTCGGCAAAGCAACTCATGGTGCCCAATTTTATTGAGGTGATTGATCGTATTACCGCCGGATTCAGCTTCGAGCGCAATTTGATGGTGTTTGAGATTACCGAAACGGCGGTGTTAGATCAATCCAATAGCAGCATCGCTACGCTAAGGTTAATAAAAGACCGAGGTTTTGGTTTGTCGCTGGATGATTTTGGTACCGGTTATTCATCGTTAAGTTATTTGCAAAATATACCGGTGGATTACATAAAGATTGATCGTTGCTTTACCCAAGAAATGCACAAGAATAAGAAGAACTTTGCACTGGTGAAAGCGATCATGGCCATCGCGAAAACCTTCTCATTGGATGTGGTTGCCGAAGGGGTAGAAAATCGTGAAGAGTTACAATGTCTTGCCAGTTTAAACTGCGATAAAATTCAAGGTTACTATTTCAGTAAGCCGGTCCCCGCGTCGAAGATGGAGGAGGTAGTGAATAGCATAAAAAATCAACTTGCAGCGTTTGTATTGAATAATGCGAGTACAGTGACTTCAAATGCTGGGTAAGCGCTCAATACAGATAGCGACAATATCATCTTGACCTTATAACTAAAATCTAGCCCCTTAGATTAAAAGTTTGCACTTTGGTCATTATCTTGTGGATTAAGTGTTCCGTTCTATACTCAGTTTATAACCTATTTATCAACAACACATCAGGTTCCCGGCGGCGATGAATGTAACGTTGAGCTAGGGTTGGAAATTACATTTTGAAAACATACCTCTCTACGTATTATAGGGAATGTTGTGTGTGGCCTAGGAGGGCCGTTATCTTGTTAGTGTTACAAGCGCTTGCAGGCTTGGCCATTTTTGGTTTGCAGGTGGGTTCTTGTTTGGCTGCTCAGCAGCACAAGGAGCTCGATGCTCCCAAAATAAAGGTGGCCTATTTAGTGAATTTTGCGCGTTATGTTCGCTGGCCTGAACATGCATTTCGAAATAAACAGTCACCGCTAATTATTGGTATTGATGCGAGTAATCCTTACGCTAAAGAACTTGATAATAGAGTGGCAGGAAAGTCAAAAGATGATCGACCGATTATTTTTAGTGTGATTGATAGTGCTAGTAATATAAAGGGTGTTCATATCCTTTATACCCCACGGGATAAATACTGGGAATACCAACAAGAGTTGATGTCACATTCAGTGCTTACTGTTGGTGATTCAATAAATTTCATCAAAAATGGTGGCATCATTCAGTTTGTAGAAGAAAGCCAAAGAATTCGTTTTTTTATTGATAGAAAACAGGCAGAAGAGAGAGGGTTAAAGATACATTATAAAGTTCTTGAGATGGCTAAAGATACTGCCGAGGGGAATCACTCATGATAAATTTCACCTTCTCAAACTATCGTTTACAGAAAAAGCTCATATTGATTATGACCGCTGCGAGTATTATAGCGCTGGCAATGGTTGTATCTACCATTGTCTTGTATGAACAATATACCTTTGAAACAAGGGTGTTACGAGATGTTAATGTTCAGGCAGACATTGTTAAGGAACATCTTGACGTTGCCATGAGTTTTGATGATGCAGGGTCGGCAGAAGAAAGCCTGGATGCTTTTCGTACCAATAAATTCATTTCGGTGGCACGTGTTATTGATAATGAAGGAGCGGTATTTGCCTCCTATGGTAGTAAACCTCCGCGCCAACAGATGGCTGAATTGCGGGAAGAAGACTATCGATTCTATCCTGGCTATTTGGTGGTGACCAAAGCAATTACTAATTATGACCAAGTTGTTGGTTATCTATATATTGAACATGATATTTTGCCACTGAATAAACGCCTATTACAATACAGCCCCTTTATCGCTGTTACGGTAGTTATGTTGGTATTATTCAATATTATTGTGTCTATCGGAGCAAGAATTTATATTATTGGACCAATACACGCGCTAACAAAAACCGCCCATAGTATTTTCAATTTCCAGGATTACAGTATTAGATCAGAATTGACGTCTAAAGATGAAATTGGCATTTTCTCAAATACTCTAAATGACCTATTGGACGTTACTGAGTCGCATCAGCATAGTTTGATGGCGATTAATTCTGAGTTGTCAATTAAGAATGTGGAGGTGGAGAATCAGCGCCATTTGGCGGAAATGGCAAAGTACGAATATGAGAAGCTGGTTAAAAGCCATGAATTGCTGTTGGAGTCGGCTAATGAAGGTATTATACGATTAGATAATAGCGGTTTTATTGTTTCCTGCAATCCGAAATCTACAGAAWTACTGGCGATGGATGAAGAGACATTGTTAACCATGAATATCGCCAATTTCTTTGGTGATACTGCATGTRATGAYCCTCGYGAATTAAAGAARATATGGGAKGGATCTGTTCTTAGTCAGKTGTTATTGAYMGGTGGTGATWWWAGTTCTGAKAGTGAGGTRTGGCATTCMAAYAAAAAYGMAAAATTCCATGTTAGATTCAGTTTCTCTACAATTATAGAGAATGATATGAACGATATTCGAGGAGTATTGATTTTTGAAAATATTACYYTGCGYAARGRTGCCGAAGCGARACTCTCAGAATTGGCRAAYTTTGACTCGTTAACWCWTCTTGCTAATAGAAGGCATTTCTATGAATCYATCGTGTTAGSCTTGATTCGTGCTAATCGRTCGGRCTGTKRTGTGGCGCTTCTYTATATCGATGTGGATCATTTTAAGCAGATYAACGATAACTTTGGRCACAAYRTTGGSGATCAGGTRTTGGTGACGGTCGCCTGYGCGTTAAAAGACAGTATTAGAATTGACGATATAGTMTCACGATTGTCTGGCGACGAGTTTGCGGTGCTTCTTTATGATATTGGGTCGCCAAATAAYGCCCAAGATGTTGCGCACAAGATCCTTACCAAAGTGGAAGAACCCGTGCTAATTGAAGACTATGAAATATCAATTAACATTAGCATTGGCATTGCCATGTACCCTGGCAATGGAAAAAATGCCGAGAGCATATTAAGGGCGGCTGATGCTGCAATGTATGAAGTTAAAAAGGCCGGTCGCCATGGCATTAAGTTTTTCGAAGATGGACTTCAACAGGAGATCAATAAGCGCAATAGCATTGTGGCGGCATTAGGACACGCGGTGAAAAATAACGAATTCCATCTTGTCTACCAACCGAAATTTAGTTTGAGTGAGACTAAGATGGTAGGGGCAGAGGTTTTGATACGTTGGAAAGTTAATGGTGAACTGATTCCGCCGGATATTTTTATTCCTATCGCTGAAGAGTCGGGCAGTATCGCTGCGATCGGAGAGTGGGTCTTATTTGCCGCCTGTAAGCAATTTTCTCGTTGGCTTAAGAAGAATGTATTGGAGGAGCATATGCGTATTTCTGTCAACGTGTCTCCAAAGCAGTTATACGCAGGAGGTTTTGTAGAAAAAATCAAGGCGGCGTTAACAACCTCTAAATTACCACCAGAGTATTTGGAGATTGAAATAACAGAAACTGCGGCGATGGAAGATCCCGAATCGGTTATTGATGAATTGGAGAGTATTCGGAAATTGGGCGTTAAAATAGCCATTGACGATTTTGGAACGGGTTATTCTTCGCTAAATTACCTTAAGCGTTTACCGATAGACGTATTAAAAATAGACAAGTCATTTATCAACGATATTGGGGTGAATGAACATGATGAAGCCATTGTACGAGCGGTCATCGCTATTGCTCATAGTCTAAATATGGATGTTATTGCTGAAGGGGTGGAAGACTTAGATCAATTGATATTTTTGGATAAGAATTTGTGCGATCACGTACAAGGTTATGTTTTTAGTAAACCGCTTAGTGTTACTGATTTTGGTCAATTGTTGCATTATGGCAATGCGGTACACGACAAGTTGTATCGAGAGTTGGATGGCGCCCGAAGTCGGTATGATAACGGTCAAAAAGACTCGAAGATGCAGAATCTATACTAATATGGGCACGCTGAACCAAAAACGACATCCCTGATTTTCTGTTGTATCGACACCAATTTCACCATCCATTAATGTCACCAGTTTCTTACTTAATGCTAGGCCAAGTCCGGTGCCTTGTATGTTGCTGGTTTCCATTCCCAAACGGTTGAAAGGCATAAACAGTTCAGCCATCTTATCTGCCGCAATTCCTTTTCCCTGGTCGGCGACGTATAACGTCACATGGGTCTTAGAGACACAGCTAGTGAGTGTAATGCTGCCATTGGGACAGTTGTACTTAATGGCATTAGATAACAAATTAATTAGAACTTGTTTCATTCTTGTGGGGTCGACGTAAACRAGCGGAAGYTGGYCTGGTTCTATATTATTTACTAAAGCATGGCCATTTTGTTCCATCTGGCCGATGAGTATGTTCGTACACAAAYTGATAATGTCGTTGCAATTGGTRCTTTCTTTCGATACATCCGTGTGACCGGCATCAATKCCTGCTAAATCTAATATATGATCAATGAGATCCAACAGGTGTTTTCCTGCCTGTGAKATTTGATYAACATGTTTTTTACTCTCGTTAGCCATAGAGGCATCTATTTCTAATAGYTGGGTAAATCCTGATATGGCATTGAGGGGAGAGCGTAGATCATGACTCATACCCAACAAAAAGGATGTTTTTGCCTCRGATTCTTCAATGGCTTTAGCGAGGGCAATATCTAGATCATTTTGCTGGCGATGGATGTTGTTTTGCATKGMRYCAATAGTAYTWGCATTGACCAGTAAACCGGCTAATACACCGCAGAATATCGGTAAAAAGCGACGTTGGGTTTCTTTATTTTCTTCAGGGCAATGGCTAAAGGTATTTAGTACGCCTACCACGTTATTCTGATGTATGATTGGCGTACTAAAAAAAGGCGTTAAACTGTTTTTCACTTTAGTATCGGGAAAATTTTCAGCTTTTAGATAATGATCGCTAACAAAAATCTGTTCTCCCGTTTGCGCGACAATGCCTGTTATGCCTTCTCCCATCTTTAGTGTTTGTGCAGTTTCTTGGTCAACTGCAGGTTTTTCATTATTAAGTAAATCGTCTAGAGTTTTTCTTGCTACCAGGTGTAATGTGTCGCCTTTAAGTAAATAGATAGCGCCTTTATAGATGTCCTCGAATTTTAGAAGTACCTTTAACGCTTCTTCACAAATGTGCATTTCAGAACTATAGGCAACCGAATTTGTCACCAATACACTTATTGCGGAAAGGTGAGATGTTTGTTCATGAAAATTTTTGGTTAGTTCGGCTATTGCCTGCTGCATTCCTTTAGCCACGAGATAATGACTCCATTGTTTTGCTATTATCGTTCGTTCTGTCGTAAGGGTTCTATTTGACAGGTGGTATCGTACAGATTCACGTTTTTTGTAAGCAATTTTTCGTATTCGCTGGCAGGTACGGGTTTGCTATAGAGATACCCTTGTATGTCAATGGGACTCATTTCCCGTATTTCTTCTGCCTGTTCCATTGTTTCTATGCCTTCGACCACTACATTTAATTTAAGGCATTCACCTAATTGAATCATTGATTTTACTATGTCTTTGTCTTTGTTTGAGTTCATTGCATCAATGATGAAATTGTGGTCGATTTTTAGTGTGTTAACAGGGAAGCGTTTTAGGTAGTTTAAAGAAGAGTAGCCAGCCCCAAAATCGTCGATTGCTAGTGCTATATTTCGATTTCTCAGTGCCTTCATTATTAGGATGGTTTTATCTGCGTCCTGAACCAACATGCTTTCTTTAATCTCAAACTCAAGGTGGTCTCCCGTTAAACCTGTTACTGAGAGTATTTCATCAACTTGTTGTAGGAAACCTGGGTGTGAAAACTGTTTGTCTGACACGTTGATTGACATTCTGCTGTTCACGATGCCTTTGTCTAGCCAGCGCTTATATTGATAACACGCGGTTTTTAGAATGTACTCCCCTAAACTAAAGATAAGCCCAGTTTCTTCTGCGATGGGAATAAAGGCCTCCGGTAGAATATGTCCTTGATTCTCACTAAACCAGCGAACCAGAACCTCAACCCCAACGGGCTTTCCTGAGAGCAAATCTACTTTTGGTTGGTAGTGGAGTACGATTTCATCATTATTAATGGCATGGCGTAGATCTTGTTCGAATGTTAAACGAGCGATAGCAAGATCTTTCATTTTTTGGTCAAAAAACTGATAACTATTTTTCCCTTTACTTTTTGCCGAATACATCGCGGTGTCAGCGTGACGCATTAATTCGCCCATATTCTCCCCATCTTTTGGATAGATAGCGATACCAATACTTGCAGTGCTTATGATGTCTTTATTCAATATTGTTTGTGGTAATTCGATCTCTTCTAAAATTCGTTGAGCTGTTTTAGCGGCGATATGCACGTCACTAATATCCTGAATGATAAAAGTGAATTCATCACCCCCTAATCGCGCGGCAGTATCGCGAGGTCGGCAGCAGGAATGCAGACGTCTCGCGACTGTTTGCAATAATTGATCACCTGCGTCATGCCCAAGTGAGTCGTTTATTTCCTTGAAATTGTCAAGATCTAAGAACAGCAATGCAAACTGATAGTCTTTTAGTTTTCGTTCTTTGAATTCTTGTTCTAGGCGTTCGATAAATAGTGCTCTGTTAGGTAGGCCGGTAAGGGAGTCATAGTTTGCTAGTTTGCGTAAATCTTCCTCCGCCTTTTTYTGTAGAGAGATATCAGAAATCACCCCAATATAGTGTGTGAGTTCTTCAAACTCATTGTACACCGCGGAAACTCGTAAGGCTTGAATGTACTGTTCGCCATTATTGCGTTGGTTAAGGATMTCRCTTTCCCAGATTCTGGAATAATTCAGCGCTGCATTGGCTCTTTCGGCGACCTGTAGTTGATGCAGTTCAATATTCGAAAATACAAAATCAGTGTTGTTTACTTTTTCGTGGGTGAATCCGGTGATGTCAGTAAACGCTCTGTTGATCATGATTATTTTTCGTTGSGCATTTGCGATCCAGATGCCATCTGAGGTGCTTTCATAGCTTTTGGCGATGATACTGAGTTTTTCTTCTGTGGATTTCTGTCGGGATATATTGCGTAATGTGCCAAGTAGACGCATAGGATTACCTTGTGCGTCATAGTTGGTGATTTTACCCGTGGCATAACGCCATTCCCAAGTTTGTGATGGGGTTCTTATTCGAAACTCCACCTCGTAAGTATCGCAGTTACCCAACAAATGCTCTTTCAGCATATTAGCGAAATTTGGATAGTCCCTGGGGTGAATGTATTCTCGAAATGGCTCCGTGGAGCCGACTTCGCAATGCTCCGGTAGGTCTGAGTCGTCAATCGGGTTGGAGCGCAATATTCTGCCGTTTTGTAAATTCCAATCCCATAATTCAGTRTTGCTAGCAGATAAGGCGAGTCGTAATCGCTCTTCGTTATCTTGAATATCCAAWAGRTAATCTTGRATAGTYTGTKYTTGCTCTGAYTGGGTTCGYTGATKGCGAATGGTATCGTTKGCCATTTGCTTAAATTGTTTCTGGGCCAACGATTYCATRAATTGTCGTTGTTGGAARAGTTCGACGTGTATCGCTACYTTTGCAATTACCGTACTGATACGAAATGGCTTGGTGATAAAATCCACCGCTCCAAGTGAGAGGCCCCGCTCTTCATCTTCTGCGAAATTCTTGGCGGTGACAAAAACAACCGGAATGTTACAGGTTTTGGGATCATCTTTAAGCCGCCGAATAACTTCATAACCGTCCATGCCAGGCATCATAACATCCAGCAAGATCATGCACGGAAGTATCGGTCCGGTGGTTAGTTCAAGTGCCTCTTCACCATTGCGCGCTGTTAAGATGCCATATTTTGGTGACAGTATGGTATCCAGTAGAATGATATTTGCAGGCTCATCATCAACAATTAGGATTGTAGGATTGGAGTTTATTGCATTCATTAATAGCCCTAGTAAGGCACTGCCGGTAATGGATGTTGGTGTCTTTGTCGAAAGCCTATTGATGTCGGGGTCGCGAGGTTTACGTGGCCTAATGGCTATTGTGCTGTGTTTGGCTCAGTGGCTACGTAACTATACGGCTACCTAGTGAGGTTACCTGAAGTAGGGTATTAGGGCTTCGAGCAATGATTATAATTAACTATAGCGCACATCATTCAAATGGCACGTTACGGCTGGTTATTAGTTGCGCGTACAAAATTGCGCGGTTGTGATGGATATAGATCATGTATTTCAGTCAGTTAGAACAATAAGATGGTCCAATTCTTAGGTCTGCAGTAGAAAACCTATGCATAAAAACGTCTAAATATTGCAAACGCCAATCACGAGGGGCTCTATGCTTGCGGAATGACTATAGATATCGGTGTACTACATAAACAAAGCTTGCGAGGGTATTGTTTTTGAGGTTAGCCACTCAGGTTCTTTGTCAGGACTTTTTAATGGGGGTAAACAGCAGGTTATGACTATACTAAGATAAAGGATTGTAAATATCGTAAATATTGTCGAGCGCCATATCAATTTTGTTGACGATTAATGGACGAAGTCTACACTAAAACAAAGGCAACTCCATATAGGTTGTCTTCAAAAATTTAACCCACACACAATGTGAAAACATCATGAATATAAACTCACGTTCTATCTCAATTATTGCCTTAGTCTGTTTCTGCTGTTCCGCTATATCAATACCAACGGTATTTGCTGGAGATAATGAGATGCTAAGTGGTGAATTAACCACGCTTTTTCGTGCTGCGCGAAAAGTTATCTCTGTCAACCAGAAACATATCAATGATTCTGCAATCGGCGATAAAGGTTTGTCCGCAGATATCGTGTTGGGTAAAGCCAAGGCCAATTATAAAGCGGCGGCCGGTAAACCGTTAGATATGAATACTGGGACTGAATCAAAACAAGCCATGCTCGATGCGGTGCAAACGGTAATGGAAGATGCGCAGGACCTCATTAATGAAGAAGGTGTTGGTTTAAAAGGATTTTTGCCCGCTATATTTGCTCGCCAAGTTGCCAGTAAATTCAGTTCAAATATGAAGGGCAAGATGGCTATTAAGCTTACGGCGCCTAAATCTTACGTAAGAAATCGAGCCAATCGTCCCGACAAATGGGAACACAATATTATTGAAAATAAATTCAAATCAGCATCTTATGAAAAAGGTAAACCCTATTACGAAAATGCCAAAGTTAAAGGAAAAATGGCCTATCGGTATATATTGCCGGAGTACTATGGAAAGTCCTGTCTGGGTTGTCATGGCCAGCCTAAAGGTGAGCTTGATATTACCGGTGGTAAGAAAGAAGGTGGTGTACTGGGTGAGCTAGGCGGCGCGATTAGCTTGTCTATATTTGAATAATGCGGACAGGTATTTTGTGCGATATGTTAAAGCACTCTGTTAGATAACCCTGTTAGATAAAATTGTTAAATAAAAGTGTCGGCCATAGAATATGGGCGACACTTTGTTATCTCTATCAATCGATAAATTACCTTTCTGTTTAAAAACCCATCAGTTATAATTTCACTAATCAGCGGATATTTCGACCGCCACCTATCTATTTCAACGTACCATCTCTATAGGGTTTTCTGATGTCTAGTGATGCAGTAACGTATGACGCAAAATCTCTTCTGTTGAGTGAATACCATGGAGTGTTGTCAACGCACTCGGTGGACGTAGCAGGCTTTCCTTTTGGGTCGGTGGCACCCTATTGTCTTGATAGTGAGGGGCGAGCAGTGATTTTAATCAGTAGCATTGCTCAGCATACTAAAAATATTCAAGCCAATAACAAAGTGTCGTTGATCGTGACAGAAGGGGCGGTGGATGACGTTCACACAGCCGCGCGACTCACCTTGCTGGCCGAAGCCGTAAAAGTCTCCGATGCTGACGAGGATACCAAAGAGAGATATTACCAGTTCTTTCCTCCGGCTCGGGATTATCATTCCCAACATAACTTTCACTTCTATCGATTAAATACGGTAAAGGCGCGTTATATAGGGGGTTTTGGCAAGATACATTGGGTCCCTGCCAGTGATCTGTTACACCAGGTGGCTTTTGCTGGTGAAGAAGAGCAGCGCATGGTGACGCATATGAACAAGGATCATGGCGCAGCAATTCAAAAATATTGCGTGGATTATAATATAGCGACCAAAAATAGAGTAGATCCTGTGATGGTGGGCGTAGACTGCCAAGGCTGTCATATTCGGGTGGGGGAGCGGGTTACCCGAATAAACTTCAGTGAACCTGCCCTTGATGCCATGGCGGTGCGTGAGCGACTGGTGGCAATGGCTCGAGCTTGAAGGCCCTTCTACCATTTTTAGCGGAGATCGAATTTTACTCAGTACTCGGGTAAAAATAAAATATGAAACAGTTGTTGCAAATGATAATCATTATCACCTATGATTGGGGTCAACAGGCCACGATACAGAGTCGCCATACCTGTATAGCAGCATCTGATTAGCGTATTTAACGAGTGGAGGAGAAAATCATGGATCATCAGTTTCTTTGTGAGCAGCACCGAGAAAAATTTACTGTCGATACAGGCTTAGCTATTGAGACATGGGAAACCTGTATTAAAAAGGGTAAAGCGCTCTTTGATGATGAGCAATTTGGCGAAGCGATTGGTTTCTTAGGCAGTAGTTTTGATATTGCTGACKTATTGATAGATGCGAATATGGACTTTATATGTAGCGGCCTTAATCAATATGAATGTTATTTGTTAGCAGGACATGGCGTTGCAGAGTGTTTTAATCGCCTAAATCACAAAGAATTTGAGCGTCACTTTCTGTTAAAAACCCACTACAGACTAATGGAATTGTTAAGGGGAGATAACCTTTCCGCTAACGTCATGGGACGATCACTAGAGTTGTCATTAGCGGTACTTAAAAATCATTTCGATACGTACGCTGAGTATGAGCAAATCAAGGACGTATTCGAAACAGACTCCAACCTTTGGCGTGAAAAACAACAAGCAGTGGTGCACTAATAGTATGTATTGAATAATACTTCCAGGTTACATTCAGATTGCTTTGTGTCGGCATCTCTATTATTGATGCAGTCATAAAAAATTACTGACTCAATAGGTGTATGATTATCTCATTATAAAAATAGGTTATAACCAATTTCTTATTGATTAGAAATTTATAAATCTAATAAGAAAGTGATTAACGCATCACGCGCTTCAGAATTGAAACCTAATACAGTATTTTTGGCGTTAAGCGCTTCTCCACTATGCCAAAGAATGGCTTCCAAAATAGTACGAGCACGTCCATCGTGTAGAAATGTGGCCTCCGGATCAACGCTATGGGTTAATCCTAATCCCCAAAGAGGGGGAGTGCGCCATTCCCTTGCGCTGGCCTGAAATTCCACTAATACCGAGCCAGAAACACTTTCATTGTTGACGGTGAAATCTGCTAAGTCTTCACCCATATCATGCAGTAGCATATCGGTATAAGGAAAAATTATTTGGTCAGAGAGTTCGGGGTGGTCGTTGCTAGCTTTAGTGGTAAAAGTTTCTTTATGGCAACTATTACAGCCAGCTTGAGTAAACAGTGCTTTCCCTATCTGTACTTTTTCCCCATACGCATTGCGACGTACGGGCACAGCTAAATGATGGGAATAGAGTTCGATAACATCCAATACCTTGGTAGACACTTCAAAATCATAGTCTTCTGCGCTATCACCGTTTCCATTGGGTGAAACCAGGCAGTCGTCTTGATGTAGCAGGCAGTTTTCCTGGGGGAAAATTTCACTGGTGAGTCCCATGTCACCCAAAAATGCGCCAGCGGCTTGTTGTCGTAATGTGGGTTGTCCTGCTTTCCAGCCAAATCGGCCTAGTTCCACCTGACCACTGAGGTGATTTTTCACGCGGTTGGCTTTACCAGAAATTCCATCTTGATCGGTATCGCTAGGGTCCTCGTTAGCCAAAATATCCTCTTCTGGAATAAGCGATAATAAACCTAGCCCGATCATCGGGGGG
>NVVG01000043.1 GCA_002402125.1 Moraxellaceae bacterium
CAGGCTCACCAGGCCGGAAGAGCGTAACAACCCCGGCTTGACCTGCGCGCGGGCAGACTTTTTGTCTTTTTCAACCGCAACCACATTATTTTCTGATGAATCAGATGGTTTTTGCACGAAACTTCTTTCTCCGACCTAATTCGTTACCCAACCTAAAGTTGTTTGCATCATATAATACTTTTAGCCGTTTGCCGCGCCCTTGTGCCCATTTACCGCTCTTTACGGGCGTCACGCCATAAAAAGTGTGAATATAGTGCTATAAAGGTTGACATTAAAGGGCTCTACAGGAATAATTCCGCGTCCTTGAATTAGGTTTCATCGCGTTAACGAAATGTCAGAGCCTCCCTGGTGGTGTGCCAAGAGACAGTTCAATAGATAAAGAAAATGACTATTGGGCTCTATCTAACAACCGTTAACAGCAATCATTGTAGACTGTAACTACGCTTTAACTACGCTTTTTAGGAGCAAAACCTTGGCTAACTCACCCCAAGCAAAAAAACGTGCTCGCCAGGCCGAGACGAACCGCAAGCGAAATGTAAGCTTGCGCTCCATGGTGCGCACGTATATCAAAAACACTTTAAACGCAATCGACGCTGGCGACAAAGATAAAGCACAAACTGCTTTAACTATTGTACTGCCAGTGCTTGATAGCATGGTCAACAAAGGCATTATGCACAAAAACAAAGCTGCTCGTCACAAGAGCCGTTTAAACGCTAAAGTAAAAGCTCTCGCATAGTAACTCTTGTAGAGTTCCTATTGCGAATGCCTGATATTTCAAGCATAAAAAAGCCGGTTTATACCGGCTTTTTTATGCTTGAAATATCAGGTTAAGTCAACCTATAGCCAACCGCCAAAACATAAGGATTGCTTACCGATTATTATGCCTGCGGGTAACTTTATCGATTACAACATAGATAGACTCTAAAAATATCTTGTGATTAATAGGCTTTAGGAACCACGCACTGGCTCCTGCTGCTAAGGCTTGCTCTATACCAGGCTGATCACTACTGATCACCGCAATCCCCAGGTCTTGCAACAAATCAATCTCCCTGATTTTAGCTATCATCTCAGGTCCACTCATACCTGGGAGATTAATGTCGCTAATAAGCAGATCAAATGAGCGACAATCCACAACAGTCAACGCATCCTCTGCGCTACCCATAAACTCCAGATGAAAGTCATTCCCTAGCAATTTACGGTAAATTGCTGACTCTATGGGAGAATCTTCCACTATGAGGATCGACTTCATTTTCAACCCGCTAGCGCCTAAGAATCAGGGTTATGATGTTTACTTGTCTCACGCGTTCGCCCCTCGTTATATTTACAATCTAGAGTACACTTGCAAAAAACCCAGTGCAATGTTTACACTGCGATACTGTCCCTTACAAAGGTACTTTCAGGTAATTTAATCCATAATTCAAATGGCGTAAAATCAACATCTTTGCCTTCAAAAGTATTGATTAAGTTAATGCCAACTTCACCACCACACTCTTCGACAAAACGTTTAACTGCATCCATACCTACACCTCGGCCGGAAACATTGGTTACATTTTTCGTCGTAGTTATGCCTGGCATAAAGACAAGATTAGCTACATCTTGATTTGATAAAACAGCACCTTGCTTTATCTTACCATTTACCAGTGCGTTTTCTTTAATACTGTCCAACGACAACCCTTGCCCGTCATCATGGATACGCATTTCTAACATATCACCACTGATGCTGGCATCTATTTCAATATGCCCCTCAGGGCTTTTTGCTTTTTCCGTCCTGGCATCTGCCGTTTCTATACCGTGATCCAGCGAATTCCTAAGGCTATGCATAAATATGTTATTGAAGAGTTTTCTAGCACCTTCTCTAATCACAAAACCATCCGCATGGATCGATATTTTGGGCTCGGACTTGCCAAGCTCTTTGGCAAGTGAGCGAGTAAACAAACAAACATCTTCTAGCATCTCTTCCAAAGTATTGGTACCAAGCAAATCCAGCAGCACTCTGGCCTTTAACAGTTTTTGCTTTACGCCAAAACTTAACTCTTCGCTTTGAGCCGATCTAATATGGGAGCGAATATCGGCAATACTGGCTTGCTCAACAAGCAACTGCCCCTTACGAACACGCACCGACTTCCTTCTACCCCGCTTTAATATATCCCTGCTGATGTCAACATATTGCACAATACTCAACCGAACCGCCTCTAATTGCGCAAACAACTCGTCGTGTCGCCACTCAATAGCCTCATCGTATCGCAAATTATCATAGTTGGATTCCGCAATATGCACTACATCTGCGATATAAGAAAAGCCATAGGTCCGCGCGTTACCTTTGATAGTATGCATATATCGAAACAACTCATTAATAACATCCTCAGAACGCTGTTTATTACTTTCGATTAGCGTTCGCGTTTTATTGATAAATTCAAAGGCACTGGTAATAAAATTCTCAAATCTATCAACTTCTATTGAGAGTATCTGCCCAACAATTTCTAACTCTTGCTTCTGTTCCGCCGCTTCGCCCTCTAATGCACGGACATCCGTCACATCCCTAACGGTAACCATCATTTTATCAATATTGCCCTCAAGGATAATTGGGTCCCAATCTAACTCGAGCGATTTCTTTCCACCGCGCTCCAAATCTATGTCTATCTGTGACACAAGCAGATGCCGATTAAAATCAAACATCATTGCGTCACCACCAATCAAACTGAGCAACACCGCTTGCACTTGTTCCTTTCGAATGTCTCTTAGTGTTGATTTCTCAAATAGCAATTGCATCGCATCACTGCCTGCAAGGTCTTCAGCCTCGAAAATGTTCTCGAGGTACTTGGCATATTCAGGGTGTATCACTCCCCCGGATGTTATCGTAAACAACCCCTGATGCATGTTGAGCATCATATTACTTATGTCATTCGTTTTCTCTTGTAACGCTGTAGTTCGCTCTTCAATTGTAATTTCCAAATTACGATTGTACTGTTCAATTTCTAATTTCAGATGAATGTTGCGCTGAGATACCAGCACCATTTGTGCCAGTGATTGGTAGTACTCATGATCACTATCCGAAAAACCCAACACTGAGTCATAACCACACAGATACATCGTCGCTAGCGTGCCCTCTCCTGCTAAAAAAGGGACTTCTATAATGGCCCGCATCTCTCCCGCCACTTCGACCTTATGCATTCCGATGACTGAACCATCAGACTTCATAAGTCGCTGGATCACGCCTTCCCACTGTCTTCCGCCACCATCATTACAACCTGGATCAGATTGGTGACATTGATCCTCCATATCGCTTTTTGAATACACCACGCTGAAACTGGCATTTGCATGATTATGGCTATTAATTAGCGCCAACCGAAAAATATCTTTTTCTGTTTCTATCACAGATAATGTCTGACCTAACGCATTGAGCTCAACTAGGTCTCTGATTTTTTTCTGAATAGTTAGGCGCATGGTGTCAAAATTATTGGCCAACAAACCAATTTCATCATTACTCTCAATGCTAATATTGGCCTCATAGTCTCCACCACTGATAGATTCCGCCGCATCTCTCAGCGCATTAAGAGGCCTAGAGAGCCTTACCGCTATCTTCCTTACTGCAAGAAAACCTAGCGTCCCCATGACCAAGCTGAGCACAAGCAATAACGAGATCGTTTGAACTAATGCCTTTTCCGATTCAGAGCGAACCGCAGCAATACTAGTCAACATATTGCTGTTAGAAAGAGCATACTGTATAAAACCTAAGGTTTCATTATCCACAATAATAGGAGCCGCAAACAGATACACCTGATAACCATCGATCTCAGTAAACTTAAAATCGATTGCTTCTAGAGCCGCTACCCACTTGGCATTATGATTTTTGAGGAATTCTCGTTTTTTAACATGGCCAAAAGGATTATCAGGGGTTACTTTTACCCATGGGCTATTGTCAACGTCCATAAAGGTGCCAAAAAGAATGTCCCTATCCGCCATAACCGTCGATGAAACCAGAGCCTGTATGGCAGAAAATGCATTATCCTCTACCATGCCCTTTAATGCTTCACTGTTATTTTGAGTCAGCAATTTTCCCTTAGCGATAAGCGCACTTTCAATCTGAATTTCGTTACGCTCAAGCGCTCCCTTTGCCTCATAAACACTCTTAGTTGAGACAAGCAAAAGGACCGCAACAAAGGCTAACCCTAATATCAAATTGACCTGCAAAATGAGTTTTTTGCGGATGCTAATAAATTTCAAAAGTAATCACTCTATATACAAAGCAAAACTGCTCATTAAAACTATAGGCCACAATCTGATTGGTAGTCGCCTGATTTGGCATATTAAACACTCGAAACCGCAGAACTGTTGCCTTTTTGGAGTTTATGCTAGACTAAACAACAGTACCATTTAGGGCATTATGTCAGAAAAAGCTAAAAATTAGTGTGTTTATTGCTATTTCGTTGGATACTTTATTGCCCCATAAGACAAGACCACCAACGCAAACCGTGGTAACTAACAGCATGGCATAACCAAAGGTGTCCGGTATTTGCGCCTGATCTCTAAAAGAACAAATACGAAGCGGGATTCATATCAATATAGATTAATAATGATCTTCGACTTTCAATCTTACCTACCCAAGTTTTCGTTAGTGGGATTTATTTCATCTCCGATTTTTGCCGTGCTTGCCATTCTCCTTTTTGCCGGCACCCCTCAGGCCATCGCCGCACCCACACTTCACATATTTAACCCTAGCTATACCAAAGCACACACGATGCAAAAGAAGATAAGTGCTTTTTGTCCAAATATCGAAGTATCCGTTTATGGCAAGGCCAAAGACTTCAGAAAGCGAAACCAACTTAGCCCCCCTGCTGCAATGATTTCCTTACCCATTGTCATCAAGCAATACAGCGAGTATACCCTTTTAGCCAAAGGCAAAAAAAACCAGTCGTTTGATCAAATTTACTATTTAGTAGCCGTCGATAAGGCGCCGACAATGGACACCATCGTCGGCAAACAAATAGGGGTCATTGACCTTTTAGGACGAAAACCGATGACCGAATTGACCAAGACTTTATTGGGTGACGTTACTATTAAGCGCGTTGGAAAAGCGGAGGATCTATTGCCGCTGCTCAACTTTAAAGCTGTTGATGCGTTATTTATCTCCGAGTCCGACCTATCCGACCTAAAGTCCACCACCCAATTAAATCTACAGACCACAAAGACATCTATTCGTTTAGGTCTGCCTATTACCGTTTTGCTAGAACAAAAAAACAAGTCAGCGATCCAACAATGCATCGCGGCTTTTGACAATTCTACCAACAACTATTTAAGTGTTGAGAAATGGAGCGTTAGTCCATGAACATCTTTGAACGTCACATACCGTTCAAGCTCAGAACAAGGCTATTGTTCGCATTAATTTTATTATTTGCGACCCCAATAGCCCATGCGCTTGACACCATATTGATCATTCGACCCGCTGGCCCTCACTTTGAGCAAATTGTCAGCGGAATTGCTGACGAAACTGAGGGGGAAATCGCCTACCAAGAACTCGTTATAGATAAAACTGCCACAGTAAAAGAAATGTATTTATCCATTATGACCCATCAGCCAAAGGCTCTGGTATTGATGGGCAATCAACAAATGAACTTATTCAAGCAGTTACAACATTCTCACTCACAAGAGACCTTTCCTCCCGTAGTAGCAGTGGCTGCATTATTTATCGATCGTGTAATGGCAGACAGCAAAAACGTTACCGGTATACTCTATGAGGTTCCCGCCGTCACCGGGCTCATTAGTCTTAGGAATATTTCAAAGCAAAACATTAAGCGTGTTGGCGTCCTCCACAGAGAAGACATGGCCGATATGATCGCTATCAACAAACAATACTGCGCAGCAGAAGGCATCGAATTAGTAACGCTTAGCATTTCAAATGAAGCGGCTAAAGATGCCTGGAAAACCAGCAAAGCACTTAAAAAACTCGGCCGACAATCGCTAGACGCTATTTGGATCAGCAACGATAGCGGCCTGTTAACTAAGAAACTGGTGATCAAATCTTGGATGCCGTTTATGGCGAGATTTAAAAAACCCGTGTTAGTAGGTGTCGAAACCCTTATCAAAAGTAAACTCAACATGGGCACTTTAGCTGTCTTTCCGGACTTCTCAGATTTAGGTGTTCAAACCGCTGGCATCATTTTCGAACTCATGGAAAACAATTGGCAGATGGAGGAGAGAGGGTTTGATCAGCCGATCTCGGTCATGAAACACTTAAACGTATATATAAGTAAGAAACGTGAAATCAAACTCCACCAGGACCGACTTTCTCAAATTGACAAGGTTATCAAGTGATCAAGTGTTTTTAATTTAGCGCCTTAACTCTCTGCAACAAGGCGAGTAGAACCTAACATATCGTTCGATCCACGCAAGAAACCCCTCCCCGCCCGACCAACCTCAATATCCCTGTACGACATCGGCAATCTATCAAAACACCCCCACTCACTACCTCACCTTTAGAACTCATCGTCATATCCTAAGCTCAATTCATTCTGACAGCAAAAAAACACAAACCTATACTTACTTATACGCAAAAGAAATTTAGGATAAAACGATAGTAATAAGACTGCCTATATGCGGCCACACTGGCTTGTCGTTTTAACGTAGAATATCATCCGGCCCGTAGTCACCTGTGCTGATTGTTAGTGATGAAAAAGCAACCTTTAATGCCACACAGGCACTATTTTGGCACTACGCAAGTACTACACGGGTACTACATGACTATTAGAAAGGCATTATCGAAAGCGTCAATTCGGATTAAACTAACCCTTATCATCTGGTCAGTTAGCAGCATTTCTATTCTATTTGCTTGCGCAACACTCATCACCTATGACAATTACACGTTTAAAAAGGCCTATATTGATGAACTAAAATATACCGCCGATATCGTAGGTCTCAACAGCGCTTTGGCCATCATACTTAATGACAACATTGCCGCAAACGAAGCGTTACAAATACTCGCAAGAAAAAGCAACATCACAAAAGCCGCCCTCTTCAATAAGAACGACCATATTGTCGCCTCTTACCTAAAACAAGGCATTAACACCGAAATATCATTCCCCCAGCATAGCAAATCAGATGTTATTTTTTCAGAAAACTCGCTAATCATTAACCATGACATTTTTTTTGACGACGAAGTTATTGGTTCGATTTCAGTTGAATCCAATCTAGAGCCTATTCATGAAAGAAACGCTATGTTTGCCTTTATTGTCGCCGGAGCATTCCTGATTTTTTCTGCCGTCAGCTATTTCCTATCATTCTGCTTACAGCGTTTTTTATTAAAACCAATCATTGAACTCACACAAACATCCGCTATTGTTTCAAGCCAAAAAAGATATGACGTACGAGCTAAAAAGTACAATTCGGATGAGCTGGGTTTTCTTACCGACATCTTCAACTATATGCTGGGGGAGATCGAATATAGGAATAAAGAAATCACCGCAGAGGTGGAGAATTCAACTAAAGCAAAAGAAATAGCGGAGTCAGCTCTTAAAGCAAAAAGCACATTCTTGGCCAACATGAGCCACGAAATACGCACTCCAATGAACGGCATCATAGGAATGACAGAGATACTATTAGAAGGCAATCTCATAGGAGAAGAAAGAGATCACATCGAGTCGATCAAGCTTTCTGGAGAAGACCTGATGAGCACCATCGATAAACTCCTCGATTTCTCCGCAATCAATGCCGGAAAAATGCGGCTTGATAACATTGAGTTTAACATCAACGATGTGGTTCAAAACGTTATTATTCAAGCTGCAAAAAAAATACGCGCAGAAAACATCGATCTAAGCATGCATGTTAGCTACGCAGTCAACCCCTTGATTAAAGGCGACCCCAAGAGAGTCCGCCAAATATTGAACGACCTCATTGAAAACGCAATTAAGTTTACCACACAGGGGGCCATAACAGCCCATGTAACACTGGTTGAAGACCACCACMACACTGAAAAACTTCGATTCGAAGTCCAAGACACCGGATCAGGGATTGACCACGAAAAARCCGACACCTTATGCCAGTCATTCACCCAAGAAGACATGTCAACAACGCGCAAACATGGTGGCAACGGACTGGGCTTATCGATATGCAAACGCCTAGTAGAACTTATGGGTGGAGAGATGGGGTTTAGCAGTGAGAAAGGTGTTGGCTCTGTCTTTTGGTTTACGATTACCTTCGACAAACAAGAACAGCAAAAGGAAAACACCTCCCCCCCATTAAAAAACAAGCCATCAATAAATCTAACACACACAGCGGAACCAACCACACAAACCGAAGTAGACCGACCCGACTCTCACCTTCACATTCTTTTGGTCGAAGACAACATTGTTAACCAAAAGGTTGTTAAAAAGATGCTGGAGATTCTAGGTCACCGGGTTGAGATAGCAAACGACGGCAACGAAGGCGTCAGCATGTTTAAAACAGGCGGTTTTAACTTTATATTTATGGACATGCACATGCCAAACCTTGACGGGGTAGAAGCGACTAAAATTATCCGCAACCACGAGAAGAAAGGTCGGCACATTCCTATTGTAGCGTTAACTGCCAACGTGCTGGATGAAGATAAACAGCTATGTTTTGCCGCCGGCATGGATGACTTTCTCACAAAACCGGTAAGAAAGAACATTCTAAAAGACGCGGTGAGAAGAAATGCGGCGAATGATATGGCATAAAYATTYCAAAGACGCCTGTCGARKGCAGCGACTAGCCAGRMAAAAMTCAGTATACCACCATGTTATCACGATGAATCAATTCGACCTCATCCACATAACCTAGAGCAGCCTCGATGCCTGCGCTAGCAACACCCATGATTTTCTCAGACTCCGTAGCGCTATAATTCACCAAACCGCAAGCAACCTTCTCGCCTTCAGGGTCAACACACAGCACCATCTCACCACGAGAGAAGGTACCAGTGATTTTACGCACCCCGACAGGCAACAAACTTACATTGCCTTGCCTCAGCGCCTTTGCCGCCCCAGCATCTAACACCAGCTCACCGCGCATCTGTAGATGTCCAGCCAACCACTGTTTTCGTGCGGCAAACAGTGCTTTATCCGCCACCAACAGGGTTCCTATGTCTTCAGCCGCAAACACACGCTCTAACACCTGCTCTTCACGACCACCAACGATAACGGTGGCCGCCCCCGACCTTGCCGCTAACTGCGCTGCGTTGACCTTTGTAGTCATACCACCTCGACCAAGACCTCCCGCTACGCTGGTTGCCATACCTGCCAAGGTCGCATCAAAAGCCCGCGCCTGCGATATTAGTTTTGCATCAGGGTTGCTGCGTGGATCACAATCAAACATCCCTTTTTGGTCCGTCAGTATCACCAACACTTCGGCCTCTACTAAATTGGTGACTAACGCCCCCAAGGTATCATTATCACCAAAGCGAATTTCATCGGTTACCACCGTATCGTTTTCATTCACAACAGGCACGACACCTAGATCCAACAGCGAGAGCAACGCGCTGCGGCTATTCAGATAACGCTTACGATCAGACAAATCATCATGGGTTAACAATACCTGCGCAGTATGTAATCCGTGCTCGCTAAAACAGGATTCCCAGGTCTGTACCAACCCCATCTGCCCTACCGCGGCCGCAGCTTGCAATTCATGAATCGAAGACGGGCGCTTTGACCAGCCTAGACGGCTCATACCTTCGGCAATGGCTCCAGAGGATACCAAAACCACCTCAACACCTAACGCCTTGAGTACGGCAATCTGTTTGACCCAGCCAGCGATGGCACGCCTATCGATGCCTTTGCCGTCTGCTGTGAGCAGCGCACTGCCAACCTTTACTACCCAGCGACGGGTAGCGGGAATCTGAGAACGCTCTTTTAATGACTGACTATTACTCATAACCTTTTACTAAGGCCTCAAAACTAAATGATAATTATCAAAACAACCCGTGACAATCTCTGCGATACATCAGGAGCGTGCAGAATTTGGAATGGCATTTCAGAAAACGCCGCAAATACATCCATGTAGACTTACTTCGGCATCCTTGCCTCAGATATTTCTGAAATACCATTCCAAACTCTACACTTACGCTAGCTTCAAAGTTCTATTGCACAAAAACTACGACATCAATACGGCGCAACCACAACATCGACATCATGATCGTCATCGTCATCGAAGTCGTCATCATCTAAATCGTCCGCCAAGCCTTGCTTTTGAAGCTTGCGACGTTCAACCAATTCTTTCATCTTAAGTCGCGCCTCTTCTTCTAGCGCCATCTGAGCATCCCTTTCTTTCTGGGCAAACTCTTCATCCTCTTCCATTCGAAGATTAAGTTCCTCAAGGTGGTTCATCACATCATAAACCAATTCTTGCGTTCCCAGTCCATTTACCGCCGATATTCTATACACCTGCCCCTGCCAGTCCAATCCGTCAACTATCTCTTGGCAGCGTTTTTCTGCTTCTTCCTCTGGCATTAAATCCAGTTTATTCAATACCAACCAACGCTCACGTTCCGCCAGGGTTTTACTGAATAAATGTAATTCGCCAGCGATAGCGTCTACCGCTTCAACCGGGTCACTGGCATCCCATGGCGCGATATCAACAATATGTAACAACAAACGGGTTCGCGCCAAATGCTTTAAAAACCGCACCCCCAGCCCGGCGCCATCAGCGGCACCTTCGATCAACCCCGGAATATCCGCCATCACAAAACTTCGGTAGCGCCCCACGTCAACCACCCCTAAGTTAGGCACCAAGGTGGTAAACGGATAATCAGCGACTTTAGGTTTTGCCGCCGATACCGCTCGAATAAGGGTGGATTTACCGGCGTTAGGCATGCCTAACAAGCCCACATCCGCCAATACTTTAAGCTCTAAACGTAAGTGCCGCTGCTCTCCCTCTTTACCAGTGGTAAACTTTCTTGGTGCCCGGTTAGTACTGGACTTAAAGCAGGTATTACCCAAACCGCCAACACCACCTTTAACAACCACCAAGGTTTGATCAGCCCGCACCAGGTCTCCAAGCACCTCATCGGTATCTTCGTCAATGATGGTCGTGCCCACAGGCACCTTCAATACAATATCCTCACCCGCCGCACCGGTACAATTACGCCGGGTGCCGTTCTCTCCACGCCTGGCTAAACGCGTGCGCTCATAACGAAAATCGACCAAGGTATTAACATTAACATCCGTTTGAACAATAACACTGCCGCCATGGCCACCATTGCCGCCATCTGGACCACCAAACTCGACATATTTCTCTTTACGGAAGCTAAGACAACCATTACCACCGTCACCAGCAAGCACTCTAATACTCGCTTCATCTACAAATTTCATGGTTAGCCTCCAATCATTCAAATAGTCGCGCTGGCATCAACATGCCTCGACAATCATTACAGTATAACAAATCAACCCACCCATTTGCCCTAGACAATATCTACATCCTTATAGACGCAAAAGGCCCCACCATAACCGGCAGGGCCTTTTGCGTTCCTCGCTTTTAGTGCTATTTCGCTTGAAACAGCGTTAAGAGCGAAGAAAAATGCCTAGAAGCAGAAATTATGCTGCAGGTACAATAGAAACGTATTTACGGCTCTTAGGACCTTTAACATCAAACCTAACTTCGCCATCAGCAGTCGCAAACAAGGTGTGATCTTTGCCCATGCCCATGTTTTGTCCTGGGTGAAACTTAGTTCCACGCTGACGTACAATAATGTTGCCCGCAACCGCTTGTTCACCACCAAATAGCTTGACGCCTAATCGATTCGATTCTGAATCGCGACCGTTATTGGTACTACCACCAGCTTTCTTATGAGCCATTTTCTGTCTCCTTTATTAGGCGCTAATGCCCGTGATTTTAACTTGGGTATACCACTGACGGTGTCCCATTTTCTTCATATGGTGCTTACGACGACGAAACTTAATGATCTTAACCTTATCGCCACGACCATGAGTTACCACCTCAGCAGTAACCTTGCTACCTTCAACCGTAGGAGCGCCGATTTTTACATCGCCACCATCAGCTACCAGTAAAACTTCATCAAACTCAATTGCGCTGCCAGGTGCTGCATCGATCAATTCTAATTTTAACACTTCACCTTCAACAACACGATGCTGCTTACCGCCGCTCTTAATTACCGCGTACATGTTAGCTAACTCCAATAAATGTCTTCATTCAAGCAGGGCAATATGCCCTACATTATAAATTCTTAGCCGCAAAAGATATCTAAAATATGCTGGGCTACAGGGGGCCGAATTCTACGCCAACCAACACTCTGCCGCAAGCCTTTTTGACCCCAAAACTAAAGATAAGCAGATATTGGTAAGTAGCTAGCTCAAACGCTCGCTAGCCCTGCCACTTTCAGCGGTAAATTGAACTGAACAGCCCAGTTCGCTTGACACCCCAGTATCCGCCCAATAGCATTGCCTCACATTCTACCCGCAAACAAAAACAACTTATACGTTGTTATCTTAGCAGGCTTGCCATCTCCATGAATTTCAAAGAAATATCTGCTGTTGTCGAAGATGATTTTGAAGCAGTAAACCAACTCATCAGCCAGCAAATTCATACTCGCGTACCGCTGGTGCAAGAAGTTGGTAATTATATCATTCAAAGTGGCGGCAAACGACTGCGGCCTCTTATTTCTTTGCTTAGCGCGCGAGCCGCAGGTTATGAAGGTCGCGCCCACATCGATATTGCTGCTGTGGTTGAATTCCTCCACACCGCAACACTGCTACATGATGACGTTGTCGACAAATCGGACTTGCGTAGAGGCAAAGCCACTGTCAACAGTGTCTGGGGCAACGCCCCCAGTGTGTTGGTGGGCGACTTCCTTATTTCTCGCGCATTTCAAATGGTGGTCGCACTGGGCAACCTAAGAGTGCTAGGAATAATTTCCGACGCAACCAACCTCATTGCTGAAGGTGAGGTTCTGCAACTAATTAACCTTCGCGACCCAGAAACCACCGAAGAACGCTACATGGAAGTCATCCATTACAAAACCGCAAAAATGTTTGAGGCAGCCGCAGAAGCCGGGGCAGTACTGGCCAAACCAGCGGACAACATGGAGGATAGCTTTGCTCGCTACGCAGACCACCTCGGGCGCGCATTCCAGCTAATTGACGACGTACTGGATTACACCGGTAACGCCGAAGACATGGGTAAAAATGTCGGTGACGATCTTGCCGAAGGCAAACCGACACTGCCGCTAATAGAAGCCATTAAACGCGGTACTCCTGCCGAAGCAGAACTCATCAGACACGCGATAAAACATGGCGGCTTAGAGCAATTAGAAGCGATTACGGCCGCGGTGAAAAATAGCGGCGCATTAGAGTACACACAACGTGCAGCTCAGCAACAATCTGAACTGGCAAAAGAAGCCCTGTCCGGAGTGCCCAGTTCAGCCTATAAGGACGCTCTTATCGCACTTGCGGATCTGGCAGTGAATCGCGACCACTAAGCCCCCCTTCATTACGGCGGACCATCAGCCACAGGCGGCCGTTATTTTTTAGCTTGCCGTCCAAAAAACAACCACGCGAACGACACCAAAAACAACACCAACAAACCTGCAACCACTTGCATCAGCTGACGATAAAACGCAATATCTTCGACCAACCCTGCCTGTAAATCATCGCTGCCCTGCGCCCCCCCCACCATCTGCAATGAAACCTCCAACCCTTGAACCAGCYGCTCAATTTCTCGACGRGTACTTCCTTGCTGCGGCATGCCTGTTGTCATTCGCTCTGTCGCCGCACCTAAAAGYTCACGATAGCGCTCGGCAGTTTTYTGCAATTGCGCCAYTCCCTCGCCCGCTTGCAGCTCATCAACATGCTGCAATRCMGATWGAAACGAYCCCGCCTGCTCCATCGCTTTTTCCATAGCCGTTTTATCATTCCGCGTCAGCGCAGCTATATAGAACCGCATAGACTCTTGAACAGCTGCCAACGCCTTACCCTTAGCCTCCATCTGTTGAGATAATTGCTGAGAATCTGTTAACTCATTCTTAGCACTTGAAAACTGGGTATAAATTATCAGTAGCGAAACTGCACCACAAACAGCAAGAAAAGCCATGATATTTACTGTGCTTACCCCTAAAACGTGTTTTTTAACTGATCCAGATACCATTTTCTGATTTCCTAATAGGTGAAATTTACCTGCCCCTCAATTTATAACCTAGGCACTTTCTAACAATATTATAGACCAGCATATAGAGCACTCTCAGAATACCTATAAAGATACGTTGTAAATCCAACAAAATCTGCAAGAATTACCCCCATACTTTATAGACATCGTTATTAAGGAATCGCTATGAACCAACCTTACCCTTTAATTATCTTTTTAGTTTCTACACTATTGGCAATTAGCGCCTGCACAACATCACAAAAAAAATCAAGCCTATCACCTGCACCAAAGATCCTAAAAGAAGCAGTCGCCCCCACCGTAAAATCCGCGACCAAACTAACACCTGCCGCAACAACATCAACGCCACCCAGCCAAAAAACCAAAAAGACTGCTAAGCCGAAGCCGCCAATAAAAACCACGCCCACAAAACCAAAAACCCAAAAAACACCTGTTAGACAGGCGACCAAAAAACCAACACCGTCAAAAACAACCCAACCTATCACCAAGAAAAAGCCGACAGTTAAAAGTGCCGCTAAACAAGTAAGCAAACCCGTCATTACAAAAGTCATTCAAAAACCGTCAAAAACAATCGCTACCACCAGCCAAAAATCAACGCCGGCACCAGCGCCAGCTCCAGCAAAAACACCCACATCTACTATTCCAGTACCTACTATTAATGTCTCCCTTTCCACTCTACCCATGCAAGTAGGCTCATGGACCCTCGATCTTAGTCAAACCGAAAATTCCCAATGCCTATTAACTGGCACAAAAAACACCATGCACGATGGCCAGGGAGATACACCCATTTACCTTGAAGTAAGCCTCAAACACATAACGCTACACACAAAATCAAATATAGATACCAGCTATGCTGACACAGGGGTATTTATCGGTAATCAGCCAATTGCCACCATTGAGACACTCTATACTCCAACCTCTGTAAGGTTTAGCTCGCAATATGCAACCCTCATTACCTCCATGAAGAAACACCCCACCCTAGAAATAGAGCTGGGATTCTGGCCGTCCTGGCCTGTCACTCATCCTTACCATGCCTCAATCGTCAATGAGAGCTTCGAATCCGCTTACCTGGCGCTGGAAAAATGCAACGCCCTACTTTGAGATAGCTCAGGTTAAGATTTCTTTTTATCCGCCTTTTTGTTAACGTGCCTGAGCAGAGRGGACTCCGCRTYACCATTTATTYGACATAAAAGAGRGAATATCATGGGTTTAAGATTGAAGTTCAACCTGATATTGTTCGTTGCCATTGCATTGGGGTTAACGATTGCAGGGGCCTTTAGCGACAAATTACTCAAAGACAACGCTCGAGAAGAAGTACTTCAATCCGCCCGAATCATGATGGAAAGCGCTATCGCGGTTCGTAACTATACCGTAAAGGAAGTCAAACCGTTGTTAGCCGTTCAGCAGCGGCGCCAGTTTATTTCACAGACGGTACCGGCCTACGCGGCATCCCAATACATCAAACGCCTACAAGAAAAACACCCCGAATATAGCTACAAAGAAGCCACCCTTAACCCCACCAATCCGGCTAATCGTGCCACGCAATGGGAAAATGATATTGTTTCTTATTTCCGCAACCATGACGCAAAAAAAGAACTCATCGGTGAACGCGACACCCCAACCGGCCGACAATTATACCTAAGCCGCCCCATCAAAATAACCAATCCTGGCTGCCTAGCATGTCATAGCACCCCAGCCAACGCTCCTGAAACATTGATCAACACCTATGGGGATAACAACGGGTTCGGCTGGAAACTCAATGAAATCGTTGGCGCTCAAATAGTATCCGTCCCCATGTCACTGCCGTTACAACGTGCCAACATGACCTTTATGACCTTCATGGCGGGTTTGGTAGGGGTATTTGCGCTACTTTTCATTGTGCTCAATATTATGCTTCACTACATCATATTGAAGCCCGTCACTGCGATGTCTAAAAAAGCTGATGAAGTCAGCCTGGGCAACCTTGCAGTGGCAGAGCTAACCGTTACGGGGAATGACGAAATCTCATCTCTGGGACGCTCCTTTAACCGCATGCACCGCAGCCTAGACAACGCGGTCAAATTGCTAGATGAAACCATAGACGAAGAATGAACGCCCGCATATGAGTCAGCAACAACAAATACCAACCCGCATTGCCAAGTATGATATCGAAAAAGTACTTGGCAAGGGCGCAATGGGAATCGTGTATAAAGGGCTGGACGCCCAAATAGAGCGGCAGGTAGCCGTAAAAGTACTGCATACTCACCTTATTGAAGGCGAGATGGGCAGTGACCTGACAATAAGATTCCAGCAAGAGGCGAAGGCCGCTGCGCGCTGCTTACACCCAAATATTGTCAGCGTTTTTGACTTCGGTTTTCATGACGAACGTCCCTACATCGCCATGGAGTACGTAGAAGGCATCGAGCTCAAAGCCCAACTACAAAGTGACTCTCAATACTCGCTTGCGGTAGCTACAGACATCACCATCCAGATCCTCCGAGCTCTCGAGCATGCTCATGGCAAAGGCGTGGTTCATCGTGATATCAAACCTGCAAATATCATCTTGCTGGAAAATGGTAATGTGAAAGTATCTGATTTTGGTGTCGCTCGCTTGGACACATCGGATCTCACTAGCACCGGATTTATGATAGGCACCCCCAACTATATGTCGCCAGAAGGCCTTCAGGGTCTACAGGTAGACTCACGAACAGATTTATATAGTGTGGGAGTATTGTTTTACGAATTACTCACTCAACGACGCCCTATTCGGGGTACACCTTTAAGTGAAACCATCGAATCACTGGATGTACAAGGCCACCTTTCGGTGCAAAATATTAATTCTATTAAACCGATTCTTCGTCGCGCCCTGCAACCACTACCAGAAGCTCGCTTTCAAACGGCGGCCGAGTTCATCAAAAAACTCGAAGCCATTGACGATATGGAATTAACCGATGCCAAAACCGGCTTCTATATATCCCCCAGTGCAAAAACCATCGTTGCCGCAGTCAAACCAGAAACTTCCCCCAGCAGCTGGAGCACTGACACCCTAGACTCATTAGAACAAACGCTTGCCAAATATGTTGGACCTATGGCTCGTTATTTGGTCAAAAAATCCAGTAAAAAAGCCCATTCAATGGCAGACTTATCCCAAATTCTTGCGACCCACATYCCCACAGAAAAAGAGCGCAACGAGTTTATGCAAAAYCTAACCTCATCAGGGATTTACAAAACAGTATCCAGCAACACTGAAGCKGGTAAGCRCAAGRCAAAAGGCGCCACATCGATATCCCGTATTTTCGAATTGGATCACGCCGACTCAACGAGTTCAACTGCACAAAAAACAACAGCATCACAAGTAAAAGTCATTTCTTCTGACGACATCAAATTGGTAACCGATGCCCTGGTTTTTTACGTTGGGCCACTTGCCGGACGCCTCGCCAAGAGGGATGCTAAAAAATCGGCCACTCTCGCAGAATTCCACACGATGGCTGCCAGCAATATACCCAATAAAAATGAACGCCAAGAATTTCTGAAGAAATTACAGACCTCCGTATAGAAGTCCGGTGAAGCGGTCAGGCTAACCTCGCAGCCAGCTCTTTCTCTGACGCTAGATCTGCCGTGCTATCGACTCGATCCAGAAACGTCAAGCCAATTAGATGGTCGTACTCATGCAAGAATATTCGTGCAGGGAATTCATCCAGGACAAGTTGATGACTATGGCCCTCAATATCCATATAGCCCACCTCCACCCCAATGGAACGCGCCACATACCCACGAATACCCGGCACACTCAAACAGCCTTCCCAGCCTTTCTTGGTTTCACTGGATTGATCTAGTATCTCTGGGTTCACCATCACAAGCGGCTCCATTAGAGGCGCATCGGGATAGCGTTGATTTGGCCGCGAAGCAATAATGACAATTTGCTGAGAAATTGAGAGCTGTGGAGCGGCAATGCCAACCCCAT
Organism: Moraxellaceae bacterium; assembly: GCA_002402125.1. Classification (GTDB taxonomy): domain Bacteria; phylum Pseudomonadota; class Gammaproteobacteria; order Pseudomonadales; family Ketobacteraceae; genus 42-54-T18. The sequence goes on from NVVG01000043.1 coordinate 18,059, forward strand.
TAAGCTCCGTCATCATCAACATCATCTGCTGTGTCGTGGCAGCCAGTTCTGCCCCAGCAAACACCCTGACCTTTGCCGCATGCTGGCTTAGTATCGGATTGCCCAATTCAGCGATCTCTAACGTCATATCTCCTAACCTCATATTACCTAGAAATTAACAACATCCAGACACATCGCTATAAGCCAACGAATGCAACATGCGCCCAATCACGGTATCATATAATCTAAACCAAGGTTACTTCACTGTATAGGTTATCCCTATTATGCCAGCGCTATTTGTAAAACACCTCACCGTTATGGACTTTTCTTATGTAGATGCCGACCGGGGCATCGTAGGAGAAAGCTGGATAGTGGACGTCATCCTGCACGGAGACCTAGACCATCAAGGCATGGTGTTTGACTTTGGTCACGTAAAAAAACAGATTAAACAGGCGATTGATGAACTTTACGATCATCGACTACTGGTACCAAAAGACCTCAAACAGCTCACTTCATCCATTGACGAAGGCGGACTAACCATTCATTGGCAAGATAATGCTGGCAAGGATTATCGCCATTTATCCCCCCCTTCTGCCGCCGAACTTTTACCCTGCGACGAAATAACTACGGATAACATCGCACTGCTGATGCAGAGCAAGCTAAAACAGCTGCTTCCTCCCAATGTAACCGATATCCAAATCACCCTACGTGCGGAGGAAATTGACGGCGACTTTTACCATTACAGCCACGGCTTAAAAAAGCACGATGGCAATTGCCAGCGCATCGCTCACGGCCATCGCTCACGCATTGAAATAATGATTAACGGATCTCGAGACTCGGCCCTAGAGGCATCCTGGGCCCAACGCTGGCAAGACATCTATATTGGCACAGAAGAAGATGTGATCGGCACCTCAACCCTTAGCAACTATACGCATTTTGCCTATGAGGCTCCCCAGGGACGCTTTGAACTATCACTTCCCAGTGAGAAATGTTATTTGATCCCAACCGATTCCACCGTCGAATACCTTGCGGCCCATATTACCAACGAGATAAAGCAACAACAACCCGCAAGTGAGGTAACTGTTTTTGCCTATGAAGGGGTTTTTAAAGGCGCCATTGGCGAAGCCTAAACACCTGCTTACAGTGGTTAAATTTATCCCTTTAGCTCACATCCATTCTGTTATAAAATTTCGTGTTCGCCGGGCCTTCTATATTACCACCATTAAAGCCCCGCTCTACTCACTCTTGATCTGACATTATTCAGGAAGCACCATGCCCATTGAAATTACCCTGCCAGATGGCAGCGTTCGAAGCTTTGAAAAACCCATTACCGGCCTAGAGTTAGCCGCCGATATTGGCCCCGGCCTGGCCAAACAGGCCGTTGCTATCTCTATCGATGACGAGATGCTGGATTTAAGCACAACATTGGAGCAAAACACCAGCGTAAGAATCATTACGCGCAACCAGCCTGAAGCATTAGAGCTTATTCGCCATGATGCGGCACACGTGATGGCGCAAGCGGTGAAAGAACTCTATCCAGAAACTCAGGTCACCATTGGGCCCGCCATTGAGAACGGCTTCTATTATGATTTTTTCCGTGAAGAGTCTTTCACTCCAGAAGACCTAGAAAAAATCGAAAAACACATGATGACCATCGTGGATCGCGCCGATGACATCATCCGCGAAGTCTGGGATCGCAATGATGCCATCGCATTCTTTGAAGAAAAAGGTGAAACCTTTAAAGCCGAGCTAATTCGAGATCTACCAGAAAGCGAAACCATCACCTTGTATCGCCAAGGTGATTTTATCGACTTATGTCGTGGCCCGCATTTACCGACTACCAGTAAAGTAGGCAAGTTTTTTAAAGTGATGAAACTTGCCGGCGCTTACTGGCGCGGCGATGCCAACAACCCACAGCTGCAGCGCATCTATGGCACCGCCTGGCGTGACAAAAAAGAACTCAAAGCCTATCTTCACCAGCTAGAAGAAGCTGAAAAGCGTGATCACCGCAAACTCGGCAAGGAAATGGAATTATTCCATATGCAAGCCGAAGCGGTTGGCAGCATGTTCTGGCACCCCAAGGGTTGGCGCTTGCGCAAGAAACTACAGCAGTATATTGGCGATAAAATGGAACGAGTGGGATACGACGAAGTCTGCACACCACAAATGATGGACCGTAAATTGTGGGAACAGTCGGGTCACTGGGACAAATATGCCGACGACATGTTCACCTGTTGCACCGATCATGGAGAGATGGCGATCAAACCGATGAACTGCCCAGGCCACGTCCAGATATTTAAACAGGGGTTAAAAAGCTACCGCGACCTGCCGTTACGCTTGGCCGAATTCAGCATGCTGCACCGCAACGAAGCCCATGGCGCGCTGCATGGCTTGATGCGTGCACGCTCATTTGGTCAAGATGACGCACACATATTTTGCACCGAAGAACAGATCAACAAAGAAACCAAAGATTTTATCGAGTTTCTTATCGAAGTGTATAAGGACTTTGGTTTTGAAGATATATTAGTAAAATTCTCCGACCGCCCAGACAACCGTGCAGGCAGCGATGAGACCTGGGACAAAGCAGAAGGCGCATTAAAAGCAGCCGTTGAGCTAGCCGGTTTAGAGTATGAAATGAACCCTGGCGAAGGCGCCTTCTACGGCCCCAAATTAGAATTCACCTTACGGGATGCCATTGGCCGCGACTGGCAATGCGGCACACTACAAGTCGACTTTGTCTTGCCGGAGCGCTTAGACGCCGAATATATTGGCGCCGACGGCGAACGACACCGGCCGGTTATGTTGCACCGTGCAGTATTAGGCTCGCTGGAGCGTTTCTTAGGCATGTTGATTGAAAGCACCGCGGGACACCTACCGCTTTGGTTGACACCAACACCAGTGGTGATTGCCACCATCACCGAAGGGGCCAACCCCTGGGCGGAAGAGGTACAGAAACAATTACAAGCAGCCGGTATTCGCGCCGAACTCGACTTGCGTAATGAAAAAATTGGTCGCAAGGTGCGCGAACACAGTAACGCCAAAATCCCTCAGATTTGGGTGGTTGGCAATAACGAGGCCACAGAAAAACAGGTGGCGATTCGCCAACTAGGTAGCAAGGCCAACACTGTCACCGACATAACCGAGGCTATCGCCCAACTGGYTRCMGCCACGAAAATCCCAGTGTAAYCCTGCAATAAAAAAGGCCTCACGGCCTTTTTTATTTTCGACCTAACTATTCTTTCTCCACAATCAATAGATCACCATGACTATAAAACTCTATAATACGCTTACCCAACACAAAGATGACTTCACCCCCATCGACCCAAGCCAAGTCACCATGTATGTCTGCGGGCCAACGGTTTACAACTACGTACATATTGGCAATGCACGTCCTGTGGTCATATTTGATGTGCTGTATCGATTATTAAAACGCAATTACCCCAACGTCAAATACGCTCGCAACTTAACTGACGTCGATGACAAAATCAATAAAGCCGCCGCAGAAAACAACGAAAGCATTAAAGTATTAAGTTCGCGCTTTGTCGATGCCTTCCATGCAGACATGGCGCAACTCAATACATTAGCACCAGACTTAGAACCGCGCGCCACCGACAATATTGACGCCATGATTGAGATGATACAAACACTCATCAACAAAGGCCATGCATACGAGTCCGCAGGCAACGTATTATTCCAAGTATCCACCGATGCAAACTACGGCAAACTGTCCAAGCGTAACTTGGATGAAATGATTGCCGGTAAACGTGTCGAAGTCGAATCTTACAAAAAAGATGCTGGTGACTTTATATTATGGAAGCCGTCAACCGATGATTTACCCGGTTGGGACAGCCCTTGGGGCCGTGGCCGACCTGGCTGGCACATTGAATGTTCAGCGATGATCAACAAACACCTAGGTAAAACCATCGACATTCATTGCGGCGGACAAGATTTAATTTTTCCCCACCATGAAAATGAAATTGCCCAAGGCACCTGCTGTCACGACAACGGTAGCGAGAATTTCGTCAACTACTGGATGCACAACGGTTACATCACCATGAACGGTGAGAAAATGGCAAAGTCCGTCGGTAACTTTTTTACCGTTCGCGAATTACTCGATAAATTTCCCGGCGAGGTACTTCGCTTTGCCTTGCTTACCGCACATTATCGGTCCCCCCTAGACTGGTCTGAAGAAACCTTATTGCAAGCCAAAGCCAGCCTTGATCGTCTGTACGGTGCATTGCGTGGCGCACCTATTGATGCCAACGATATCGAACATGCAAAAATCGATGCCGTCGAACAATTCATCAAAGATGACCTTGCGACACCGCAAGCATTATCCGTTTTACACGCACTGGCTGGAGATGCAAACAAAACAGAAGGCGAGGAAAAGCTATTATTCCAAAAAGCGTTACGTAGGGCTGCCAGTTATTTAGGTTTACTTACTCTAAATGCAGATGAATGGTTTAGATGGCAACCGGCTAGCAGCAACGCTAGTGACGGGCTCGGCGCAGAACAGATCGAGGCTTTGATTGAAGAAAGATTACAGGCAAGAAAAGATAAAGATTTTGCCCGCTCCGATGAAATTCGCGATGAGCTAAAAGAACAAGGCGTCACCTTGGAAGACTCAAAAGATGGCACTCGCTGGACTCGAAGTTAATCCCAAAGCCAAGCCCAAAAATCATGCACAAAAACCATGCACAAAAAAGGCGATGCCACATCAAAAGTAGCATCGCCTTTTTGGGCAGAAATCTTACCTCTCATCAGGGTTGTGGCAAATACCCTCCCTGAACACCCTTAGTCACGATGCTTACCGCATTGTGTGCGTGCAAACTTTCCAAATGATTTACTCGCACCCAAAAATCAGGATAATGCGCGTCATTGAGTGTTAGCTGAATTCTCCGTGCCGCATCTTCACAGAACATTAAGTTCTGACCGTTTAAACGGGCAAACTCCTGCTCATCTTCACGCTTAACTGCCGTTTGCACGGGAGTTTTTAAGCTGCCTTCTACTGCGTCAATAATCTCTTCTAATTCAAAATTTTCAACCTGCGCATCTAGCTTCACTTTGATTTCGGCAACACTACGCTGACTATGAGGCGTCGCAACGATGCCCTGCTCCGTCCCCAACCAACCATACACTTCTTCAGCAGAAACCTTACCACCCTCACCAAAGTCAGCGTGAAATTGCTGCTGAATTAACTGTCGAGCCAGCGCAGCAGAACAGGGGCAAGTTGACGAATAAGGAATTTCACAACGCAATTCCAGCTCGGTCTCGCCATTCTTTTGAGTAGCGATTATGCGCGAAGGATAGGCCTTCCAGCCACTAAATTCACTTTTTAAGGCCGGGCGACGCGCCAAAAATTCAAATCGAAAATCCAGATAAGCCTGATCACTCAAGCCTTTGTGAGATTCTAAAAATCGTCCTAGCACCTCTTTTAGCGAGACCACCGTTAACGGCTGATGGCACAATTCATCCAGCAACAGGTATAGGCGAGACATATGAATGCCTTTTGCTTCTGGATTCACCAGATTGACATACGCTTGCACTTTCGCAACGGCGTGAGTAATTCCGCCATTGCGGGTGACTATTTGCAATGGCACTTCTATTTCGCTCATGCCAACCCAATCAAGCACACCGGCCGCTTTAGGCTGGGCAACGCTGGCCACGTCAGGCATTGATTTACTGCCCATGGAAGATAAATCCATAAATTTCATACACTTACCCCTCAACAGGGATGTTTAACAACTAAATTGGAATAATATTTGTAAAAATGACGACAGATTATATAACAAATAGCGAAATTACTGAAATATTTGATCAGCTTTAAGCCTCTACCCACCCATCTAATGATCACAAAATATAAACTTTTGGTCCTTTTCACAAGAGCCAAAAGTGACAAAGCGCTACAATCGTTTAAATGTTTGGATTAAAAATCCACACTAAA
>NVVG01000044.1 GCA_002402125.1 Moraxellaceae bacterium
TCGGGCATTTAGTGCTCATCAGCAGGACTGTTCAAGCCAATATCAACAACCCCGCATGATGCTGATGGTATGCGGTGTAATGGGCAACCTTTAACGGCCAATGAAGTGCCATAAAGGAAGCCGATAACTGACAGGTATTAACATGAGCGAAAGCTTTGCCGAACTCTTTGAAGAAAGTCTAAAAGAACTTGATATGACTCCTGGTTCCATCGTTAAAGGCTTAGTAGTCTCTATCGATGATGATTGGGTTACCGTACACGCTGGTCTTAAATCTGAAGGTGTTATTCCTCGCGTACAATTTCTTGGCCTAGAAGGCGTATTGGAAGTTGCTGTAGGCGATGAAGTTGATGTAGCACTAGAAGCGATTGAAGATGGCTGGGGTGAAACCCGTCTTTCTCGTGAAAAAGCTAAGCGTGCTGAAGCCTGGAAGCGTCTTGAAGCGGCATTTGACGATCAAGAAATTGTTAAGGGTGTTATTAACGGTAAGGTTAAGGGTGGATTCACTGTTGATGTTGAGACAGTTCGAGCCTTCTTGCCTGGTTCTTTGGTAGATATTCGTCCTGTTCGTGATACTACTCACCTTGAAGGTAAAGAATTAGATTTTAAAGTTATCAAGTTAGATGCGAAGCGTAATAACGTGGTTGTATCTCGTCGAGCGGTTCTAGAAGCAGAAAACAGTGCTGAACGTGAGCAGTTGTTATCTAATCTTCAAGAAGGTATGGAAGTTAAAGGTATCGTTAAGAACCTTACTGACTACGGCGCCTTTGTTGACCTTGGCGGAATTGATGGCTTGTTGCATATTACTGATATGGCTTGGAAGCGTATTAAGCACCCAGGCGAAATCGTCAACGTTGGTGATGAAATCAACGTTAAAGTATTGAAGTTTGATCGTGAGCGTAACCGTGTATCTCTAGGACTCAAGCAATTGGGTGAAGATCCATGGGTAGCATTAACTAAGCGTTATCCTGAAGGTAGCCGTGTAACTGCGCGTGTTACTAACTTAACGGATTACGGTTGTTTTGCAGAAATTGAAGAAGGCGTTGAAGGTCTTGTTCACGTTTCTGAAATGGATTGGACTAACAAGAACATTCACCCATCAAAAGTTGTTTCTATCGGTGAAGAGCTTGAAGTCGTTATCTTGGATATTGATGAAGAGCGTCGTCGTATTTCTCTAGGTGTTAAGCAGTGTAAGCCTAACCCATGGGAAGAGTTCGGTACTAAGTTCGATAAGAATGACAAGGTTAGCGGTAAGATTAAATCTATCACTGATTTTGGTATCTTCATCGGTCTTGATGGTGGAATTGATGGTCTTGTTCACTTGTCTGATATCTCTTGGGACGTTGCTGGAGAAGAAGCAGTACGTGAATACAAGAAGGGCGACGAGATCGACACAGTTATCCTTTCTGTAGATCCAGAGCGTGAGCGTATCTCTCTTGGTATTAAGCAGTTAGATAGCGATCCATTTGCTGAATACGTACAAGACAACGATAAAGGCACACTTGTTAAGGGTAAGATTCTTTCTGTTGACGCGAAAGGCGCAGTTGTTGTTCTAGCGGAAGGCGTTGAAGCTACATTGAAGGCTTCTGAGATTAGTCGTGACCGTGTTGAAGATGCAACTAAGCACCTAAAAGAAGGTGATGAAGTTGAAGCTCGCATTGTTAACGTTGATCGTAAGAATCGCGCAATTAACCTTTCAATCAAGGCGAAAGATGCCGTTGATGAGAAGGAAGCGATGAAGACCGTAGCTGCACAAGAAGCAGATGCACCGAAGACCATAGGTGACTTGATCAAAGCACAGATGGAAAGCAAGTAAGCTGTAGTTATTTTAGCTATTTACGCTAACTTGTAATAAAAAAGGGAAGGCAAACTGCCTTCCCTTTTTTTATGCCTCGTATTTGTCAACTAGCTGGAGGCCTGTACTCATCCTCACGCTCCTGCGTGGGCGCGCATACCCAATGACTCCCGCCGAAGCACTTCATCTTAGTAGGATTGCCTTCTCATTCCCGCGCTCCCGCGTGTGAACGCATACCCATCAACTACCGCCGACGAAACTTCTTACGTTCGACGGATTAGCCATTTTGGTTGCTTTGGCTTGTTGTAGATCACCCAACGTTTCTTATTCTGGATCACTAACTGTTACTTACTGTGCCGTTTGCGGCACTAGCCATTGGTTAATGTGCGCCAAATCATCACTATTGAGGGTGCCTGCCGTTTGTTTTAACTGCAAAAAGTCAAAGAAGTAATCGTAGCGTGCATTGGCGTAATCCCGCTTTGCGCCATAGAGCGCCTGTTGCGCAGTGAGCACGTCGATAATCGCCCGTGTGCCTGCGTCATAACCGGCTTCTGTGGCTTTTAACGCTTCTTCGGCGGAATGTATGCTTTGATTTTGTGCGGATACGCGAGCGACGTCGGTATTAACCACACGATACAGGTTTCTTGTGTTTTGGATGACTTCGCGTTTTCTGAGGTTGTAGTTATCTTCTGCTTGTAGTTGCAACTGTTTGGCCTGGCGGCGTTCAGCGCTAATTGATCCTCCGGAATAAATGGGGATTTCTAGCTTGATACTCACGCTGGAAGAGGAGAGGTCCCCTGGGGAAGTGTCCGATTCGTCGGAGGTGTCCCTGGCTACATAGCTACCAATTAAATCCAGTGTTGGCATATGGACCGCGCGTTTTGATTTGTATTCGGACTGAGCTATATCTTTGGCGTGTAAGGCGACCGCAATGACAGGACTGTTAGTGAGTGCGGTTTCTACCCATTGCGTGATGTCTTGAGGCGATGGGGGGGTTATTGGTGCGTTAGCTTGTAACGACGCAACGTTTTCTATAGGGGCCCCGGTTAATGTTTCAAGATTTTGTAATGTTAATGCGAGATCCTGTTCTGCGATGATCTGTTGCACGGAACTGATGTCATAGGCCGCTTTAGCTTCTTGTACATCGGTATTGGCGATAAGGCCAACGTTGAAGCGCTGTACGGTTTGTTCGAGTTGGCGCTTTATCGCGGCTTTTTCCGCGTTTCTAAATTGTAAGTTCTCGTTAGATCGGAGTACATCCAGGTAGGTTTTTACCACGCGCATATAGAAGGCTTGTTGGTTGGCGATGAAACCTGCATCGATTCGTTGTTCTGTAGCGTTACCTTTCTGGTGATTATGCCATCGGTCAAGGCGGAATAATGGTTGTACAACTGTTGCAATGTAGGTCTCTTGATTGTATCTGTTTTCGCCTGAGCCATTTAAATACCCGTTTTCTCGCGAGACTTCAGCAGACAAAGATACCTGAGGTTTCAGCCCCGCAGAAAATATACCGATGGATTCTTTGCTTGCATGGTAGCCGTGTACAGTGGAAGCCCATTGCGGATCGTTCTTAGTGGCTTGTTTTAGTGTGGTGGAAAGGTCTTGTAGTGTTGCGCCAAAACTTGAGCTGCTAGATATCGCTAAGGCCAATGCCAAAGCGGATATTTTTAGAGTGTTAGGTATCATAAGATGGTGATTTCCACAGTTAAAACGTTGTGTCACCATTCTATGCGAATGTAAATAAAAAGGAACCCTAGATTTGCTGCAGTGGCATATAGGCTGCGCTATTGCGCTACTTGGAAGTTAAAGCTTGCAGYAAGTGCAGATTGCGCAAGTGCATTAACTATTGTTTTTCTACTGTCTATAGAATAAGGCGTCGCTGTAGAGTGTCCCCATACGGGGCCGGGCCATGCGGGGTCATTTTTACGTCGGCCAACATGGTGGACATGAAGTTGGCTGACTACATTGCCTAGCGCGCCAATATTCATCTTGTCTAATGGCTGAAGGTTCATCAACGTCTTTGCGAGCAGGCATGATTCTTTTAACAGGGTTAGTTGATCCTGCTCAGACAATTCATATATTTCTTGTAGGTTGGGTCGTTTGGGAACCAGGATRCACCATGGGTAACGACAGTCATTCATTAGCAATAACAGATTAAGTGTTGATTCGGCGATGACAAAGGTATCTGCTTGCAAGCGCGAATCGAGCCTGAATTTATCCATCTAGGATCACTGCGCGGCAACTTGTGTTTTAGGGTTGAGTGAAATTAGATCCTCTAAAATATGACCTACTTCCGTGAGCACGTAGTCGATGGTAAGTTCTTTGTTYTTCTGGTTTTTATCGTCGTCTTCGTCAGCCGCAGTGGTCAGTTCCTTGAAAGTTTTATAAGGTTCTTTTCCTTTGGCAATACGCTTCTTATTTTCCATGGCTAAACGGCGAGCTTTGGCAGTATCTTGCTCTTTTATTCGYGTCTTCTCGTTAAGTGACACGATGGTTTTTTTCCGAGCTTCAGTAAGGCTATCGATTTGTTCATTAGTAAAAACAAAGTCAGGGTTTTTTTCGATACGTTCATGATGCGCGGCAGTTAGATAATTTAGATACTGATCAAAACTCTTCCAAGGTTTAAAGCGAGCGGGGCGGATGTTATCCGATGGTAGTGCGTTGGCTAGGGCGCTTTCACCAATTTTCTCTAGATTAAACGTGCTGGGAAATAAAATGTCGGGAATAATGCCCTTGTGTTGGTTGCTTTCGCCGGAGATGCGATAAAACTTTGCGGAAGTGACCTTTAGCTGGCCGTCTTCGATGGGGCGAAGGGATTGAAGCGATTGTACCGTGCCTTTGCCGAAGCTGCGTCCGCCAAGTATCAGCCCCCGGCTATAGTCTTGAATTGCACCGGCAAATATCTCAGAAGCTGAGGCGCTCAATCGGTTGATAACAACGGCCAATGGACCGTCATAGATTATTAGATCGTCGGTGTCTTTCCAGGGTTCAATCGTGCCATTAGAGTGTTTGACTTGAACGGTTGGACCGGAGTCAATAAATAGACCGACTAACGAGTTCGCTTCGTTTAGCGATCCACCACCATTGTTGCGTAAATCAATGATAATGCCGTCAACCTGCTGTTTTTTAAGCTGCTGTATTAGGCGTGTTACATCACGAGTGGTGGATTTGTAATTGGGGTCACCGTTTTGCATGGCCTGAAAATCGGCATAAAAAGTGGGGATGTTGATAACGCCTAATTTTTTTGGTTTGCCATCGTAGTTGATTTCAAGAATGGTTGATTGGGCTGCTCGGTCTTCGAGCTTAACGGTATCACGCGTGATACTGACGATTTTGGTTTCGCTATCATTTGCCGCATTGGCAGGGATGATTTTTAGGCGTACCACGCTGCCTTTTTTTCCTCTTATGCGCGATACCACGTCATCTAGCCGCCAGCCAACGACATCATGTAGTTCCCCGTCTCCTTGTGCTACCCCAATAATTCTATCGGCAGGGTGAAGCTGATTGGATTTGTCTGCTGGTCCGCCGGTTACTAATCGAACAATTTTGGTGTATTCATCTTCGGCTTGCAGTACCGCACCAATCCCCTGTAATTGTAGGCTCATGTTGATATTAAAGTTTTCAGACACCCGGGGAGAAAAGTACTGTGTGTGGGGGTCGTAGGTCTGGGTTAGCGCATTGATATAGATCTGGAAGGCGTCTTGGCTAGCGGTCTGCTTGACTCGATTAAGTTGGTTGGTAAAGCGTTTGGTGAGTGTTTCTTTGATTTTATCTAGGTCGTTTCCGGAAAGCTTTTCATTAAGTATCATATGCTTTAGGCGCTTATTCCATAAGATATCAAGTTCTTTAGGGGTGCTGGGCCAGGTGGCATCTTCTCTATCGGTATTGAATGTTTCATTGCTGGTGAAGTCCAGCGATGCTAAATCGTTGCTAAGGGCGTCTAGCGCAAAGGTGAGGCGGTCAATCAAGCGGATTTGGTAACGGTTAAATATATGGTATGCCGGTGCTAGGTTGCCACTTTTTAGCGCGTTGTCTAACTCATATCGGTATGCCTCAAATTCCTTGATGTCGGACTGCAAGAAATAACTGCGGTTACCGTCGAGGTCTTTAATGTATCGATCATATATTTGAGAAGATAACGCGTTATCCAAATAGATATGATTGTAATGGGTTTTTTCGAGGCGAGTGACGATGCTTAAGCTGGTTTTAACCTGGGCTCGAGTCGGTGTTAGTAGATTTTCGGTTAAATTAGCGGAGATGCTATCTGGGACGGACGTGACACTGAATACATTGGTGGCTAACAGAGAAAGAGAAATAAAGAGTGCTATGGATATTCGACGTGTCATATATGTTGCCAACTTGAGTTTGCCTTGTGGGTGGCCGGTTAACGATCAATCGTAAAAGGCTCAACATGCTGATTTTGTTAAGCAAATGAAAGAAGAAGCGAATCGGTACCATTAGTTACGTAATTGGGCCGTCATCCTAGAAAGTGCAGTTGAGCGCGAAAAAGATGTGTAAGCAATTGGTTTTCTAGGCGCGCCAAGGGCTTGCATATACTTTCGTGATTCAACTGCGTTTTCTAGGGTCATAGGTTATTACGCCAGAACTGTTCCTAGAATAGCACTGTCGCTTCATTATGTCGTGATGGAGTCCCGTAAAATGTAATTTCTTCACAAGAATCATGCTTTGAAGGTGTTTTTTACAGAATTTGGAACAATTAGTGTTATCTTGAACGCCCGTAAGATCTTATTTTAAATCAATGGTTTAGTGTTGTATTTGGTTTTTTTGGCAGAGGGTGGTGGCGGTGTTCGGCTGGAGATGATGCGGCTGCTGTATTTTCACGGCGTTTAGTATGTTTATTCTAAATTATACTGATAATCTCCCTCATATATTAAAACGAAATTAGTTGTGTGCCGACACAGTGTTTTTATTGTTTTATTACGACTTATCTCGCCTGACTCTTGTCAGGCATTCTTTTGGCCCGCTATCCATGCGGGCTTTTTTTATGCCTTCCGAAGAGGGGGGTTAGGGCTGTTCTCTATAGAATGGAGTGATGTGGGTGCCTGGCGGCCCTTAACGGGGTATTTGTAGGTGTCCATCCATTCAATAAATCTATCAATTCCAAGGGGCGGGGTTAACAAATATCCTTGGATAATATCGCAACCCATGTCAATCAGCGCGTTCATAATCTCTTCGGTTTCCACGCCTTCTGCTACCACGCGCATTTTCATGTTGTGGCTGATGTCCAGGGTGGATTGAACAATGATGATGTCGTCGTCGCTTTTTTGCATGTCGGTGATAAATGAACGATCAATTTTTAGCTCATTCATCGGCAATTTCTTCAGGTGGGACAGGCTGGAGTAACCGGTGCCGTAGTCGTCAATCGAGGTGGCAAAGCCTATTTCGTTCCAGCGCACGAGTACTTCATGGGCACGCTCTGGGTTCATTACCATTGCTGTTTCTGTTACTTCAAGGGTGACATGTTCGGGGGCTATGGAGTAGTGAGCAAGTTGCGCGATGAGATAGTCGGTGAGATCGGCTTCTTCCAAATTGTGGGCCGATATGTTGATTGAAATGCCAATCATGTAGTTTTGATCATGCAATTTTCGCAATAACGCAAATGAATTGCGTATAACCCAGCGGGTTAATGGTTTGATCGCCCCAGAGCTTTCTGCTAATTGGACAAACTCATCTGGAGGGATAAAGCCGTATTGATCATGGTTCCAGCGTAATAACGCTTCGGCGCTGATGATTTCCATTGATTTAGTTTCAAGCTGTGGATGCAAGTAGAGTTCTAAGTGATCCCCGTCAATGGCTTTGCACAAGTCCCCCATCAAGGATAATCGGCGCTCACTGTAGGGGTTAACGGATTCATCATACATGCAATACAAGCGCCCGTGGGTTTGGGCTTCTTCTACCGCGACGAAGGCATTGCGTAATAAGGTTTCGGGGTCTTGCCCATGATCCGGCGCGTGGCATATACCACATGATGTACTCATATCTAGGGAAATGCTTTCAAATTGAAATTGCTGTGGTAATTGGTTCAACATCTCAATAATGATGGCCGCGCCGTCTTCGTCTTTGTCTAGGCTCAATAGAAAGCTAAGGTTGACACCTTGGATGGCGGATAAATATTCGCGCTTTTCTTCGTTAAACGCAATGCTGGTATTTTTAGGCAATTTCCGTAATAGGTTGTTCAGTGCCTGAGAGGTGGTTTTAGCAACCATRTCACCAACATAGTGRCCTAATGTGTGGTTTATCTCTCGCAGGCGTTTGATTTTTATTAGCGCAATATAGAGAACTTTTTCAGAACCTCGTTGCTGAGCAACTAACTCATCGTTAATGACGTCAATGAGTTTGTCTCTATTGGGTAGCCCGGTTATTTTGTCGTGGTAGGCCCGGTAGGTCAGGGTGGCTTCGGCCTCTTTTAGTGCGTCGATGGCCATTTTTTGTTTTAGCAGTGCCCAGCGTTTCTCTTGTTGATGTTGTTGTATGCGGTCACCAATGGCAACGGTGATGATGAGTATTTCTGCAATGATGCCAAATTGCGCCGCATGCAAGGTAAACATGTTGGGTGAGAATATACCGCGTAATGTCAAAATATAAATGAGGGTGCAGCCTAATAACGTTCCCCAGCCTAAAAGGAAAAAACGGGCGGTTTTTCTGCCAGACTTCCAAGCGATTGAACTAGCGGTGATCATTAACACGGACAAAACTGCCAGCGACACATCGGTGAGAGAGATAATAATGTTATAGGGCAAGACCAATGCGCCAAGCGATATACAGGCACCCACAGGTAACATTGCGATGAGCCATTTGTCTAAAGTTGGGGTTAGTTTTTTTGAACTGATAAATGGCCGGGCAAATAGAACGCCAAAGACCATCGCCAAACCCACAAAGAAAACATGTGATATCTGGCTCCACTGACTGGTGCTTCCCCATAGGTAGTAGGCCCCATGGGTTGATATGCCTGCTTGGGTAAAGGCGATAGCGGTAACATGGGCAACATAGTAAAGGTAGAGGTTTTGTCGTAGTGCTAAAAAAATGAAGAGGTTAAAAATAGCCGTCACAATAAATATGCCATAAAACAATCCCCAGGCAAATTCAGTGTTTTTTACGGATTGATAAAAATTATCGGGTTCCATTAATTCAAGCGCAATGGGTTGCTGGGCGCGACTCTTGATAACCAGCGTGACTTTATAGATTTTATTGGGTTCTAGGTTGATAGCAAATGCCATCATTCTTGGTGGTGCGCTGCTGCCTTCCACGGTTAAGCGGTCACTTTGTTGAAAGCGTTCTGGCGCTCCCCATTCTGTGGCTAAATACACGTCGACTTGATCAAATTGAGGGTATTGGCGATCGAGTACCAGGTGCCAGCGTTTTGCTTGGGTCTGGTTTTTTGTGCTGATTGTTTGCTGGACCCAGTAATAGTGCGTGGTTTCTTTTAGGTGTAGGTATCGGTCGTTAATCTGGGTTGTTGTTGTGTTAAAGCGCCTTTGGGCACCGGCGTAGTTCAATTCTTCCGCTGAGGAGAACCAGTATGCGTTGGTTAGCAGGGCGTTATAATTGGGTTCAGCAGCTTGGCTTGCCCAGCTGGTGTTAATGGATAACATGGAAAGGCACAGTATGGACAAATGCAGTATGGACAAGTGCAGTCTGGTAAGGCGCAGTATGGGCAAGCGCAGTATAGGAAGGCGCAGTATAGGAAAGCGCAGTACGAAAAGGTGTCGCATGGAATTGCGCATTGTTGCTAAGCCGAGCGAATATAACCTCCCTTTCGAATAGGGCCGTAACGCGCCTAAAGCTACGTTAGCGCTGGTGCGGAAAAAAATAGAACAAGTGATCACCGGTGGAACTCTCCTAAGTGCGTAATGCATAATCGCGGTCATTAGGGCGACATCTATTCTAAAGTGTAGTTTAAAAAAGCAGCATTTCTAATAAGTAGGGGTGCCTGGATAAAGCGTTATTACTGGGTTTGGGGTTATTGCTATATCGCATAATAGATTCCTATACTATCGGTGTGAATGAAATCTATTGTTTTGGCCGCCGCAGAAAAGGATGGGTGATGTATATCGTGTTAAAACATGCACATATGGCGTTTGCCGGGACTAGTGGCGCTAAATTGAGGCAAAACTAAGTCCATTCGGGTGGCTGCTTTTGTCCTGGCGTTGTTGATTTACGCATATATTACAGGGGTCGCGATCCATCATAACCCCTTAAGTTTTATGTCCTGCCAATTTCCTTGATAGCTTATTAGGTTATAGTCCAAGCCCTTTACCAATGATTTCTTTCATTATTTCATTGGTGCCGGCAAATATAGGCGTAATCCTGGCGTCCACGTAAGCGCGTGCAATAGGGTACTCCCACATGTAACCTGCCCCGCCGTGGAACTGTACACATTGATCAACAACACGATTTTGTAAGTCGGTGCACCACCATTTTGCAGCGGCCGCATCGTCAGCGGTTAATGTGCCTTGGTTCAATTTAGTCACTAGGGAGTCAAGAAAGGTTTGGCCTATCATGATTTCTGTGTGCATCTCCGCCATCTTAAAGCGGGTATTTTGGAATTTGCCAATGGTGGTGCCGAAGGCTTTGCGCTCTTTGACAAAATCCAGTGTTTCCTCAAAGGCAAAGTGGCAGCCACCCATTGCGCCCACTGCGCAGACTAATCGTTCCTGGGCAAGTTTTTCCATGAGATAGACAAAACCTTGTCCGGGCTCTCCTAGCAAGTTTTCTTTAGGCACCTTGACGTCTTCGAAAAATAGTTCGGCGGTATCTTGGGATTTTAACCCCATTTTCTTTAGATTGCGGCCACGGCTGAATCCAGGCATGTCACGCTCTATTACGATAAGGTTGATACTCTCGTCAATTTTGGCGGCGACAATAACGATGTCCGCGAGAATTCCATTTGAGATGTAGATCTTTGAACCGTTTAGTAAGTAGTGATCCCCCTTGTCTTCAAGGCGGGTCTTAATGGCTTGTAGGTCGCTGCCTGCGTCTGGCTCGGTCATGGCAATGGCAAGGATAGCCTCACCGGAACAGACTTTGGGTAACCAACGTTTTTTTTGTTCTTCGTTTGCGTATGAATCCAAATAGGGGGCAATGACGTCGTTATGTAGACCGATGGCAAAACCGGTTTCGCCAATCAGGGAAAGTTCTTCGATCATGATAAGGGAGTATCGAAAATCTTTGAGGCCTAAACCACCGTAGGCCTCGTCTACAAAGGGAGCAAGAAAGCCATTTTTACCGGCTTTAAGCCAAGCATCACGGGATACGATGCCGTCTTCAACCCAGTCTTCCGTGTAGGGAGCGACCTCTTCATCACAGAAGCGTCGAAAGCTGTCGCGAAATATGTGGTGTTCTTCTTCAAAGATGGCGCGATTTTCGATATTCATAGGTTTGCCTTTGTGAGGTTGTTTTTTGCCGCACGGAGTAATTCAAGAAATTGCATAGCTAAACTACATAAAGTTAAACTATACCAAGCAGATGCAGTAATACTAAGGGATCAGTTAAGAACTGTCGAGATATGCAAGTAAGTTGGGGGGATGTGGCATTAGACGCGCTAAAAGGGATGGATAGATAAAGACAAACGTTAGTAGTCGGACTTAAGTGTATAAATTACGGTGACCTCTGTGCCAGTTTCATTATATTCAATGCTGTCGCATAGCGTCTTGATAAGGTCGACACCGCGGCCAAAGGAATCGTTGTCGTCAGACGTCCGGGTGTTGCTAACGTCAAAGCCTTTTCCCGAGTCGTTAAAATGAATTTTTAATTTGCCATATTCATTGTCTGCGATGAATTCTACATTAATGGTTATTTTACCACTGTCGAGTGCAGATAAGCGTTCTTCTCGTTGTTGATAGTAATCTAGGTAGCCATCTTCCGTCATTTTTAGTTCTGAGGACAGGCCTAATACGCCGTGTTCCAGCGCATTAGAAAACAACTCAGACATGATGGTGTGTAAATAATCTTTGTGTTCTGATACTCCCGGTGAGGCGCCCATCATATCGATGACTTGTGCCACGGGGGAGGGGCCAATAAGTGTGTTGGCGTCCAGATCCATATTGATTGACCATGGCAATGTGCCTTTTGGACGATCAAGAAAATTGTCTTCCGATTCCAATTTGACGGAGGTGCAGCAGAGTTCGATGATGGTGATATCATCATTTTGTGGCAAGTTGCCTCGAAAGGTTTTGATATCATATAACAGTTTGGTAAATGGATCTTTATGGGAGCCATCAAACATGTCTTGCATACGCTCGTCACCGAACATATCACCGCCAATATTTTCAGATTCGGTGATTCCGTCGGTATAGACATAAAATCGATCCCCGGGTTCTGGATGCCTGATCATCACCTCGCGCTCAAAATCCACATCTTCCAGAACACCAAGAGGCATATGCATAGATGTAACCGTTTCTTTTAATTTGCCTTCTGCATCAGTGATGATGATATCCGGTAAACCACCAGCCCAAAAGGTGACTCGAGTACCGTCTATATTCATCTCTAATATTGCCGCTGCAGCAAACATAAAATCGGGTAGAAATTCTTCTAACGCTTTGTTGAGTTTACGGGCAATGTCACTAACGGAATCTCCGATGATGGTACAATCGTAAAATGTTTGTGATAACGGTATAGTCCCAATTGCTGCCGGTAAGCCGTGCCCAGTAAAATCTGCCAATAATACGTACAAGCCTCCAGAAGGCGAAGGGGCGGATAGTAGTATATCGCCATTAAAGGTGGTAGCCGGGGATATATAATGCCGAGTGTTGGCGCAATCCTGGAGGCTGGCGCTCATGGCGCTCTCGAAGACGGATTTTGCAATTTCATGCTCGCGCTCAGTTAATGCATTCAGTTTTTCCAACTCAACTTTTTGCTTGTTGAGTTCTTCACTAAGATCACGAATGCGTGTATGCGCCTTGATTTTTGCTTGCAACACTTGTTCATTGATGGGTTTGCTGAGGAAATCATCCCCACCAACGGATAGGCATTTCGTTAATGATGAATCATCTGATAAGGCCGTTAGGAAAATAATCGGGACATGGGTATCTCCCAGTATTTTTCGGATGGCCTTGGTGGCATCAAAACCATCCATTACCGGCATCATTACATCCATTAATACTAGGTCAGGTGACTCTGACTGGAATAGCTCAACCCCTTCTTGCCCATTTCGGGCTTCAACTACCGTATGCCCGTCATCCTCAAGGATCCATGACAGCAGTTTGCGATTAGCTTCAGTATCATCAACTACCAATATTTTCATAAAAACAGGGCCTAATTATTCAATGTTGAATTTCTTGTCGAAGCGAGAAATAGTCAGTATTTTTTTGATCTGAGGGCGGCAATTGACAATGGATATTTTTGTGCTTTCGCCGAGGGTTTTTCGCATGTTGAGTAACATGCCTAATGCGGAGCTATCCATGTGCTCGGTTGCGCGCATATCGATGGTATATCGAACATTCTGTTTTTCGGCATAAGTGGCACGAAAATCTTGCACCAGTTCAAAGTCAAATCGACCCGCTATGCTAATGGTAAGTTCTGATTTGTCGCTGGATAACGCGCTTTCTACTGGCATAAGGTTGCTCCAAATTTTCGTGTTGATTTTCAGATGATGTCTAAAATATCATTGGTTTAAAATAAATCTACGTCACTGCTTTGGTCAGACCTACTGGCCGTTGCTACCATGTTTTCATGGCGTTGTTGCGCYAGTTTTTTGAGTTCATCAAGCGTACCTTTTGCTTGTTGTGTATATCGGCTGTCGGGAACAAGGGCATCCCATTGTGTATTAATTTGCTCTAGTTGATTAAGCTTAGCTGTTATTTGTGAAACCACCTGGCCAGTCACGTCACCAAACTGGAGGGCGGTTATGGCGTTATTAACATCTTTGTTGGTGTGTTGGTTGAGGTCTTCTAATTGGTCCATGGTAAGGGTGATAGACTTGTTCATMTCTTCTAGGCTWGCCAGCATGGTATCGACATTACCTTTTGCRTCAATGGCATTATTGAGATCCATCGARGCGAYTTCCCCTACGATACGTTTTACTTCCGTGACGGTGTTTTGTGCGGTGACGGCTCTGTCRCGTATTTGGTTGCTTAAATTATTTGTATGCTGAGATARGTTGCGCACTTCATCTGCAACCACYGCAAACCCTCTGCCCGCATCGCCGGCGCGGGCTGCCTCAATAGCGGCATTTAACGCCAGTAAATTAGTTTGCTCTGCAATATTCTTGATCTCGTTTAATAGCCCGAACATTTGTTCGAGCTCAGTGACCATGTCCCCTATGTGGTGAACCGCTTGAATGCTTTGGTCGCTAACACCGATCAAAAGATCGACGTATTCAGACAATGTGACGTTAACTTCGCGAGCAAATCTTTCTACGGTTACCGCTTCGTCAGTATTGTCTGAATTAACTTCAGTGGGGGTTTTATCCCCTTTAGTGTGGCCGGTAACCAGTAGCATGACTTTGTTAATCAGTTGGTTGGTTTCGTTAGCATTGGTGGCCATGCCAGCGAAACTGCCGGTTAGTTTTGACGTACTGTCGTCAATGGCTCCTTTTAAGAAGTGTAGATCGTCGCGAATATCAGCATGGCCTTGGTGCATTGCGCTCATCGCGTCTTTAAGAGGGAGAGTTTCGCTGTGGTCCAAAAACTCAGGTTCAAGATTAACTTCAGCGGTATTATCTGGGATCAGTAAATCCTTGTGAAGGGTTGCATAGGCAATAATAATTATGGCGAATATACCTAACGAAACCCAAAGCTGTTGCATCGAGGCAACGACCGCAGCGCCAGCAAAAAGCATGAGTAAAAGACAGTGTGACTTATTCAAAATACGCCTGATTCCTAATAAAACGAACGACGAGACTTGTAACTGGTTGTTTTATAATCAGTTTAGACTAAAAGTGCAGTTTTTCCAGTTACCAGGACAAATAATATGGCAGGATTCAGATAATGCTAGGTGTGAGGGGCGCAGTCCGAAGGAAACCTAAAGCCATATCCGATTCACCCAATCCCAGAGTAACGCAAATTCTCGTTGCCACGCATCTACATGATGGACACGAATACTCATTCTCGTTCCCACGCTCCCGCGTGGGAATGCATACATATCTAGACCAATGGTAAACACCTTCGCCCTACATACCCTGATTTTGTTTCTCTTCCAARCTCTCCCAACGCTCAAACGCCTGTTCCAGCGCTYTCTCAACCGTAGCCAACTCCTCTTGAAGTGCGCTAACTTTCCCCGGGTCTTCTTGGTACAATTTCGGATCCGCAAGAACGCCGTGTATTTCCTCTATTTTTGTCTCAWAACGTTCGATATCTTTAGGCAGTGACTCCAACTCTCGCGTTTCCTTAAAACTAAGTTTTACCCGCTCGGTATTTTTCGGRGCACGTGTTTTTGGGTTTTTTTGCGTGTCGATAACGGCGGCAGAGGGCCGTTGGCGGATCCAATCATCATAACTGCCAATGTAGTCTTTAACGACCCCGTCACCCTCAAATACCAATGTGCTGGTAACCACATTGTTGATAAAGGTTCTATCGTGACTAACCAGCAGCAAGGTGCCGGTATAGCTARTCACWAGYTCTTCCAATAATTCCAGGGTTTCRATRTCYAAGTCGTTGGTMGGTTCATCCATCACCATCAGGTTMGAAGGTTTGGARAATATCTTCGCAAGCAATAAACGGTTTTTCTCACCACCAGACAGCGCTTTTACCGGGGTGTTGGCTCGATCTGGGGTAAATAAGAAGTCTTGCAAATAACCGATAACATGTTTGCTTTGGCCATTCACCGTGATGGAATCACTGCCTTCGCCGACGTTGTCGCGTACCGAGCGAGATTCATCCAGTTGATCACGGAGCTGATCAAAATAGGCGACCTGCAGGTTGGTACCTAATTCAACGCTACCTGATTGTGGTTCCAATTTGCCTAACAATAAGTGCAACAGGGTAGATTTTCCCACACCGTTGGGGCCAATCAAACCCACCTTGTCGCCGCGTAATATTAGGGTCGAGAGATCCTTTACAATAGGTTTGTTGTCATAGGTAAAGCTGATGTTTTCCGCATCAATGACTTTTTGACCGCTGCGATCGGCTACCTGAGTAACAAAGGTGGCTTTGCCTTGTAAGTTTCGTCGATCTGAGCGTTCTTGGCGCATCGCCTTTAACGCTCTTACGCGACCTTCGTTACGGGTGCGGCGAGCTTTAATGCCCTGTCGTATCCAAACCTCTTCTTGTGATAATTTTTTATCGAAGAGTGCATTTTGTTTGTCTTCCGCTTCCAACTGCTCTTGTTTGCGTCGCAGATAGTTTTGGTAACTACCGGGCCAGTCAGACAGCTTGCCTCGGTCGAGGTCAATAACCCGGTTGGCAAGCTTGTCTAGGAACGATCTATCATGACTGATAAATAACAAACTGCCTTGATAACTGGCAAGAAACTCTTCCAGCCATTGAATAGACTCTATATCCAGGTGGTTGGTGGGTTCGTCAAGCAATAACAAGTCGGGTTCTTGTACCAGCGCTTTTGCCAGCAAGGAGCGGCGCTTAACCCCACCGGAAAGCTCTGAAAATTGCATATCACCATCAAGACTCAGTTTGGATAATGTAGCTTCGACCCGTTGCTGAAGCTCCCAGCCATTTTTAGCTTCGAGTTGGCGTTGTACCACTTCAAGTCGGTTGAGGTTTTTTTCACTGGGGTCATCGGTGACATCGTGAATAACCTGATTGTATTCGTCCAATAGTGGGGCGATATCCCCCAGCCCTGACGCCACAACATGAAATACCGAACCTTCACCGGTGTCCGGAACGTCTTGCTCCAGGCGTGCGATTCTTATACTGCCACTGGACTCAATTATCCCATCGTCCGCCTTGATTTCCCCCGTAAGCACCTTTAACAGCGTCGATTTTCCTGAGCCGTTACGTCCCACCAGGCATAATCTATCACCTTTTTCGATCGTCAGATGGAGGCGGTCGAGCAAAACTGGACCACCAAAACTCACGGTGATATCACGTAAACGGAGTAACGACATGAAAACTTCCTTAAAGCGGGTCAAATCTAAAAATAGCTAGCGGCGCAGTATACCTGAATAGAGCTGCAAGTGCTTAAAGTTCATTGCCTGCCGTTGGACGATCTAGGGGGAAGTTAGTTGTAATGTTTCTTGCAATGAGCCGGCCATATTGCGGTAACGGTAGGCATCGTCGGTTTGCTCATTGCGTTCTAGCGCCGCCGCAAGAGAATTAAAGGCTTTAACCAACATGATGTCTTTATCTGCGCTGTTATTCAGGTGTTTGATTACTCTTTTTGCGGTATCGAGTTGGTTGAGGTTGATAAAGGCCAATAGCAACTTGATATCCAGCGAGTAGGGCAAAGGGACGGCATCGGTTTGAGACCGATAATCACAATAGAGGTCGTGAACGTTCTGTAAGCGAACGTTTTGTAGCATGCCTTGTTCAAATACCTCGAGAGCCCATCGGTCAATAGCCTTTTGATTGCCCGATAACTTCTCTAGATGATAACACTGTATTTTGATGGTTATATTCTCGGGGTATTCTTGATTGAGTGCAGAGAACTTCTTCTTTGCGCTATCAAAATTAAATGCAGCCAATTGCTTAAACGCGTCATCAAGCGCTTCGCGATACTGAGTGTCATCATCGGACGACTCTAGGGATTGAGTGTCTTCGGCGATCATCCAGCGTTTAAAGGTATAAATAACGCCCCCACCCGCGATAACCCCGCCCAAATGAGCGGAAAAGGTGTTGAGCAATTCAGGGAGCAGATCAGAATGTAAATCAGAGCGCAAAAATAGCTGTAGAGATTCGATGGCAACCCATATAGGCAATAGGATTAACGCCGGAGCCCTGAAAAACCGAAAATAAACCACAACAAAAAGCAAAAAGCGGATGTTGCGCAACCCATACACCACCCCATACATCGCTAACACGCCCGATATCGCTCCGCCAGCACCGACTAACGGCGCCGCGATGCTGGAGCTCAATAGAGTAAAGGTAAAACCCGCCAATAAACCACACAACACATAGGTAATTAAGAAGAAAAATGACCCAATTGCAGCCTCTACCGCTAAGCCAGCGATGGCTAAAAAAACCATGTTGCCAATCAGCTGGCTCCAATCGCTATGCAGAAAGGGTGCGGTGAAATAGGTGATAGGTCGTTCTTCGGAGGGCGAGAGGCCGAATTGAATAAAGCTAAGTTTGCGAGCTTGTTGTTCTATTTTTTGATGTTGGGTTAACCAGCGAGTGTAATCATCGGCCCCCCAAAACGCTTGGTCGGTTTGGTTGAGGATGTAAATAAAGCCAAGATCTGTGGCCATATTGTGATAAATACCCTCTCTATCCCCAGCGTCCCAGCGTTTTTCAGTGTGGCTGGCAAATTCAGCCTGTTCGGATTGGTATAAATAACTAAGATAAATAGGGTATTCCAGGGCGGGCAGGTCACTGGTTTTGTAATATTGGACGATGTTTTCCAGCTTTTCGCTGTCTTGCGACTGCCATAAAGAGAATATCAGTAGATTTGCCAAAATAAGCAGTGCCGTCACTATTGGGGCGTGCTGCCAATCGAAGTTTTTCTCAGCCGGAATAATGATCATTGTTATGCTCTTTTATGAGGAAAACATAAATAAAAACACAAGGTTAGGGTCGTTTTTAGATGCTTTTGTTATAAATATGAAACAATTGCACTATATTACATCTTTTTGGCCGGATAGTTTGCTATATTTGAAACTTAGGTTATTGTAATAAATACAAGGTTCTCAATTGGTTAAGCACGAAAGAGGGTTGAGTTTTGACTAAATCAGAGTTGATTGAGCGTGTTTCGATAAGGCAACAACAGCTTTCTCAGAAAGACGTAGAATTAGCAATAAAAACAATGATCGAAGAAATGTCGCAGACATTAGCTACTGGCGGAAGAATAGAAATCCGTGGATTTGGCAGTTTCTCTTTGCATTATCGTTCTCCTAGAGTCGGCCGTAACCCTAAAACAGGGCAATCTGTAGACTTAACGGGCAAATATGTACCGCACTTTAAGCCAGGCAAAGAGCTTAGAGAGCGTGTTAATGATTCGCCTATGCCTCCAATGGCAAATTAGAAAAACCCAATTATTGCAGGAGCCAGATTGGGTGAGAGAAGGGCATAGAGAAAGACATAGCTAGCTCAAGTTGTTTTGTTTGAATGACGTAATACTTGAATTGAAAGTTAATAAAATGGCATGATGACGAAGCGGTAATGTTACATAGGCATACCGCTTTTTTTATGCGTGCAATTTGATGATTTGAATCCTTCTTTGAAACTATGTCTAGAGGGTTTTAGCTAAGTTTGATAAGTTTGATAAGTTCACTGTATAAGTAATAAATGTGGAAGAGTGGTATGGGAAAACTTAAGTTTTTTGGAATAATGGCGGCGGTGATATTATTTGGGGGCGCCGGTGCAACGTTTGTAAAATCGAATGACAGCACCCTCGTAGCAATTGATATGTTATTTGCAGGCCCCTATGCATTCCCGCTGGGTCAGCTAATTCTGTTGAGTTTTTTTATCGGCCTAGTTATCGGGGCTCTGTTATGTGTTGCTTATGTATTTATTCAATCCCTAGAACTACGTAAAGCGGTGAAGAATGCCGAGAACTATAAGAAACAATTAGACCAGCTCAGAAGCCAAACCCTTAAAGATGCACCCTAAATGAAAGAACTCTTAATAGCCACGTTGCTTTTTTTGGCCATTGTCATTGGTTGGTTTCTCGGCAAAGCCGAAAGAAAGAAAAAACCAACACATTTTGGTGCAGACCCTATAACGCGGGAGTATTTTCTGGGTCTTAACTTGCTGTTAGATGACAAGCAAGATGAGGCGATGGAAGTCTTTATGCGTACCCTTGAGGTCAATTCCGACACGGTTGATACCTATCTTGTGATGGGTGGGTTGTTTCGGCGCCGTGGCGAAGTGGATAGGGCAATTCGTATTCATCAAGACCTGTTGGCTAGACCCAGTATTTCGAAGATGCAACAGGCGACAGTACGTTATGAGCTTGCCAGAGACTATTTAAAGGCGGGGCTGCTGGATCGGTCTGAACGTATTCTTAAAGAATTGGTATTGGAAGATAGCCAGTACCTAAAACGTAGCCTTGAACTGTTGTTATCAATTTATGAAAAAGAAAAATCCTGGGGCAAAGCCGTCACCACGGGAACTCAATTGATCGGCAAGGGCCAATCCTCGATAGCGAACCGGTTAGCACATTATCACTGTGAAATGGTCGAACAATCAATCAGCGGCGGCGATGTGGTTGATGCCCGCAAGCACTTGAAGAAAGCCTTACAAATGGATAAAAACTGCGTACGAGCCAGTTTATTGCAAGGGCAGTTAGAGTTTGACGCCGGGAAGTACAAAGATGCCATTCGATCGCTACGTAATATTCGCCATCAAGATGATGACTTTTCCCCAGAGGCGTTACCGCTGCTCGATCAAAGCTATCAAGCCCTAGGCCAAGAAAAAGAATATATAAAATACCTGTTTACCCTGTTAGAGCGGCATCCCGCTATTTCAATTGTGATTGCCCTGTCAGATAAACTACGCGCGATAGAAGGTGATGTGGAAGGTGCTTACGTCTTATCCGAATATCTCAAACAGCGCCCGTCGGTCAGAGGCCTGCATCGTTTAATTGACTTTCACATCGCCAATACCGAAGGACCGGCAAAAGAAAATTTGGCGCTGCTGCAAGCATTTACGCAACAAATGATTCACAATAAGCCTATCTATCAATGTAACGCCTGTGGCTTTGATGGCAAGTCACTGCATTGGCATTGTCCCACCTGCCTGGAGTGGGGCACCGTTAAGCCAATTCATGGTGTAGAAGGCGAATAACCTATAGGGCACCTCTAAAAATTGCCTTTTTCCGCGATAGCTGCGTCAGCTCCGTGCTCGGATCCTCATGTATCTCATATACACTGCGGTCCTGTGCGCGGTGCTTCCTTGCTCTCACGAAAAAATGCTAATTTTTAGAGGTGCCCTATCACTAACTTATGGTGTGGTAAATATGACTCAACCCTCAAACAATGAATCTAGCGTTAGTTCCCCCATTATTGTTGCCCTGGATTACCCCTATTTAAACAACGCCCTGGAACTTGTTGACCAGTTAGACCCAACCAGCTGCCGCCTAAAAGTGGGCAAAGAATTGTTTACCCGTGAAGGACCAAAAGTATTAAAGGCCTTGCATGAAAGGAAGTTTGAGGTGTTTTTGGATCTTAAATACCACGATATTCCAAACACCGTAGCAAAAGCCTGCAGCGTCGCCGCCGACATGGGAGTATGGATGATGAACGTGCACGCATCGGGCGGCACACGCATGATGGAAGCAGCAAAGACCGCAATAGAACAATCGGGAAGCGGATCGTTATTAATCGCAGTGACCGTACTGACCAGCATGGATACTGCCGATCTAGAAGCTATTGGTATTACCATCGGACCACAAGAGCAAGTATCTCGCTTAGCCCGGTTAGCAAAAACATGCGGACTGGACGGTGTCGTGTGTTCCGCACAAGAAGCCGAGATGCTAAAGATACAATTAGGTAACGACTTTGCATTAATAACCCCCGGCATTCGCCCAGAAGGCACCGATGCCGGAGACCAGCGACGAGTGATGACACCACCCCAAGCACAAGCAGCAGGCGTGGATTATATGGTTATTGGACGCCCAATCACCCAAGCAGACCGCCCCCAAAACGCCCTAGATGACATAATTGCATCCTTACGATAATCACAACTAGAGTACCCCAGCTCCCGCTCCTCACACACTATGCATTCCCACGCTCCCGCTTGGAAATGCATACCAAACCAAGATAAAAAACAAAACCCCCAATTTCCTTACCTTACAAAAGTCTCCTTATCGTGTGTAAAGCACATTGACAATAAGTCAAAAACCAACAAACCAAACTAAAAGAGATCAAACATGTCATACATAAAGATAGCAATAACCACTTTATTCCTAATACTCGGCACCATTGCGAGCACAGCCCCCGCATTAGCAGCAGGAAATGAACCATCAGCGCCGCAAGTGGTCAATGTAAATACAGCAAATGCCGAAACGTTAGCAGCATCACTCAAGGGTATTGGCTTAAAAAAGGCCCAAGCAATAGTTGCCCACAGAGAACAGTACGGCGATTTTAAAACCGCCGCTGAATTGACGGACGTAAAAGGCATTGGAACAGGCACTATTGCCATGAACCAAGCCGCTATCGTGTTAAAATAAATCGTATTACACAAAGAACAATGCAATAAACCAGGTAGTGGATAGCCAGTAACAGAAAACCAATGTCGTTGTTCGTTTTTTGCACAGCGACATTGGTTTGTCCAAATGATAAAAGCTCAATAGTAGGAATTTATAACATTCTGTTCCATTTTTCGGGTCGCAACGCGCGATTGTTAACGGTACAATGCCGCATTGGATGAATAGGGAGTTATCTTGTGAATAAAAAAGGTTTTTTTTCGCAGCTTGTACTGAGTTTACTGTTGGGGTTGGTGGTATCAATCAACTCATTTGCCACATCGACTGATTATCAAGAACCAGGCGTGATGGTAAATCTGCTATTTGATGAAATGAATGCACAGATTTTATTCGATAAGGATAAAATTGAGGCCGATAAAGGCCACTTGCTCGCGCTAGGTCACCGAGTGTTATCACCGTATGTGTCTTTTGATAAAATGGCCAAGCAAGTGCTAGGCAAGCATTGGCGTAAAATAACCAAAGACCAGCAGCAACGTTTCATCGAGGCATTTAAAGCACGCGTGAGTGTTGCGATGGCGACCCAGTACGACCCAAACAAAAAATATACCCTCGATGTGATTGGTGAAAGGCGAAACAAAAAGGGTGATCGCGCACTGGTGAAAAGTAAAGTGCGCGAGATCGGCGGTGCAAGTAACTATGCCATCAGTTATAAATTCTACCTAGGCAAGAAAACCAAGGTCTGGAGAGTGTATGACGTTATTGTTGAGGGCATCAGTATTCTCCAAAGCTTTAAATCAGCCAGCGCCGAAGAAATTAAGAAAAATGGCATAGAAAAGTTGATAGAACAGTTAGCGGTTACCCCGGCAGAGGTTGAAGATGCTGAGGATGACGTTGATGATGAAGTTAACGGAGATGCCGTTGAGATCGACAGCGCGGTTGTGGCGGTGGTTAAGGAAGACGGGTAAGTCGTTCTAGTTGCTTTGCGCAAAGATCACAGCAAATTATTTAGAGCAGGGATGCAATTTGAACGCAATGCAATGTAGCTGATTATTCTGGTAACTTGGTTTCAGGTGCGGTGGTGATCGAGTGTTTATGGAGGTTAAGGTTATTTAAAACAATTGGTTGTAAGTTGGTCTAAATGGAGGTGGAAAGCCTGTGGTACTGAGCGCCATACTGTGGGCAGGCTAAAGGAATATGCCGCAGAGTTATTGGGTTATGGGGAGCAGCAATTAAATAACGCGGTAAAAGTTGGTGCTTTAATTGAGGTAAATAGCGATGAATAAAACAATATTAGAAACAGTGCATGAAAGTGCTCAAGACCTAAACAAAGCAGGGGTTATGAGTGACATGACCATGCGCGAGTTTGATGCTTTATGTTTGCCTCCGGTAAAGACCTATAGTGCACAACAAATCAAAAAAATACGCGCAAAAAACAAAGCCAGCCAAAGCGTGTTTGCCGCTTACCTTAACACCAGCAAATACACGGTGCAGAAGTGGGAGCAAGGCACAAAGAAACCCAATGGCCCCTCATTGAAGTTATTGAATTTGGTTGATCAGAAAGGATTGCAAGTTCTGGCATAGGGGGGCGCTAACGACTTGCTACAACATCACCAAAATCATAGATTGTCATAGATTGCATCGTCGTCGTTATCCCATACCTCATGGAAAGTATCCGTAGATGCTTGTCTAAAATCTTGTCGCAAATGCTTGTCTAGATCTTTTTGTTGTAAAAAGTCAATAAAATTCGCGACCTCTGCTTGTTGATTCGGCTAGCGTGACTTGAGGCGAGCTGATTTTTCTGAAGACGTTGTGTTACGTAATTAGTAGCCTTTGTGATGTGCCAATACTAGTTTATTGTGTTGTGCCGCTGTTAGTTTATTGTGTTGTAAGAGCGCTAGGAAGTATTCATGTAGTATATCCTGCCCGCCGGTGCTCGCTAAAGCGTGCATAAAATCATAAATC
>NVVG01000045.1 GCA_002402125.1 Moraxellaceae bacterium
GATGAGCCCATGATACCGCCGGCGGTTATTAATCAAGTAGCTAAAAATTTGCAGGATTCGGGTGCTGCTATGTCCACCCTGAGTGAAGTGATACGTTCTGAGGATGTTGCCTTTGACTCCAATGCAGTCAAGGTGGTGAGTGATAAGAATGGCATTGCATTGTATTTTAGTCGTGCGCCGATTCCATGGAATCGGAATGGATTTTCTGCAACAGGTGGCACCTTACCACAACAGCTTTGTATGCAGCGCCATATCGGTATTTACGGTTATCGAGTTGCCTTCTTGCATCAATTTGTCCAGTGGGGCCCCTGTGCATTAGAACAGGTGGAATCACTAGAGCAGCTGCGTGCAATGTGGCATGGGGTAAAAATTCATGTCGAGCAAGCGATAGAGACACCCCCGCCGGGCATTGATACCGAGGCGGATTTGCAGGCGGTTAGACAGTTGTTAGAGGTTTAGTCAGATGGTGGGTAATGTCAGTGGAAAGGTAAGTGTGTTATTTGTATGTTTAGGAAATATCTGTCGCTCATCCACTGCGGAAGCCGTGCTCAGGTCGGTTGTGTTAAATGTGGGCTTAGATGATTGCGTGGAGGTTGCGTCTTGCGGAACTGCGGGTTATCACATTGGCGAAGTTCCAGATTCTCGTTCGCGGGAGGTAGCAAAGGCGCGTGGATATGATATGGCAACATTGCGTGCTAGCCAGTTGCAAGATAGTGATTTTGAATATTATGATTTTATTCTGGCGATGGATGAGTCCAATTTAGCTAATTTGACGATGCGCTGCCCACAAGCCTGCCTGGCTAAGTTAGAGTTGTTTTTAACCTATGCACAATCATACGATGAAACAGAGGTTCCTGACCCCTATTATGGGGGTGATCAAGGATTTGATCATGTTCTTGATTTGGTTGAAGATGCCTGTGCCGGTTTACTTGATGCCATCAAGCGGTCTTTATGATGTTTCAAACGGAATTTAATTTGGTTGGCAATAATACGTTAGCCAGTAGTGTGCAGGCGGACTATTTTTATTCTTTCTCAACGCAAGAAGAATTGCTTTGGTCTTTGGAAAATAAGCCGGAAAAACAACTGTGCTTAATTTTGGGTGGCGGCAGTAATATTGTATTCACCTCAGATGTGAATGGTGTTGTCTTGCATAACGCAATGCAAGGTATCACTGCTGTGGATGAGTCTGATGGTTCTGTGTTGATAGAAGTTGCTGGCGGTGTAGAGTGGCATTCGTTGGTGCAATGGAGCATTCAACGCGGGTATGCTGGTTTAGAAAATCTTTCGTTGATACCCGGGACCGTCGGTGCCGCCCCGATTCAAAATATAGGTGCTTATGGTGTTGAGTTATGTGATGTCTTTGAATCACTGGAAGCGGTAGAAATTAAGACTGGGAAATGCAGACAGTTTAATAAATTACAATGTGATTTTGCCTACCGCCATAGTGTTTTTAAAACTCTGGAGTATCGCGGTAAATGGGTTATTACTTCTGTCATGTTGAAGTTGCGATCAGCGATATTAAATACTGCAGTAGGGTTCCAAACAGGGTATGGAGAAATTGAAGCTGAGCTGGCTCGTAGGAATGTCACTGAATTGTCCCCCCAAATCATGAGTGATGTAGTTGTATCGATTCGCCGGCGAAAATTGCCTGATCCTGCAGATTTACCTAATGTAGGCAGTTTTTTTAAGAACCCTATTGTTAGCGATGTTGATTTTCAACGGATACAACAGCAACACCCTGGCATGGTGAATTATACTATGGCAGAGCAAAGAGTTAAGTTGGCAGCAGGTTGGATGATAGATAGTTTGGGGTGGAAGGGGCGTGAAATGGATGGCGCCAAGGTTCACGATAAACAGGCGCTTGTGCTAATTAATGCAGGAGGTGGTGGCCAAGCAGTGGTTAACTTGTCTGAGTGTATTCAAAAAGACGTAGTAAATTCCTTTGGGGTTTTTCTGGAACCAGAGCCGTTGATTTTAGGCGCATTTAAATAGTTAAATGGCGGGTTAGTTATATTCGCGTTTGATTGGTTTGTGATCGGTTGGTTGTAGTGCGCACATTCGTTCATATCAACGAGTTTTTACAGCGTAACTCACAGCCTTATCCACAGAAAATGTGCATATCTTTTTTTCGGAGGGGAAAGAAAAATGCCCTTGCATGGCAAGGGCATTTTTGTTACTCGCTATCGGTAGGTTTGTTCTCTGCTGCGGGTTTGTTTTCCGCGGCAGGTTTACTTTCAGTAGCTTGTTTTTTTGCTTGCTGGTTCGCTAGTTTTTTCTCTAGCTCTCTAGCCTTAGCTTCAGCTTGTTTGCGTTTTTTGACCTCTCTAGGGTCATTAGAGGCGCGAACCTTTGGCCCTGAGCTTGGTTTAGCGTCTGTTTTAGTTTCTGCTTTTTCTGCCGCTTTAGGTTTGGCAGCTTCAGCAGGCTTTTGCGCTTTTGCTTGCTCGCTTTTTTCAGGTGCCTTGGTTTGCTTTTCACTTTCGGCAGGTTTAGCTTGAGCTTGTGGTTTAGCTTCCTGTGCTTTTACCGGTGGTGCTTGTACCTTTTGTTCCTGGGTTTTAGCAGCAGGTGATTCCGTAGTAGCCGATTCAACCTTTGCGCTCGGTGCCGCTTTTTGGTCTTGAGGTTGCTGGCCCTGAGGTTTTTGGTCGCGAGTACTGCTGTCAGCTTTCGCCTGACTAGCTTCAGCTGGTTTGGCAGTTGTTTCGCCTTCCTGCTGTTCAGGAGCTTTTCTCGGAGAAGAGCGCTCTTGACGGCGGCGGCGGCTGTCATTAGCTGGGCGACGTTTACCACGGCGTGCGCCATCTTGTTGCTCAGGTTTTTTATCGGCATCATCCTGGGAGTCGCTAGCCTGCTGATCGGTTTTTTGATCTCGGTTTTGGCCTCGGTTGCGGTTGTCACCCCGGCCCCTGCCGCGGTTTTGGCGTCCTTGTCCCTGGCTTTGACCTCGGTCCTTATCTTTGTTCTCTTTTGAGGAATCTGGCGAACTTTCTTTGTCCTCGTCGCTACGAGGTTTGCCCTGATCACCGTGTTGGTCGCTACGTTGACCACTCTGCTGGTTCCGGTTGCGTTGGCCTTGGTTGCGCCCCCCACGTTGGTTGCGTCCGCGCTGGCTGCCTCTTTGTTGGCCGCGTTGCGGACGTTGTGGTGCTTTCGGTTTTTCTTCCTCGACCACTTCGCCAGTAAATAGCTGGGTAAACCAAGTAAGAAGACGTGCCAAGAGGCCGGCTTCGGTTGTGACTTGTGGTGCTGTATCCGTTGTTGGTGTAGGAGCGGGTGTTGATGGTTGAACCATTTTCACCGCCGCTTCTTGAGGTTTAACGATATTGCTTTCGGCGTTAGCGATCGGTGTTCGATCTACGGTTTCTTTCTCCGCTACCATGCTGTAGCTAGAAGCTTGATCGCCCTCAACCTGATCTTTTCTGAGTCGGGTCACCTCGTAATGAGGGGTTTCGAGATTTGGATTGGGTATGACTAATACGCGAACATTATTTCGAGCCTCAATGGAAACAACGTTGTCACGCTTTTCATTAAGCAAATAAGTCGCTACTGATACCGGTACCTGTGCGTGAATTTCTGCGGTGTTTTCTTTCATAGCCTCTTCTTCAATAAGGCGCATGATAGAAAGGGTGAGAGAGTGGAGGTCGCGTATATAACCTGTGCCATTACAGCGTGGGCAGATATGTCCGCTCGTCTCGCCCAGAGAAGGGCGTAAGCGTTGACGAGAAAGCTCAAGCAGACCGAATCTGGAAATTCGACCAACCTGGATGCGTGCTCTGTCTATCTCTAGAGCGTCGCGCATACGRTTTTCAACGTCGCGTTGGTTCTTGTTAGAAGACATGTCGATGTAATCGATAACGACTAAGCCGCCCATGTCTCGTAAACGTAATTGACGGGCAATTTCGTCCGCAGCCTCTAGGTTAGTGTTTAGGGCTGTTTCTTCAATGTCCGCGCCTTTGGTAGCTCGAGCCGAGTTGATATCAATAGACACCAATGCTTCTGTCGGATCGATAACAATGGACCCGCCGGAAGGTAGCTTTACTTCCCGTTCAAAGGCCATTTCAATTTGGCTTTCTATCTGGTAACGGGTAAAGAGAGGTACTGGGTCGTCATAGAATTTTATTTTAGGTTCAAACTGCGGCATTACGCCACGAACAAAGGCAAGGGCCTCTTCGTACACTTCTTTGTTATCAATGCATACTTCACCAATATCTTGGCGTAGATAATCTCGGATAGTCCGAATGATAACATTACTTTCTTGGTAGATTAGTGCCGGAGTCGGGCTTGTGTCTGAGGCGCTGGTAATTGAATTCCAGAGGTCGAGTAAGTAGTTTAGATCCCATTGTAGCTCTTCAAGCTTACGTCCGATGCCAGCAGTCCTTACAATTACACCCATGTTTTTCGGTGTTTCAAGCTGAGACATTACGTCGCGTAGCTCTGCGCGCTCATCGCCTTCGATACGGCGAGAAATGCCGCCTGCTCTTGGGTTGTTGGGCATCAGCACTAGGTATCGGCCTGCTAGGCTAATAAAGGATGAGAGGGCTGCACCTTTGTTGCCGCGTTCTTCTTTTTCTACCTGAATGACGATTTCTTGGCCTTCACGAATCACATCTTTGATGCTGAATCGGCCTTTGATGTCTTTCGGGTTCTTAGAGAAGTACTCGCGAGATATTTCTTTTAGCGGCAAGAAACCATGACGCTCGGCGCCGAAGTCGACGAATGCGGCCTCAAGGCTGGGTTCTACTCGGGTGATTTTGGCTTTATAGATATTGGCCTTTTTCTGTATACGTGTACGGTGCTCAATATCTAAATCATATAGCCTTTGTCCATCAACTAAGGCAACGCGCAACTCTTCTTCGTGAGTTGCGTTGATTAACATTCTTTTCATTAATAATTCCAATGGTTTGTGCACAATGAAAAACCATGGATACAGAGCGGATAACTGAGGAGCTGTGTGGGGTAAGTACATCTGTGATTGATGCAAAACAGGTAGCTTAGGTGTTTGACGCGTCTATGGCCTATCGATGGGCCTCAGCTGTCATAAGTAAGCTGCTATTTTTTACTGTACCTTTTACCTTGTAAGGGTATCTTGTATTGATACCTTATACTGAGTACTACACCTGATAACCCATTTCGTGCGTGGAATATCAGAGAATCTCTTGCTCGTTCTAGGTCTCTTTTCAAGTGCTGTATGTCAATGCATCATAAACGAAATCTTCGCTATGGGATGACAGTTTCAACTTAGAAAAAGAAACCAAACCTTGTTTAGCCAGAAGTTTGTCGGTGAGGTTTGCTTTTGCACGTTAATGTTGGTGCATTGTAAGGCTTGTTCTTACGTATGAATAACAGCGTGTGAATAGCTGAGTAATCTAATTACGTACTACTTACTTAAGCTTGCTCGTTGATCGTCTTGTGGCGATGACAGTGGTTGTTATCGACCTGTATGGTGTCGCATTGTGCTGTTTGTTTATTAACACGCAATTAGTGGCGGTGTTAATGCTGTATTGTTTGTAGATCAAGCGAGTTGTTTGCAATCGCTAGTCTATTACTTTTGCTCTATATATTATGGGTGCCTTGTGTTTGGCCGATAGCGCTTAAGCTGCTGAATAATACAGTGTTTGAGTTCTGCGCGCCATCCAATCCGTGACGTATCATATCTATTTAGTCAAGGCAAAAGAAATATAGCAGGAAAATATAGGTACATCAAATAGATAGAACACGTTATTATCCGCCAATGACTGAACAAGTAGCAAAAAAAGTACAATATATCACCGTTACAGAGGATCAAGACGGTCAGCGTTTAGATAATTTCCTCAAATCTCGCCTCAAAGGTGTGCCCAAATCGATGTTGTATCGCATCATTCGAAAGGGTGAAGTGCGGGTTAATAAGAAACGGGCTAAACCTGATACGCGAATACAAGCTGATGATATTGTTAGGATTCCTCCTGTAAGGATGTCGGAGAAGAGTGATGCGGAACCTCTGGTGGGGAGTCGTGTCCAACACCTGCTTAGCGAAAGAATCTTGTTTGAGGATGAAGGCCTGATCGTATTAAATAAACCCAGCGGTATAGCGGTGCATGGCGGTAGTGGTTTGAGCTTTGGGGTAATAGAGGCTTTACGCCAAATGCGTCCAGAATCGACATTTTTGGAATTGGTGCATCGGCTAGACCGAGAAACCTCAGGTTGCTTGATGATTGCCAAGAAACGTGCAGTGTTGAAAAGGCTGCATGAATACCTGCGAGAAGGTGGGATGGATAAAACCTATCACGCGCTCGTGGTTGGGCGCTGGAAAGGTAAGCAGCATCGAATTGATGCCCCTTTGCAAAAATTTCATTTGGCATCTGGAGAGCGTGTTGTAAAAGTATCCAGGGATGGCAAGGATTCGCTAACCAAATTTCGCTTGTTAGAACATCTGGATGGGGCGACATTTGTTGAGGCGAAGCCAGTAACCGGCAGAACGCATCAAATTAGAGTCCATACCCAGTTTGCTGGGCATCCTATCGCTGGGGATGAAAAATATACCACTCGAGAGCAAAATCAGCTCTTTAAAGCTGCGGGACTGAAGCGGTTGTTTTTACATGCCGTGAAAATCGAGATTCCAGATGCGGACGGTAAAAAGAACCTCATAATAGAAGCACCTCTAGATGAAGACTTGAAAAAAGTGTTGGCTCGTTTAAGGAATGCGCGATAAATGAAGAAAGATATTAGTAAAGACTACGAGCTAATCATATTTGATTGGGATGGTACCCTAATGGATTCTCTGGCAAAAATTGTCAGCAGCATGCAAAAGGCCGGCAGTGATGCGGGGCTACCGATATTAAGTACCCAAGAGATCCATGAGATAATTGGATTAGAACTGGGTATTGCTATTGCTCAATTGTACCCATCGTTAGCGGCTAAGGACGTAGATTACATTTCTAAGCGATACTCTCATCATTATGTAGAGAGTGATCAGCAGCCAAGTTTGTTTTACCCAGGAATCGAAGCTATGCTGCATCAGCTAGCGGAGTCCGGTAAAAAGCTGAGTATTGCCACTGGAAAAAGCCGAAGAGGTTTGGATCGAGTGCTGACTGCAGTGAATCTGCATCAACTGTTTGATGGTACGCGCTGTGCCGATGAAACCCATTCAAAGCCACACCCCGCAATGGTAAATGAGTTGCTTGCGCTGCATGGGTTACGTCCGGATCAAGCGATTGTTGTTGGTGATACCGAATTTGATATGGGGATGGCATTAAGTGCCGGCGTCGATCGGGTTGGTGTTTCTTGGGGGGCGCATGACGCGGTACGATTGCACGCCTATGATTTGGTATGCTGTGTTGATACCTCTGCAGAGTTGACTGATGTGCTTATGGGTTAGGCGATAGCAGTGATGTTATTGTCGTTGCTGTCATTGTTGTAGCAAAAGTAACGGGTTAACAAATCCTGAATACGTATTACAAATTCTGAATACATATAGTAAAGGGTAGATTAATGGAAGATGAATCGAATAATGATGTCCAATCACAAACCAATTCACGCCCAACAGCGGGCGGTGATGGGCAAGGAAGAGATAATAGACGTGGTGGAAATAAACGCGGAAACCCGCGCCGTCATGGTCCAAGTAAAGAATGGAAGTTGGTAGAGCAGTTAGCCCTGCAGTCATTGGAAGAACAGAAAAAGTCTCGCCGGTGGGGTATATTCTTTAAGTTCGCTACCTTGCTGTATGTTATTTTTATCTTCGTTGCGTTTCGTTCTGAAGCTGGTGGTGGCGATGGTGCGAAATCATATGAGCCCCATACCGCCTTAGTGGATGTGGTGGGCATTATTATGGCGGGGCGAGAAGCAGAGGCAGATGTTATTGTTGGCGGTTTACGTGACGCCTTTGAAGCTAAACATTCTAAAGCCATTCTGCTGAGAATAAATAGCCCGGGTGGTAGTCCGGTGCAATCGAACATGGTGTATAACGAAATTATGCGCCTGAAAGAAAAGTACCCGGAAAAGAAAGTGTATGCAGCTATAACGGATGCTGGTGCATCAGGCGCTTACTTTATTGCGGCAGCAGCAGATGCAATTTATGCCGATCCTGCGAGCATTGTGGGTTCTATTGGCGTCATCAGTGATGGTTTTGGTTTTACCAAAGTCATGGAGAAAATCGGTGTTGAGCGTCGGGTATATTCTTCTGGTGATAACAAAGCCATGCTGGATCCTTTTTCGCCATTGAATGCTGAGCAAAGCGCACATTTTTCTTCGTTACTTAATAATGTTCACGAGCAATTTATCCGAGCGGTGAGACAAGGGCGAGGTGATAGATTGAAGGAAGATGAGACGATATTTAGTGGTTTGATGTGGACAGGGGAGCAGGCCCTGGAGTTAGGTTTGATCGATGGGTTGGGAAGCCCTGGTTATGTGGCAAGGGAAGTTGTTGGCGTGGAAGAAATGGTTGATTACACGCAGCGACCCAGTCCATTGCAATCGATTTTTGACCGGATTGGAGTGAAAATCGGTATTACTATTGCTGAAAGCCTGGGTTCTAATTTYTCGTTAAGGTGAGTTTTTGATTGGTTGGTTGTTTCGRTTGGTGTAGATAGKRTGCATTCCCACGCGGGAGCGTGGGAATGCAYRCATAAAAAAGGCCTRGAGATTTCAATSTCTAGGCCTTTTTTATGGGTGTCGCTTSAACGTGTTGTTAGTCTAGTAATCGAGTTAACAGGTCATTCAGGCGAACTTTGCTGTTTTCTATATCAATGACTTTTTTGCCTTCTTCATTGGGTGGTCGATTGTCGGTCCAGCTTAATTCCACCAGCAACATGCCATGAATCATTATCACAAAGTCTTCACCGCTTACCGGTTTCTTTGTCGAGTCGTTATTCATTCTGGTGAGTAGCTGGCCGGTACGGCGATACAGGTCTCTCAATTCTTGCGAAATAGCATGGCTATTATTAGGGCTGAAGCGACGATTCTGTGGGTCGTAACCGATGGGAACCGAAAGGTCCCGCAATATCAACCTAAAATAAGCCGACTTATTGGAAAGGATATCCAATAGTTCTAGAGCGCCGCGGCGTAAGGTTTCTTTTGCCGTTTCGCCAGGTTTGCCATGATATAGCTGGCTGTAGGCGCGGTTTATCCTGGCCGCCATAGCGGTAAGGATGTCTTCGCGGCCACTGAAGTGGGCGTAAACAGAAGGTAGCTTAATGCCGATTCGATCGGCAACATCTTGAAGTTTTAGATGCTCGATGCCATGAATGGCTGCAAGATTTTCCGCTTCATCGATAATGCGTTCTTTTGTGTTTCTGCGTTTTGGCTGTGGTACTGGTGATTCTTCAGACATGAATGCTGCCTCGGAAACAGGTTGTATGTGGCGTTTGGAATAGTGTCTTAATGACGAAAAAACCAAACCTAACAAGCTAAGTGTAGACCGAGTAGGCGATTTAGTGAGCTGATTGTTAGTTTTTTACGGTATATGTATACCCTGCTTATTCAACATATTGATTAATCGAATTAATGGTAATCCAATCAATGTGTTGGGATCGTCGCCTTCTAGGCGGTTAAATAACGCGATCCCCAGACCTTCAGATTTAAAACTGCCCGCGCATTTTAGTGGGGATTCAATTTCTATATATCGTTCAATGGCTTGCGTTGATAGTTTGCGAAAATGTACAAAAAAAGGCTCTACAATGAGCTGATAATTTTTTTCTTGTGCATCGTATAAACATAGACTGGTGTAGAAGCTTACGGTGTTGCCGCTGCTCTCGGTGAGCTGTTTGATGGCATTTTCGGGTGTATGGGGTTTACCATTTATTTTGCCGTTTAGTACCGAGACCTGATCGCTGGTGATAATCAACGATGAAGGGTGTTGAAGGGCAACCGCTTCTGCTTTTTTAAGGGCTAGACGTTGTACTAACTCTTGCGGTGTTTCATTGGCGATAGGTGACTCGTCGACATCGGGAGAACACGTGTCAAACGGGAATGCGAGTTTTTCCAGTAAGGCGCGTCGAAAAGGGGAACTTGAGCCTAATACAATATGTCGCATTGATTTTCTCCAGAATGAGTGTCGTGGTTAAACAGGCGCTTCCGCGCTGAAATAGGGGTGATAACGGCATTTAAAACGTGGTGTTATCGCAGGGTTGATGCCTTGAACGTCGGAATCTTACAGAACACAGAAACAAGGCGTCAATACATCAGGCGCAAGCGAGCAATATTTATCTGACCCCCTTTAAAAACAGACAGTTAAATTAGCGTTAAAAAATTTTGACAGGAGCATGTTATCTCCCTATGATTGCGCGCTTATGCAGACTAGCACCCTACCAGATCTTATTAAG
Organism: Moraxellaceae bacterium; assembly: GCA_002402125.1. GTDB lineage: Bacteria > Pseudomonadota > Gammaproteobacteria > Pseudomonadales > Ketobacteraceae > 42-54-T18. The sequence continues at coordinate 10,299 of NVVG01000045.1, forward strand.
CCTATTAAGCACGCCAGACAAGGGCTTATCCTAAAGGGCATGTTTCCTTTAGAGCGAATGACGCGTCTAACGTCAGATGCTTTTTCGAGTGATGGTGTTGTTGAAGTAGATATGGTGTTTACCAAAGACACTGAAGGCTATTCAATACTGAAGGGAGAGGTAAAAACCTGCGTTCAGCTGCAGTGTCAGCGATGCCTTAAGGGTACCGGTGTCAGCGTTGAACTGGATTTGTCTCTTGCGTTTGTAACGCAAGAGTCGCGCATCAAACAGGTGCCAAGTATTTATGAACCTGTTTTGCTAGAAAGCGAAGAAATATCGTTGGTTGAGTTACTTGAAGATGAGTTGATTCTCGCGCTACCAATTATGGCCTACCATTCAGATTGTGAGGCCTATCAGTATCGCACTGATAAACAGTTGGAAGCAGAGAAAGCGAGTAAGAAAAAACGCGACAACCCATTTGATGTACTTAAGCAACTTAAAGGCGACGAATAGATAGAGCCTTCAGATTGATTTTAATTGGAGTAACTTGCAATGGCAGTTCAAAAAAGTAAAAAAACCCGTTCACGTCGTGGAATGCGTCGTTCACATGATGCGCTAGGGTCAGCGACTTTATCTGAAGATCAGACTACGGGTGAAGTTCACCGTCGTCACCACATAACAGCCGATGGCTTTTACCGTGGTCGCCAGGTAATCGTAACTAATCAGGACAGCTAAAACGTCTTGAAAGACCGCATAACCATTGCTGTTGATGCGATGGGAGGAGACCTCGGTCTTCTCACAACAATACCTGCAGTGGTAACTTTGTTAAACAAGTTACCGTTACTGCGGGTATTTGTTGTGGGCGATGAAAAAAGAATACAACATCAGCTCGATCTCTTGCCAGGCTCAACAGCCCGGGTATCTACATTTAAAGCGCAAGACCGCCTTCGGGTTGTACATGCAAGTGAATCAATTGCGATGAACGAGCTACCCTCCGTAGCGCTGCGGTCTAAAAAAGACTCGTCGATTCGAGTTGCCCTTCAGTTAGTTAAAGATCAGCAAGCAGATGCATGTGTGAGTGCAGGAAACACCGGGGCGCTGATGGCTATATCTCGTTTTGTGTTAAAAACTTGCAAGACGATTGATCGACCGGCCATTGTGTCTGAATTCCCCACAGCCGATGGACAATCCTACATGCTTGATTTGGGGGCCAACGTTGATTGTGATGCAGAGCAGCTTTATCAATTTGCCTTAATGGGCGCAGTGTACGTGCGAGAGCTTCGAGATATTCAACGACCACGTATCGCGCTGCTCAATGTGGGTGAGGAAGAAATCAAAGGTAACGATCAGGTAAAGCAGGCCAATGAATTGCTTCAGTCAGACCCTGAGTTAAATTATGTTGGTTATATCGAAGGCAGTGACATATTGGGTGGCAAGGCCGATGTGGTTGTGTGCGACGGCTTTGTTGGTAATGTGGCGCTTAAGTCCATTGAGGGCGCGGCAAAGCTGATAGTTAAGATGCTAACGGATGCATTTCAGCGCACCTGGTACACCCGGTTTATTGGTAAGCTGGCAGAGTCGATCTTGCGACGATTTTACCACCAACTGGACCCGTCTATTCATAATGGGGCAAGTTTAATCGGGCTGCGGGGTGTTGTTATCAAAAGTCATGGTAATGCCAATGCCAGCGAGTTTGTGAATGCGTTGGAGTTGGCTGTGTCTGAAGTGGAAAGAAACATACCGGCGGTGATGGATAGCGCTTTTAAATAAATAGTTACTTTTGCGAAATAGACGCGACGAGGTTGCGTAGTATTATCAGTTTTAATTGTGTTTGCGGGGCCTGCTGGGTAGTCCATAACAACAACATTGGGAAAAGGTGAATCATGCCGTTAACAGGTAAGATAGCGTTAGTCACAGGCGCAAGTCGGGGTATAGGAAAGGCAATTGCTTTGCATTTGGCGAAGGCTGGGGCAACGGTTGCAGGTACTGCGACAACCGATAGCGGAGCGGATGCGATTACCGCCTATATGTCTGATGCGGGCGTAGCGGGTAAAGGTTACAGTCTGAATGTATGTGATGCCGAGTCCGTCATAGCGATTGTAAAAGAGATAACGGCCGACTTCGGTGCACCGCTGATTCTGGTGAATAACGCCGGTATTACCCGTGATAACTTAATGCTAAGAATGAAAGAAGACGAGTGGGATGGCGTAATCGATACCAATCTCAACTCTATTTACCGTACAACCAAGGCTTGTATTCGCGGAATGACAAAGGCTCGTTGGGGCCGCATTGTTAATATTGGCTCGGTGGTTGGTGCCATGGGTAACGCGGGCCAGGCAAATTATGCGGCGGCTAAGGCTGGCATGGAGGGATTTGGGCGCTCATTGGCCAGAGAGTTTGGTTCTCGAAATATTACCGTAAATACCGTGGCTCCAGGTTTTATCGATACGGATATGACAAAGGAATTGCCGGAGGCTACAAAAGAGGCTATGTTGGGCCAAATCCCTTTGGGGAGACTGGGACAACCCGCTGAAATCGCTGAGGTTGTAGGTTTTTTGAGCAGCGATGGTGCTGCATACGTCACTGGTGCAATAATCCCCGTGAACGGCGGGATGTATATGTGATATGATGCCGGCAAATAATTTTGTGTTTGTGGCAAAAAAGACTAAATTGACCTTATCAAAGGTGCTGATAACGACAAAACAGCTAAAAAGACCTGTTTTGGGCTCTTTTAGCAAAAGTTGCTTACAGTTTCTTGCACATGAGGCCTTGATACAAGGGCATAGCATTAGATAAACTATGGCCAAATTGATTAACCAAGATTAACCAAGATTAACTGAGGATTGTTGGAAATCTAAGTTTTAGCTAAATGCATCATGGCATTGTGCGGAGTCAGAGCCGCAATTAGATAAAATTTGAATTTTGGACGTCCTCAAAGCCCTCATACAGGGGGCTACTTAAACTGGAGATAGGGTATATGAGTGACATAGAAGATCGCGTAAAGAAGATTGTAGCTGAGCAACTAGGTGTTAAATTGGACGAGATCTCCAATGACTCTTCTTTTGTGGAAGATTTGGGCGCTGACTCACTGGATACAGTGGAGTTAGTAATGGCTCTTGAAGAAGAATTCGAAACTGAAATTCCTGATGAGCAAGCTGAAAAGATCACCAAGGTTCAAGAAGCAATCGATTATGTTACTTCTAATCAGTAAGCACGGTTGTTACTCGTTATAGTTTTGTCCCAAAAAAGGCCGTTTGCGATATCGCAGCGGCCTTTTTGATTTATTGCAAATTAGCTACAATCATAAACAAAATCGCTACATAAATCGCAGTATTTACAGCTCAAAGGTTAGGAGACGGTGCACGTGTCAAAAAGGCGAGTGGTCATAACAGGTATGGGGATGGTGACACCCCTAGGGAATACGCTAGAGTCTACTTGGGATGGCTTAGTTGCGGGACGCAGTGGTATTGCGCTTATTGATGTTTACGATGTATCGCGGCATTCAACAAAGTTTGCAGGTCTAATAAAGAATTTGGATTTAGACCCTTATATGAATAAGAAAACCGCCCGTAAGATGGATGCATTTATCCAATATGGCATCGTTGCGGGCCTTCAAGCTATCGCAGATTCGGGTATTGAGGCGACGGAAGAGAATGCCCCTCGTATTGGCGTCGCGATGGGCGCTGGTATGGGTGGGATCCAGACAATTGAGAACAACCATAGTCAGTTAATTAATGGCGGCCCAAGAAGGGTTAGCCCCTTTCTGATTCCCGGTACAATCATTAATATGATTTCTGGTCATTTATCCATCATGAAAGGCTTTCGGGGACCTAACTTTTCTATTGCCACCGCTTGCACCAGTGCGACTCACTCCATAGGTTACTCTGCAAGAACCATTGCTTATGGAGATGCCGATGTGATGGTTACCGGAGGCGGTGAGAGTGGTTCCTCCCCGTTGGGTATGGCTGGTTTTTGTTCTGCACGCGCACTATCAAAACGTAACGATGACCCGCAAGCTGCGAGTCGGCCTTGGGACAAGGATCGGGACGGATTTGTTATGGCCGACGGTGCCGGATCGTTAATATTGGAAGAGTTAGAGCACGCCAAAGCGCGTGGTGCCAAAATATACGGTGAGTTGATTGGTTTTGGTGCCAGTAGCGACGCTCATCACATTACCTCACCTCCCGCCGACGGGGCTGGCGCGGCGCTGTCGATGCAAAATGCGTTAAATGACGCCGGTATTAATCCTTCTGATGTGGATTATATTAATGCCCATGGTACATCGACGCCAGCGGGCGATATCGCAGAGACCAACGCCGTTAAATCAGTTTTTGGTCACACAGTCAATGACCTGTTAGTGAGTTCCACTAAATCCATGACCGGACATTTGCTAGGCGCCGCTGGAGCGATAGAGTCGGTGATCAGCTTGTTGGCCATTCAACACAACATTGCGCCACCCACCATCAATTTAGATAACCCTGATGAAGGTTGTGATTTAGATTATGTGGCCAACGAAGCCAGGCAAGCACCCATCAATATAGCAGTATCAAATTCCTTTGGATTTGGCGGTACTAATGGTACTTTAATCTTTAAGCAATTCTCAGAGTAACCGGTAGCAACCAACGAGTACGCTGAGGTAAACCAGTACGCCTTTATCAAAGTTGAAATAGGTGGGTGTCATACAGCACGAATCCAAAGATAATGAGTGTGTGAGTTGGGTTAATGGTATCCCTTCTCACACCGTCTCAACGTCAGACCGGGGCTTAGCCTACGGTGATGGGGTTTTTGAGACCGTTCGAGTAAACCAATCCCCTGTATTGCTAGCTGAGCATCTGTTGCGTTTAGCGCGTGGTTTACGTGTGTTATCCATTCCCTTTGACATGTCGGTGTTACAACGAGAGATCACCGATTTTTTGAGCCAGCGGCAAGACGGTATTTTAAAAATCATAGTCACCCGCGGTGAAGGCGGGCGAGGTTATAAGGGCCCCGATAGTCCTCAGCCAACACGCATATTAAGTTGGCATCCACTACCCGTACTGGCGGACTCTTATTATGAGCAAGGTTTCTCAATATATGCTTGTGATACACGGCTCAGTCAGAATCCGCTGCTAGCGGGAATTAAACATTTAAACCGGTTAGAGCAGGTATTAGCGAGAAACGAGTGGAGCGGTGACGAGTTTCAAGAAGGATTGCTGTGTGATCAATATGATAACGTTGTTGAGGCAGTCTCTAGCAATGTCTGGATGGCGCGTGGCGGCATCCTGATGACACCCGCGTTGAATTTTTCTGGTGTAGCTGGTGTGATGCGAGAATGGTTACTGAAGCAAATGCCTCAATTAGGCATAGAAGTCATTATTGGCGAGATACAACAGACAGAGATCGCCGGCATGGATGAATTCTTCTTATCCAATAGTATTTTTGGTGTGGTGCCTGTGCAGCAATATGCAGGGCGTGAATGGACGCGTGGGCCCATTGCTCGTATGTGTCAGCAAGCGATTCAGGATCAGCTTTTTTGATGGCGACTAATAGTTCTAAATCGGCAGTATCAGGTGCCTTCAAATGGGTTGCACTTAACTTTCTATTGGCCTGCAGTATCCTTTGGATGGGGTGGCTCTATGTCGATTCAATATTGTTTCAGCCGCTAAAAATTGCCAAAGGATCCTATTCATTAGACGTTATGCCAGGTACTAATTTCGGATCCTTAGCGCGTAAATTTGAACGCGATGGTTTGTTTCCACATCCCCGGCTGCTCACCCTCTATGGGCGTTATTTTGGATATGCGAGAAGCTTAAAAGTTGGGGAGTATAATGTTTCTAGCGGCAGTTCAATGAATGATCTGCTTGAAATGCTCAAAAAGGGCTCGGTTGTCTATCATCAAGTGACCTTGCTGGAAGGACAGACCTTTAACGATTTTCGCCTGCAACTGTCGGACACCGCTAACCTGAAACATTTGATCAAAACATTGAGTAATGAAGAAATTATGGAATTGCTCGGGGCGGAGGGTGTGCATCCAGAAGGCCAGTTTTATCCTGATACCTACTATTTCCAAAAAAATGATAGCGATTTTGATGTGTTGCAGCGGGCTTATAAACGTCTTCACAAAGTCCTCAATAAGGAGTGGGCAAAACGAGCCAAGAAACTGCCCTATAAAACCCCTTATGATGCATTAATTATGGCGTCGATCATTGAAAAAGAAACCGGACAACCTCGGGAGCGAGCGGAGATAGCGGCGGTGTTTGTTTCGCGACTAAAAAAACGCATGCGTTTGCAAACAGACCCCACGGTTATCTATGGATTGGGTAAACGTTATCACGGCAATATTACCAGAAAGCACTTACGGGAAAAAACACCCTATAATACTTACCGCATCAATGGTTTGCCGCCAACTCCTATATCAAGCGCCGGACAAGCCGCTATACATGCCGCATTGCACCCGGCAAAGTCCGAGGCGTTATATTTTGTCGCGAAAGGTGATGGCAGCCATCAGTTTTCTAAAAACCTTATTCAACATGAAAAAGCTGTGCGCCAATATCAATGGAAACGAAAGTCAAACTATCGATCGGCGCCTAAGGCCAGAAAAAAATAAGCGACAAGAAATTCGATGCGATGTAAGCGGCAAAAGTCGTGGCTTAAATTAAATACGTGGCGTGCATTAATTTTCATGATGGGTTAACTCATCCAGGTTAGATTTATCCTATGACAGATGTAAAAAATGTCGCTCCAGAAATGGGGCTCTTCCTCACCGTTGAAGGGGTTGAAGGGGTTGGCAAAACAACCAATATCACCTTCATTAGTGAGTGGCTTAAGGAACGAGAGATTCCTTTTATTCATACCCGAGAGCCTGGTGGAACTCCATTAGCAGAAGAGTTGCGGGAACTATTGCTTGCCCCTAGAGATGAAAGCGTCGCCCCAACAGCAGAGCTGTTGATGATGTTTGCTGCCAGAGCGCAACATATTGAACAGGTCATCAAACCCGCGCTGGATGCCGGTAAGTGGGTGTTATGTGATAGGTTTACCGATGCAACTTACGCATACCAAGGTGGCGGTAGAGAGATGGGGTTTGATAAAATCCAACAGTTAGAGCAGTTTGTACAAGGCGAGTTTCGTCCCGATGCCGTTGTTTTACTGGATTTGCCAGTGGCGGTAGGGCTGGCAAGGGCCGCCAAACGTGGCGCGTTGGATCGTTTTGAGCAAGAGGCGGAAGGTTTCTTTCAGCGGGTAAGGGCTGCCTATCTTGATCGCGCCAAAGAAAACCCAGGCCGGTATTGGTTAGTGGATGCAGAGAAATCGCTGGGCGAAGTGCAAACGCAAATATCCTCAGTACTTGAATCCATTATGTTAGCGAAAGTGTCCGCAAAGCGGTAAGGGGCGATCATGTTATCGGATATCAAACATACCGTTGTACCGCTGCCCTGGCAATCAGAGCATTGGCAGCAGCTGCATGACCGTATCAATCAAGATATATTGCCCCATGCATTATTGTTGCGTGGCGTACAAGGTACCGGCAAAGGCCAGTTTGCGCTAGCCTTTGGCCAGCGTTTGTTGTGCTCCAATCCCGTGGGCAATGTGGCCTGTGGCAAGTGTAAAAGCTGTTTGCTCATAAAGGCAGGCAGCCATCCAGATTTTAAAATTGTCGAACCTGAAAGCAAAGGTAAAGCGATAAAGATTGATCAAATTCGTGATGTCGTGGACTTTGGGAGCAAGCGTGCACAATTTGGTGGTTATCGTGTGGTTATCATTGCTCCGGCAGAGGCCATGAACGTGAATGCCTCTAATGCACTGCTCAAATCGTTGGAAGAGCCTGGGGCAAAAACCATTATGTTGTTGGTGTCTCATCAAGTGTCGGGCATCTTGGCAACCATTAAGAGTCGTTGCCAGTCGCTTGATTTTCCATTGCCAAGTCACCAGCAAAGTGTTCAGTGGTTAAATACCGTTGTATCCGACCCAGAGAAAGCCAACTTGCTCATGAGTGTGGCTGGCGGGGCACCATTACGCGCGCTGGATATGGAGCAGCAAGAATGGCTAGCGGATAGGCAAAACATTATCCGCTCCTGGGTGGGCGTGCTCAGCGGCAGGAGTAACCCCGTGGTTGTCGCCGAGCAGTGGGCTAAATATCCGCTATCGGACTTGCTGACCTGGCTACAGGCCTGGCAGATAGACCTAGGCAAGGTGGTATCTGGAGCCGATGCCTCCGTGCTAAATCAGGACTTGATGGCTAGCTTTAAGGAGATGGCGATAATTTGTTCCCATAATAAGGTGTTTGATTTCTATAACTATTTGTTGGAGTTAGGGAGCATGGCAAGCAGTTCGACCAACCCCAACCCACAGTTATTATTAGAACAGATGTTAATTCGTTGGGCTGGCACAAAGTAAACTCAAGGCAAGAAACGGTTAAAACAGGATATTGCTGGTTAGGTTAGATGTTTACCGTTGGCACTGCTAGACTTAGATTACATAATCCAGTGTACATTGTTATATGTGCCTGGTTATATGTGCTTAGTTATATGTGCTTATGCGGTTGTTAGTAATTAGTTGTAAGCAATCAGTTGTAAAAAAGTTGAAGAGAAGAATATATGGCTATTGGTGGATCCCGTTCAGGTATTTTATCCTTAACAATTAAAGACAAATCGGTGTTATATGCCGCCTTTATGCCGTTTGTAAAAAATGGTGGTTTGTTTATACCCACTAATAAACAATATAAGATTGGCGAAGAGGTCTTTCTTCTGCTCAATCTCATGGAAGAAACCGAGAAAATCCCAGTAGCCGGCAAGATCGTTTGGGTTACCCCAAGAGGYGCACAGGGTAACCGTGCCGCAGGYATTGGTGTTCAGTTTAATGATCAAGATGACACTGCCCGTAACAAAATAGAAACCTATCTAGCGGGTGCGCTTGAGTCTGATCGTCCAACCCACACAATGTAACTAAGCCATGTAACTAAGGCATGTAACTTAGCAACGTAACTAAGCAATGTAACTAAATAATGTTCGTAGATTCTCACTGTCATTTGGATAAATTGGACCTGGCTGCAGAAGAGCAGGGGTTAGCGGGTGTGTTGAAACAAGCTGAAGATCAGCAGGTTTCACATATCTTGTGCATTGGTATTGATATGGAGAATATCCATAATGTGATCAATATTGCCGAGTCACAACCCAATGTTTTTGCTACGGTAGGAGCACATCCTCTTTATCAAGAAAACCAAACCCCCACTAAAGAAGACTTGCTACAGATGGCCGAGCACCCCAAGGTGGTAGGCATCGGCGAGACTGGGCTCGACTACTTCTATTGCAGCGGTGATTTGCAGTGGCAACGGGATCGTTTTATTACCCATATTGAAGCCGCCGTGCAGACAGATTTGCCATTAATCGTACACACTCGCGCAGCCAAAGCTGACACCCTGGATATGTTGGTGAAACATGGCCAAGGTAAACTTAAAGGGGTACTGCATTGTTTTACCGAAGATTTGGATATGGCCCAACAAGCCATAGAGCTGGGGTTTTATATCTCGATCTCCGGCATTGTGACGTTTAATAGCGCAGATGAGTTGCGTGATGTGGTGAGCAATATCCCCTTGGAAAAACTATTAATTGAAACCGATGCACCTTGGCTAACTCCGGTACCGAATCGCGGCAAACCCAACGCGCCGAAATACGTTGTGGATGTAGCGAAAAAAATCGCAGAGATAAAGGGTGTTTCCGTCGAAACGGTGGCCAAAGTAACAACGGATAATTTTTTTAAGTTATTCTCAAAAGCAAAAAAATAACCCACTAAAGGTAAATAAGATGGATAGCGCATCCACCAATATTACAGAGTTTTTAGTTTGGGGTTTGGCTGCAGCGGTGGGTATTGTTGCCGCTTTTTTTCTGGGTCGGCTATTAGGRAAGTTGTCCGTCTCCACYACKCTACAGGTATTAGAAGAACGCCTGGCGAACAAAGATGAAATCTTGCGACAACAACAATATGATCATGCGCTTGCCAGTGATCAAATAGTGCAACTGCAGGACGACATCAAAGACAAAGATATYCTATTAGCCGAATTGRATGTCCGCATTGTTGCCGCAGAAAAAGACAGCGARCAAAAGCTWGCATTTGTACTTGGCGCTAGAGATCAATTAAAAGCAGAGTTTCAAGCGTTTACSCATGAGTTATTGGAGGAAAAAAGCAAAAAAATMACCGAGCTGAACCAATCATCGCTATCCCTGTTGCTCACACCGCTTAAAGATCAGCTCACCAGTTTTAGTAAACAAGTTTCCGATGTGTATGACAAAGACCTGCGTGATCGAATCTCATTGTTAAAAGAAATCACCGAGTTAAAAACCATGAACATCAGAATGAGTGATGACGCACTCAATCTAACCCGCGCATTAAAAGGTGACAACAAAGTACAGGGCAATTGGGGAGAGATGGTGCTCGAACGTGTCCTGGAAATGTCAGGTCTACAACGCGATCGCGAATACAAATTACAACCCAGCTATAATAACAGCGAAGGCGCGGTGTTACGCCCCGATGCAGTGGTGCAGTTACCCGAGGGGAAATCTGTCATCATCGACAGTAAGGTCTCGCTAAAACATTGGGAGCGAGTGGTTGCTGCAGAAACTAACGAGCATTCACAAGAAGCACTAAAAAAACACGTCGATTCCCTAAAGAGCCATATAAAAAACCTATCCAGCAAACAATACGATAGCCTGCCAGAATTAACCTCGTTAGATTTTGTATTGATGTTTGTCCCCATTGAAGCGGCGTTTATCAAAGCATTAGATGCGGACCCAGGGTTATATGACTTAGCCAATGACAAAAATATCATGCTTGTATGCCCTTCAACCTTACTTGCTACCCTTAAAGCCATTCGCCACGGCTGGCAACACGAGCGCCAAAGCCGTAACGCGCTAGAGATCGCCCAGCGGGCAGGAGCGTTACACGATCAATTTGTCTTGTTTGTAGAAGCCCTAGACGATGTCGGCGACAAGATCGGCAAGGCAGCAGAGTCCTATGATACCGCCCATAAACGTTTAATCAGTGGTAGAGGCAGCTTGGTTAACCGTGTTGTGCAGTTAGAGGAATTAGGCGCCAAGACCAAGAAAAGCTTGACGATAGAGTCTAGGGAAGATGTCGAAGTCGCCGATCAAGATTAAAAAGTTTACCTAGCTACTTGCATACAAATGTTCCTGGAACCATAGTTTGTCTGGGCATTGTCAGCATAGTTTCTCCACCCCTTCTGATCTAATTAACCGAGCGGGGACTTTAAGGGTTATTTAGGTGCAGATTATATCCGACAACTCATCTCCCTAAGCGGGCGTTCGGGCTGGCATTTCGAAATCAGCTAATCTATCCAAAGCTGCCATAGCTGCCATAGCTGAAGATTAAATAGGATAAGTGCGATAACCACCTTGAACATTAGTAGGCGGCTGCTTTTGAGGATTTGGCCTCTTATTTATGTCGGTTTACTATTACTTCTACGTAAAAAGAAGCATGCCTAGAGAAATAGTTGTGATTCATTGTAATTACCGATAGTTTCGAAAATCAAAGAGTGGGTGGCTAAATCGAGGAGCTTATGGATATAATGTGGCTGCTGGATCTTATACTCAAAAAAGGATATTTTTTATGAGAGTATTTATTGCTATCGTCTTAGTTATTTGCCTTGGTCTTGTCAGCTTATTTTTTACTAACCAACCTCAAATACCGCCTAAACAAGAGAGACCGGAAGTGGTAGCCATTGAAGCTGCTTTATCGGATGGCCAGCTTCTAGCTATTGCTAATATTGATGTAGGGTATATTCGCGAGATTACCGAGGCTGTATACGGAAAGTTAAACGTTAGTATGTTTCCAGTGTTGTCCGAAAATGGCCTCATGGGACAACTACTAAGTGTTGATAAGGACATGGCTGAGGTGAGCAATATATCCGTCGGGATAAAGCGAAGCTCTGATGAAGCGCCAGCTTCAATATTGCTCGTATTCACAGGTGTATTTGGCGTTGATCAAATATATAACCAACTAAACCTCAATTATGAAGTGGATAAAGATGATAGCCAGTGGGTGACGATCACCGAAAAGGTTGTACCTGATGAAGATGGTTGCCTCGACGAACAAAAGTTGAGAAATGTTAAGAAGGAATACTTATTTGTTAGTGATACCCTAATTTTACTATCCGAAGATATGTCCCAGGGACAAGTGTTTTTAGAGAGATATAGGAAAAAAGCGCCAGAAACTCAGTCGCTGGAGGCATGGAGAGAATATCGAAAAGGAGCTGTTGCTGCATTTAATTTAGGAAATCCTTTTCAGGCATCGGCTGCCATACCTGGAATGACTGGATATATTCTTAAGTCAGAAACAAAGAAAAATCCAGAGATTACAGGCGTATCAGCGAAAGTAGCCGTTGACATTCGGTCCATAAGCCTTTCTCTTAATGCTCGATTGGATTCCGATAATCACAATTGGATTGCAACAACCATCGAAAAAAGCAATCTAAAACTAGAGAATGCAAAAGACGATGTGGAATTAGTATCTCCAACTTTTCGTGATTTGGTGACGACGGTTACGGTAAATACCGATAGGAAGGGGGTTGTGTATGATGCTGAGATAGGTATCGAAATGCTTGAGCGTCTAAACGATATTCTAAGTGAGGCATTCAGCTATGCTATGGGAGGTAATAATAAGCAAAGGAAACCAGAAGCAGAGCGGATCGAAAACAACCCGGTAGATTACGCATTAAATAAACACTTTGAAAAATTACCTGATGCAAAAGATTCACCTTTCCTCGAGTCACCGTTATTGAAAAATGGGCCTTTTATAATTGATGTAGATTATCTGAAAAAAAACGAAAATGGTCAATTTGAAATGCGAGTATTGGGCAAGGTTAGTTTACCCAATATTGAAACAAAGGATGGATCTAAACCATCTGGCAGAATGAAACTCCACGTCAAATCCGTTTTGGATAAGAACGGAAAAGAGCTACTTAAAAACGAACGATGTGATAGTAACAAAAGCCATTTTGGTGATCGTAATCACAAAGCGACGGTAAGTGAGTACTATTCGGGTGATGATATCTCTAGTTGGAAGACTGTGCGCTTAGAGGAGGGGGCAATACCTTCTGAAGTAGATAGATTGATTGGTGAAATCTCGTTTAATTCACCTATTAAAGTACACAAGTTCAAAGTTCCCTTAAAAGTTGGTAGCGAGATAGACCATCTTGGGATGAGATTTTATTTATCCAAGGTTGGTAGCCAGCAAGTTGGATATCAGCTTTCTGGTAATACCAGCCGACTACTAGAGGTTAGGGCTTTAAATGCAGATGGTAAAGTGCTCTCAAAAAGTTGGAGGTTTGGGGATGCTGATGGGTCGAAGGTGGTGCAAGGGTATAAGGGAGACGTGAAAAGTTTAGAATTGTATTTGGTAGAACAGACCAAGGAATTGAAGCTTCCATTTGAGGTAAACCATATATTTTCACATCAAACAGTAAAACCAGAAGAAAATCTTTCAATCTCCTCTAGTAATGTTAATTATCCTAAAGCCATTACTGTAGATGATTTGGATGCGTATAATAGTATAGATAGTGTCC
>NVVG01000046.1 GCA_002402125.1 Moraxellaceae bacterium
TTTTGCGATGTCTTTAACCCGCATTATCAGCCTTGGACGGGTGGCGGTCATCATTTCTCGTTCATGAACCAACCAAGCGCAGCGCAAAGCAACTTCAACATGTTTTGTTCGGCGTTACGGCCGTTGTTGGCGTCGCATCAGGACTATTTGCTAGAGCTCGACGAGATTCAAGGTGGATTTTCGAAAAAAATGCACACACAAATGAAAAAGATGTGGGCTGCCAAGCTGGGTCTTAGCACTTTGAACACAGCGTCTCACAAGGCACTGTGCAACGTACTGCTCAGCGAGCTAGAAACACTCATGATGCAAACGCCTGTCGATTACACTATTTTCTTCCGCGAGCTCTCGTCGATCCCCGACGACATTGGCCCACTCAGGAAAAGCTTCTACAATAAATCGGCACAAGATACAGACCCCAAAGAGATGGACAAGCGCTGGGCAGAGTGGCTCGCAAAATGGAAAATGCTCCTCAATAGCTCCAGTGACGCGAATGCCACTTCGTCCCGATCCAGTGAGGAAATCTCTAGACAGATGAAGCTCGTCAACCCAAAATACATTTTGCGAGAGTGGTTTGTTATGCCAGCTTATCAGCAAGCAACTGCGGGGAATTACTCTCTAATTCGAGAGCTGCAGGACGTGATGATACAGCCGTATGCAGAGCAGTCGAGGGAAGTGGAGGATAAATACTATAGGTTGAAACCGACTGAGTTCTTTGAGGTGGGTGGATTGTCCCATCTTAGTTGCTCGTCGTGATTCTTTTGACTTGAAAAATTAGTGCCGGAAACAACTTAATAATGAAGGCTAGATTAGTATTAATAAAAGAGAGCTAAAATACGGTTTTATTTGATCGTCTACCCGAAGGCATCTATAGCGATTGTGCTATTCAGAAAGAGATCCAATAAAAGGAATTAGCTATACGACACCCAGATTTTTTATCACTAAACATCGGAAGTTCTGCGATATGAAAAAAACAATCACCTTTGTAATGGCCTGCCTCTTATCAGTAAACGCTGTCTCAAAAACTACCGTAAACAACGCATCCAGTCATCCAATAGACATTTTTAGTGAGTCATTGATAATGCCGTTGATGCAAGATTTATCGAATACTGATTGCCTATTTCAACCAGATGCCAATTTGAAATATCAAGTTAGCATCTCCGCTTTAAATAGTTACGAGATGGACTTCCTGAATATCGTCGACATTCAAAAGAAAAGCTGGCATTCGTATTTGTGCGGCAGTGAACAAACCACCATTTTTGTTTACCAGACAAAAAATAGAAATGATGGGCGTGAGTTACTTAAAATTGCAAGGGGCCTTATAAACAGAGGTCTTCTTATAACCCACCGTCACCGGGAAAGGATATACCGTGTGAATAACTTCGTATTTGTGGTTTCATCTCGAAAAGTTGGGGAATTTGATCATGCTATTTTTAATTACGGGATTAATACCACGAATGACTTTATTTTCGAAGTGATAGAAATTAATTCGCTGTGTGACATTAAGCATGAAAAAAGTAGTTCGTTTTGTAGGGTGCTAGATGAATTTATTCACGCAGATTATCCCCCTAAACTAAAATCAAATTATTTTGGCGTTGGCAATGCTTATTTTAACAGTACCGAGAGTTCAAAAATCGATAGGATGTACGCGTTAATAGCACGGCCGGTTCAGGACAGTTTTAGTTTTGATCTATTTGATATCAAACCTGACAATGAAGGTCAAGAGAAGGCATCACGAAATTATATCACCAGCCTTGAAAATTCAAAGCCTGATGTCAATAATGTCCTTCATCAATGGTTAAAAGAATTAGCATCCAGCGAACCCGTATTTACAACTTTAGATCGAAATGGTTCAAAGGCAATAACATTTGAAAGCGATTTAGGGGTGGAGAAAGTGTATTTAAGAAAGCGCGGGGGATTTCTCTACGCGTTAAGAATGAATGTAATAAACGATAAAGTTAAGCAGCGATATTATACCCTTGTAAAAATCCCATTGGGGGATAGCAAGAGTTGGTAATGACACGCGTGAAATTGTGAAACAGAATCAAGGTATATAGACTATTTGCATGCTGTAGAGGTAGAGCTCTTAGATAAATATTTAAACAGACCAGTCAATTGACGTCTACTATAGTTCCGCGAGCCCACTCCAGAAAAGGCTAGTGGCGAGAATGACTGTCTCGAATGTGGAAGAAGCGACGTGTGTAATACGAATTTTCATTGCTATTTGTTGGCAAACCACCGCTCAAGATATTCTATACATTGGACAAGTTTTGACGGTACAAAATGTCGGGCAGGGTAGAGGGCGTAGAGTGTGAGGTTGGGCTTCTTCGAATTCACCAATACCTCAACAACCTCACCTTTTTCTAGCGCCTCACGGCAAACAAAGTCTGGGATAAATCCGATACCTTGACCTCGCTTAATGGCCTCCATCATAAACATCGTATTGTTAACCCGTAATGTCCCTTTAACGGCCACACCATCTTCGATGGGCCAAATGTTTTTCCTTGGAAATAACTGTATACAAAGCAGTTGTGTTCTTTCAGATCTCGCGGCAGGTTAATGGCTGGGTGATCATTCAAATATTCTGCTCCTACACACACTCTGTACGTAAAACGGGTCAGGGGGCGCCCGACATAATTTGAATCGATGGGGCGACTGGATGCACGAAAGCCTAAATCAAAACCCTGCTCTACCAGGTCAACACTTTCATCTCCCAAGTGAATGTCTAGCTCAATGTTTGGGTAAGCCTGCATAAAATCGGCAAACAATGTTGATAAGTCGGTGATACCTAGCGCCATGGGAGCATTGATCTTCAATTTACCTCGGGGTTTCTGCTGAAGGTCCTGCACAAAATTATCCGCGTCATCCAGTTTTTCTAATATCTCCCGTGCACGTTGCAAATACCCACCAACTAAAAAGAGAACAAATACTATGCCATACGTTAATATTAAAATAACCGATGAAAGTGTGACTAACGAACAAAAGCAAGCGCTAATCAAAGGCACCACCCAATTGTTAGTCGATGTGCTAAACAAAAATCCGGCAACCACCTTTGTAGTGATTGATGAAGTGAATACCGACAACTGGGGTATTGGCTTTGATCAGGTAACGAAGCTTCGTCAATTAGCAGGCACCTGAGAGGCAACAGGTATATAGGTTGTCCAAACAATTTGGGGGGGCATAGGTAGCATAATTCGAGGTGCCTCTAAAAAGGTGTCTTAGCATTTACATTTAACTCTGTATGAAATTTCAACAATCGTAGCGTTTAAGGTGCCAGAAACACCTTGTCTTCGATGTTTCTGGAGGCTAAGAAACGGCAGCTATCGTTGTATTTGGTCACTCAGCCTAGAAGGTGTAATATGGCCGTTAAGTGGAATCAGCTGTCTTCTTAGAAGGCTATGGATAGGGCGTATCTCTGATATACTCTAACAAGAAATTTGAACACGACGCATAAGGCACGCGTCTCAATTAGACGTTATGTATCTGCGTTCAAACTATACGCATGCAACAATCAAAAACTTTTAATTTAAATAAGGAGAATAAAATGACTTTACGAATTAACGATCAAGCACCAAACTTTCAGGTAGAAACAACTCAAGGAAAAATTGATTTTCATGAGTGGATTGGAGAGGGTTGGGCCGTGTTATTTTCCCACCCGAAAGACTTTACTCCCGTATGCACGACAGAGTTGGGTTACATGGCAAAAATCCAGCCTGAATTCGAAAAAAGAAATACTAAGATCATTGGTTTAAGCATTGACCCTGTCGAAGATCATAAGCGGTGGCTTAAAGATGTTGAAGAAGTGAGTAATACGACAGTAAATTATCCAATTATTGCTGATACAGATCTAAATGTTGCAAAACTATACAATATGTTTGCAGCAGATGAATCAGGATCCGCAGAAGGCAGGACGGCGATGACCAACGCAACTGTACGTTCTGTTTTTGTTATTGGCCCAGATAAAAATATTAAACTAATGATTACATACCCTATGACAACTGGTCGTAATTTCGATGAGATACTTCGTGTCATTGACTCTATGCAACTGACAGCTCAGCATAAGGTGGCAACACCTGTAAACTGGAAACAAGGAGAGGATGTCATTATTGTGCCATCTATTAGTAATGAAGACGCCGAAAAGATTTATCCAGATGGTTGGGAAACAGTTAAACCTTACCTAAGAAAAGTAAAACAACCCAGTTAATGATACATAACCAGCACAAGCAGCTGCGATTGCCTGCGGTATCAACAGGTCAACGCAGCACTCTATAATTAGTATAAAAAAGGATCTTCCGCCAGTGTATTACTGTTGGTTGAAGCGACTTTTTCACGAGTAGTTTTGACATGGAAATGGGGTTCTGGGGAGATTCCGTCTGGATGTAACAAACCTTTCGTAAGCCTTTGATTTATCGTTCTCTAAAGTATGATTATAAATAACCGGTCAGAAAGCAAGCAGGCTATGCAGCTCTTATGCAACATGGCCTGTAGCATTAAGTGTTACATTAGGACGGAATATCCCCAGAACCCCCATCTGTTACGAATCTTTGAATCTCCTTTTGAAAGTGATTCCAGTAATTTGTGTAGTCATTATCATGGATAATAAAGCAGTTAATTGTAGATTGATTGCTGGCGACCATCTGAATGCCCTTAGCGTTATCATTATTGCTTTAATGGACCAAGGTCGGAAAACACCTAATTCAACAATAGATTTGCGACTCATATAGTTATCGATTAGGTAGTCCATTTCTGTAGATGAACCAGGAATCAGAGGATAGTTTGGAGCCAAAAAGGGCCACTTTTTTCCTCGATATACCTCTTCTGGAATAATGTCGGCTACAGCTTCTCTTAGAATGACCTTACTTTGAGTGGGAGTGAGTTTATATTTAGTTGGAATAGTYTTTACAAAATCAAACAAGCTATGATCTAAAAAAGGCGGCCGGCCYTCAATAGAGTGGGCCATTTCAGTTCGATCCCCTAAGTTTGTCAGGATGTAATTCTCAAGAAGATTATTTATCAGGTATAACTGACTCTGAACCAAATCCTCTCTACCTTCCGACTCTATCTTCTCGTGACGTTTTTCAAGTTCGCAAAAGACGCTCTGATTAGCTAGCGCTTTCCGATGTTGTCCAGAAAACAGTAAACTATAAAACCATTGCATGGGGGTAGCCAAAAGGATCTTGAGTTCTTCAATGGGCACGTGACCGATGCTTGCTTTTATTTTTGCGATGACTTTTTGATGAGGTTGGTTTTTTTTCTTTCGGTTGTTCTCGTTTTTAGTTTGGTTGTATTCTTCATCTGGTAGATTTCCGTATTTCAGATAATTGTCCGGGTCCTTTCTAAAGACATCATAACCGAGAAATATCTCATCACTACCTTCGCCGGTWAGAACAACCWTCACATGCTKGTGAGCTAGTTTCGAAAGGAGATATTTACCTACTCCATGGAAGTTGGCGCAAGGGTACTCAGTATGCCAACAATAGTTTTCAAGGTTAGATAACATATCACGTTGTGTTACATCTAGTTCATGATAGATTAACCCTAAGTCTTTAGCCGTGCGACGTGCTGTCTCGCTTTCATCAAACTTTATGTTATCAGAAAATCGAATTGAAAATGCTTTTATGGGTGTGTCGCAATTCTTTCGTGCTAGAGCTGCAACCGCTGTAGAGTCCAACCCACCACTCAAGTAAATACCTACAGGGACATCGGATTGTAATCGGATTGAAACTGCTTCTTCTAGTTTTTGTAGTAGCTCTTTTTTCAATTCACTTAAGGGAATTTCCGGTGTTTCTTCTTCTTGCTTGGGAAAATTTATTGACCAATAAGGTGTTACTTTTGGTGTGTGTTTTGTATTGCAATTGAGCGAAAATTGAAGAACTGATCTAGGCGGAACGCTACGGATATTTTTGAAAATAGAGGGGGATTGGACAAGGGAGAAAATATCTCTCACAGCACAGGGGTCAATTTCGGGGCTTAATACCTTCGCGGCGAAAACCCCCTTAATTTCTGAAGCAATTGCAAGCTTGCCTTGGTTGTCGCTGCCATAATAGAGTGGTTTAACCCCGAATCGATCTCGGAAGGAAAATATTGAGTTTTTATTATGGTCAACGATAACGCAGGCGAATTCTCCTCGAAGTTTTTCTAGCATGTCGAAGCCCATGTCTTGGTATAGATGGAGTATTACTTCATTATCGCTCTCAGTGTTAAAGCGATAATTTTTAGCAATAAGCTCTTGACGAATCTCTCTATGATTGTATATTTCGCCATTAACTAGTACTTGTATGCGATGGTCATCACTGTTGAATGGTTGGCTTCCGTTATCTAATCCAATGATAGAAAGTCGTGTGTGCCCCAGAGACAGTGTGCCGTGATGTACCGCGGTTATCTCATCTGGGCCTCGATGGCTTAGGGTTTCTAGAGCGGTATGAAATTCCTCTTTAGAAAGACCTAGATTGAGACCCACTAATATTCCACACATATGTTTCTTCCAGTCCTTTTGAGTCTTCTATAGGGGTTCCGCCTGCATAGCCGCAAAATGTTACAAAGATGGCAGTGAGCCTCGGCTGGCAGAGGCAACAGAGCATGACTTGTATTGAGATTAGCGAACAATTTGGCCAAAGATTCCTTTTAAGGTCTAAACTGACTCCTTTTCCTCAAGGAGTCAAGGTAAACGTCTTTCTCTTCTTAGCCTTCCAGAAGCCAAAACGCTGTACAGCCCACCCAAGTTCGACGCTCATGAGCGGGATTGATTTTTTCCTATAGCGAAGAAGAACTCGAAGCCGTCCATCAACTTCACTCACATCGAAAAGGAGTTCGATTAACAAAGCTTGTCAAAAAACACCTCAAAAAACCGGATGCATCACATCGCTGCTTTGGGCGTAAAATACATCTTGTTTTGAGGTTTTTCTGAGAGTGAATAAGTAGCAGCTTTCGATAATTTTTGTCACTCAGCCTAGAAAGGGGATATGGCAGCAATGTTGAAGAAGTTTACATATATAGCGTTAACGAGAGTGACTGCTGATTTCCAATTGATAATGAGGTTCTTTCAACGATAGTAGGGGTTATGCTTCATTGTTAATCCGCTCCCAGATATATCCCACAGCTAAGTATGAATCTTTATTACTCGCCTACATTTAGTTGCTGTGGTGACGAGTTCGCAGTTCGGTTCTTACTGTTTCAATGCGCGGCTATTTATTAGTCAAATAAAGTTTTTAGGTATTTTGTTTTAAAAATAGTCAGATTTTCTTCGGCTAATCAAATTAATTCGTTTAATTACTKATAAATYCCGCCTGCGTGCTAACYGAAGGTTGTCTATTTATTGTAAAATTCAATCTGATGGCTTGACATTGCCAGACCCTCTGTGCTGCTATCACTCATGATAAATCGTTGTTAATTGAACAGGCTGTAATTTAGGAACCTATGCTTACCAATAAAAATTAAAACAAGGAAGCTTTCTATGAAAATACAACAATACCTTCTTACTATTTTTTTCCTCGTTATATTCATCGCCGGATGTCAGGGAGATACATCACCCATGGAATGGGAAAAACAAATAGATTTTTCACTGGATCTGGAAGATGCTTTTATCACTCACCACGGAAGCATAGTGGATCCTTTTGATAACATTATTTCTATTTTAAACGTACGCTACGACACGGACCCATCAACTTCCAARCTTGATGAAGGTAATAAATTGATAGCGATAAAAGTCGATAAAGATGGCAATGTTATTTGGAACCAACTGTTTGATTTTCCGAATGGGACGGGTTACCCGCAGGATATAATATCGGATAGCGATGGAAGTTTATACATTTGCGGGATGGGTTTCTTCATGAAAATTAATAGTGTTGGCGAATTGTTGTGGCAGCGCTCTTCGATAGACACATTCTTTAATGCAATGGCGCTGGTTGGYCAGCGAGTTTACCTAACGGGTGAAGAAACCCGTATATATAATTTAGAAGGTGAACTTCAAGTTTCTTATGACGTGGACAGTAGCCGAGGGTATGATACCGCAGATCATGCCATAGTGACTAAGAACGGTGATATAATCCAAGCTTCTATGTCAGTCATTGTGCGTCATGACGCTGAAGGTAATCTGCTTTGGTCTATAGCTGCACCGGAAGATAGCATGTTTGCCGGCACATCACAGATTGACGAAGAAGAGAATGTCTATGTTTCCTATTTTCTCGCTGATGAACGCCGCCCAATGGAAATTCTTGACGCTCGTGTTTTGAAGGTTAATAGTAAAGGCGAACTGCAATGGTCATTGTTTATTAAAGACAAGCGTAAGATTACAGGCGGTATGAAGTATGGAGCAATGCAAATCCACATTACTTCAACGGGGAATTTGACAAATGTTACTTCCGACCTAAACGATACTCTAATTACTCATATTGATAAGGACACGGGTAAGGTGATTTGGGAAAAAACATACATCGATACTGGGGAATCTAAAAGTTCATATTTGGATAGTAATGACAATTTGTTTATGATCGTAAATCAAAATCAAATTCGATTTAACGCTTATCAATTGGACAGTACTGGTGCAAAGGTAAAAATCCACGCAGCAAAAGCTAAAGGTACAGATGCTTCAATGTCGGTTATAGATCGACATTTTTACGTTACCTCTACAGACTACGAATATGATAGAAATCAATCCGAGTATCAATATTCTTTCTATATCGGGATGTTTTCCACTGCAGAATAGCCATTGGCTGGGAAGGTGTTTAATCACTCAGTATAATGATCGTACTTTAAAGGTTAGAGATGAATTCTAATCGGTTCAACTTTGGATGCTTTTAGCTTTCAGGCATTGGGATACTATCAGAAATTAGGCTATTCAATTGTAGGGACCGATCAGACAAAAGTACTTTTGTGTTTGATTCTATTCAGTAGATAGGGCTATAGTTCACTAAGTTACTTTGTTGTATTCATTAATTATTCTAATAGGAATGTAAAATGGCGATTACGAGTGTGGACTTTTCTGCGTTTGCTGATAAACACATCTACGAGGTTTCTGGCGCTCATGTCTCTTCAGATGTGATGAGCGCTGCGGTGCAGCGTTTGACCGGGCGTGCGACTCTTCGATTGGGGGTAAAAAAGAAAAACAAGCTAACAGGCCAATTCCATGCTGATGTTATCAGTGATAACCGAGCGACTTACCGCTCTGGCACCACCATTAACGGCATTATCGCACTGACAACAGGAGCGCTAGCTGCGTGGACAGGCGAAATCATCAAGCAAGCCAATGCCAATACGGACGATGAATTTATTTGCAGTTACGATATTTTGTCCGCTGCGGGCATTACCACGTCACTGAGCAATAAGAAGTCTTACGGGAGCAATCTGAATTTAACCGGTGGTTACGGTGTTAAGGCAGAAGTTTTGGTTAAAAAGTCTGGAACTATTGCCACAGTTGTTCACCTACATGGCATGGACACGATCACCCAAGCTATTCCTTCAGTAGACCTTCAGAACCAGTCTGCGATATTGACCTCTACATTTCTTGAGGGTTTGGCCGCGCTCTAACCCGAAAAAGCGGCTAGTTCGATATACCTTGGAGCAGCCAATTCTTGAGTCCCCAATTGGCCGACAAAATAGCTGTCAGTAAGTTGGAAAAGGAAGGTTATTAGCATTCCAAAAGCTGCCGGAGCTGCCATGGTGATTAACGCTGATTTGACTGGTTTTTGTAACATTGAGTCGTTCATAGGTGTTATTGCTAATGTTACATACGGTTATAGTTTTTTAACGCTTCAATTAATTGCACTTTAATCTCTTCATTGCTAACGGCATTGAGCTCTACATCAAAATTGTCGTAGGAATTGGCGTTTATGTGGTCTATCCTAGCCGCAAACATATGTCGTCTAAGGTCAGGCATTTTTATTGATTTTGCGGTTGAAGAATTGGGGGACGATTGAGAATCGTGAACATTCGAGTTCCCTAAAAGGAAGTATATTTTGAAAAAATACAATAGCCTTCAATTGTCAGAACGATAATGATTTGAAGATCTTTCTCATGATTTTTCCCTGATACCCCCCTGATGTTAGCGCCAATAGGGGAGGGTAGGGTTATCGTTATCCCGGCAGAGTGAGCAATTTAGATGGATTATTTAATAGTGCCCAAGTTTTCGATGACTACGTTAATTCTAATAGAACTCTAATAGGAGGGGCGGTGATATTAGAAAGAGACTTTCCGGATTGGTTTCATCCTGATGCGTATTGGGGTATTGCACTGGTCAGAGCCGCAACCGTCCCTGAGCCTGGAACACTAGGATTACTAATATTTGGAGCCGCAGGCCTGGCCTTTTCTCTTCGTGCTAAAACCGTATCTAATGGGCGGGAAACCACATGAGCAATTCTGTTGCTTCTCGAATTCTCGACATCCTTCTGTACTATGGTCGGACAACTCACCTTCGATCAACTTAAATGGGTGACTGTGTCACACATTCACCATTCAAATCCCGGATGCAAAGATGGTTATTTACAGAGCAGCCTAAACTGGATAATGGGGATGTAGAGAGTTTGATGCCTTGGAATATCGATCCGTTAGCTATTAAGCCGAGCTAGCACATAGGGGGTTAACCGCACGCTTACAGACGAACTGTATCACCGATCATTTCTCCAACAAGTTGATCGCCATTTTTACTAAGGTAATACAATAATCACAGTGAAGTAGCTATTTTTATTCTACTCAAGCATGAGACTAGTAGATGCTAGCGTAGTCCTAACAATACACTTTCGATTATGTTAATCTCCTGGTTTGGGCACCTTACAAAGCATTACCATGTAAACGGCCCAAAAAATTGAACTAAAAACAAACTACCAGGAGGAAAATCATGAGAATATCAGTTAAAAAACTCGCGGCACTTGCTTTTGCAAGCATGGCTGTAGCCAGTGCAAACGCTACTATTATTGACGGTAGAGTAACTGCCGGAGTCGGTTCCTTTGTTGAACTCTCGGTTCCTTTCAGCGAATCAGATCCTGATAACACCGTCGGTAATAACACTTTTCAAGACAATAACTTGTACGCTTTCAACGAAGGTCAAAACATTCTTTTGAATAATGATCTAGCGGCTGACGATGTAGGCGGCGGCGCAGCTGGCACACTGTTAGCAGGTACTGTTGTTGCAAGTCACTATGTTTTCTTTGACCCCAGAGCCAGTAGGAGCCAAGAGGGGTGGGTAAGTTTTGATTCTAATATTCTTGCCATAATGACAAAAACAGGCACCATGGCCGCCAGTGATTTCCTATTAAATAACAATGTTGATTATCAAAATCCTAACGCACGTGGCCTGGAGAGTGGCGACTCAGCCTGGTTCAGCGGTTCAACTGTTTATGTTGACTGGAAAGCGAGCACACCAGGAGATTATATTCGTATTTTAACTGCATACTCTCCAAGTGCACCTATCCCTGAGCCCAGTTCTTTATTACTGATTGGTATAGGTCTAGCGGGTTTAGGTTTTTCTAGAAAAAAGAAAGGCGCATAAGTAATCACTGATTATTTTTGTGAGTTTTAAAAAGCCGCATCATACGATGCGGCTTTTTTGTTTCAAAGGGGGCGCAATAAAAGCACAATACTCGACAATAAAGCCCCTTGTTTGATAATAGCTCTAAACGAGACCCAATGACTATAATGTGGAAACAGTCGTCTTATTAGAGGGAGTGTATCTAAGCTATACTCTGACAAGGAATTTGAAATAGATGAAAAAACTGTGTGCCTCAATAAAGCGGTATCTACTTATGAGTTTTTACTAGATGGTATTTGAAATATTCTTGCTAATTGCTGTTGTATTTATTGCTTTGTCGATCGTATATAGTACTGTGAGGTTGGGTATACCGCCAATGCCAAGCTCAACAATAGCTTATCAGGCAATGGCAAAACTTATCGATGAGACTGGCACAGGGACCATAATTGATTTGGGCAGTGGCTGGGGTAACTTTGTTATACCTATAGCTAAGAGATATCCACACAGACAAATAGTAGGTTATGAATTGTCCTTGCTACCCTGGATGGCTTCTACGCTAATTAAACATACCTTGCGCTTAAAAAACCTGACCTTGTACCGACAGGACTTTTTAAACGCAAATCTATCAACTGCGTCAGTGTTAGTTTGCTATTTGTCACCGGATGTTATGGATAAGATTAAAAATAAATTGTTGCTGGAGAAACCTGGAGTAGAGTTTTTGATAAGTAATAACTTCTCTATATCTTCGTGGAAGTTCGATAAAATAATACAACTAAATGATTTTTTCAGGTCCCCAGTCTTTTTATACAAACTAGATTTGTGAAAAGGGCAGTAGTGGCATAATGATTCTGGCCAATTATCTAGAAGGAATAGCCTTTCACAAATGACAGCTTTTGCTGTTTTGGTTGCTCAGCTTAGAAGATGGGATATGACTATAATGTGAAAGATTCTGACCGAAAAACGTACAGGCAGGATTTAGGTTAATAGGAACCTCTGGTACACTGGCCTATCAATTTATTTGAAAACGACGCAAAATCCACGCGTCTCAATCAAGTGTCATGCATCAGTAAAAATCATCATGAAGTTTCTCTCACATTGCTCAAGAAAGGTATTAAATATCAAAACACCTATTTGGTATCTGGTTTTATTCGGAGCTACTTTCTCCATAATCAGTGGTTGTGGAGGTTCTGGTGGCAGCTCAGATAATGACTCTGATACCACCGTGACAATTGAGGAACGGCTACATACGGCTCTTGATGTAGCAAATACTGATACGGCTTTACGTTAATCGTTGAATCCAATGACGGCACTCAATTCATTCATGAGGTAAACTATGTTTCATCACGGAACCAATTATGTAAGCGAGTCAGCGAGATCAAGCGCCAGTGCAGCCAAAAGTTCAGCAGCACAGGCAAAGTCTCAAGTCGACTACCTCAAAACGGAAGTGGAAAGACTTCTGATGATAACCGAGGCTCTTTGGGGGTTTATAAAGGAACAACACGACTACGAAGACCAAGCACTGTTTGATAAAATTATCGAAATCGACGCCAAGGACGGGAAAATTGACGGTCGTGTTGCCCCGAAAGCGCCCACAAAGTGTCCTGAATGTACTCATGTACTTCCTAAGAAGAAGCCATTTTGCGTGTATTGTGGAGCCAAGATAACGAAGGACTGTTTTGAGCGCTGATGCTAATTGTAAGAATAGATACGTATTATCTATTGAGTTAAGACCGTTTTTCAGGAGTATCGAGTAGCGTATTGTCTGATAAAAACTGCTTGCAGAGTAAAATATTTAACAAAAAACATCATGTGAACCACAATGATAGATAGAAGCATGAACGAAAATGTAAAACGTAAATTTGATACGTATCCAAGCCATGTAAGATCAAAACTTGAATACTTGCGAGGTCTTATTCTTGAGGTGGCTTCAAATACGGAAGGGGTAGGAGAAATCGAAGAAAAACTGAAGTGGGGTGAGCCTTCGTATATCACTTCAGAAACCAAAAGCGGTACAACGCTTAGAATCGACTGGAAGGAAGAGAACCCTGAGAAGTACGCTGTCTACATGAATTGTCAAACATCGCTTATAGACTCGTACAACTCTCTATTTCCTGGCGTGTTTTCTTTCGAGGGCAATAGGGCAGTAGTATTTTCAATCCATGATAAATTACCTGAAGAAGAGCTTAGAGTATGTGTGCAAATGGCATTTACGTATCACCGATCAAAGAACACATAACAAGGACATGTCGTGCGGTCTAAACACCTTGTTTGGAGTGTTTTAGACCGCGAAGAAGTGGCAGCTTTGGCTATATTTGGTGACACAGCAGGGCAGGGCTTCTTGCTGCAATGTAGATAATATGTCTGAATATAGCTTGACGCCTAATGCGTGACAGAGTCACATAATTGATATTTTTAGTTAAAGGAAAAAACCTATGAAGACAATGTTGCAGCTCGCCATCAGTAGC
Source organism: Moraxellaceae bacterium (assembly GCA_002402125.1). Lineage (GTDB taxonomy): Bacteria > Pseudomonadota > Gammaproteobacteria > Pseudomonadales > Ketobacteraceae > 42-54-T18. The sequence continues at coordinate 13,924 of NVVG01000046.1, forward strand.
CTCTTATTTGTCRCGATGCTTGCGCATTCAGGCRACATCAMCATGCCAGAAAAGCTACCACAGCTCACCACAACCAGCGCAGCCAGTTTAGGCACTCGTGATGACAGCATTGGCTTAGCTCCAGGTGCGCTCGTTAGCGCATTTGAAGTAAAGGATCACACGGGAAAACAAACCWCGTTCGAAGCGTTACTAAAWAACGGYCCATTATTGGTCATATTCTATCGYGGTGGTTGGTGYCCTTATTGCAATCGACAAATACATCAACTTGCAAAGGCATGGCCTGACTTYAAACTACGTGGTATCACACCTGTAYTKATTAGTGCGGATAAGCCCGATGCCGCCGCRCTCGCATCACGYACTTATGAGATWCCWTTTCCRGTCTTATCAGATCCAGATCTGATTGCCCATGATGTTTTCAAAGTCACGATGAAATTAGATAATGCACTCATACCAATGTACAAAAAGTATGGCATTGTTCTAGAAGATTGGAGTGGAAAAAACCATCATAAATTTGCCGTTTCATCTGCTTTTATCGTTAATGGTAAGGGTATTGTAGAATGGTCGCATAGCTCAAAAGACTACAAGAAACGCCCAAGTGTGAAGCAATTTCTAGCAGTAATTGATGCGCAGTGAATGTGCGGCGTTGCTCCGGCCGTGTGCCACAACCCCCGTCAAGCAAGGCGCGCATTATTCAGTAACCTGGGATGGGTTCAAGTTTACACAATATGCGTAGGTTGGACCCTTTAAGCCGTACCTTTAAAGAATTACGCCTTAATGTACGATAACTAGGTATTATCGTACATAGGGTCTCCTATTTATTGTATTAACGTAAATGGATTTACTTACATAAGTACGGTGGTGGTGTTTCTTCGCCTACAATCTCTTCCATCGCGATTTCAAGGGGGCAATTTTTAAAACCGATATCTCGTTCAGCTTTACTATTATCAACTTTGATGCTTATTGGTAGGGGCAGAGAAAATAGTTTTGGCTTTTTGTCCAATACACTGATTAGAGCACCTAAAACATCTGAAACCTGATGAATGTCTCCACCCACATTATAGGCCTCACCAATGCTCGAATCATTTTCTAAGGCACCCACAACCGCATTGGCAACATCACCTGCGTAAACAAAAGGAAAGGATATACTGGGTAATAACAGCAATGGCAAACGCAACAATTTGTACATAGGCCGTATTAAGTTGTTGTCCCGCGCACCATACACACCCGCTGGCCGTAGTGTCGTTAAATCTAAATCTTTTGTTTTCGCAATTTCCCAAGCCAGTGCTTCACTTGTTTGCTTTGTTGCACGGTATGGGCCACCTTGTCGTTTAGCTCCGTTAATCTGTGGGGACTGTTCGTTTATCGATCTGGTAATTGAAAATTTATATACCCCAAACGTACTTATCTGAATAACGCGTTTAATGCCGTTCAGGTGAGCGGCCTCCATCACGTTGCCCGTTCCTTCTTGGTTTGCTTTTTCGTGTGCCTTCCAGTTCCCCATGCTTTTTGAAGCGATATACATGGCAGCATTTGATACTACAGCATCACAACCTTTAAATGCTTGTTGCAGTGAGGCGGGGTCATTCAAATCGGCCTGACGAAATTCAACACCTTCTTCAGCTAAAAAAGCTGCTTTAGATGGCGTGCGGACGACTCCAATAACTTTGGCGCCAGCTTTTAATAAACTACGACAGATATACACACCAATCATGCCGCTGGCACCTGTCACTGCGACAGTTTTGTTTTCCAATAACATAAAAAGCACCTATATAGTATCAGTTGATCAAAGAGAAAATTCGCAGATGATGATATCAGCACAAGAACTAAATCCCAAGTATACATGCCTTAAACGGACAGATATGGAAGAGGCTAAGCATTCGGTGAAGAATTCATTTACTTTTCCCCCAATACGCTTACAAAGGGAGCTTTAGAAAAAAATAAAAATGCTCAGGGTGCATTATCCGGAATATTTAAGACACGAAATAATCAAGACATAACCCCAGCGTTGCATATTCAACAAAGAGGTTGACACCCAAGCCCTTCCATGTGATTCTGATCATACGAAACGGAATGAACGTTCATTCCGTTTCGTGATTAATACAAACTTCGCCCCAATTATCAGGAATTTGATATGAAAATAGTTAATGGTCGTGCAATTTTGTTTTATCCTTCAATAGTTTACGATGTATCTCAACTGGTGTTCTTCCCCATAAATTTTATGATCAGTGTCTTATGCCACCTGCAACCTAAGAAATCTATCTGGAACGAAGATGGCTTCGAATCACAGACTACCAGTGGGTCGCCAGAGGATCTTGCCGCGTTAAAAGAGGTGATTCTTAATAAAGAAGACACTGCCTACAACGAGGAAGAACTCGTAAAATTGTATGATTCCTTGCCCACGGTAAACGCGAAGCAGGAGTTGGTTGGACGAGCATGGCAAGGTAAGATATTAAGAACCAATGCCTCTGTGTTGGATCTAGCTGAATGGGCGATTATCCGGCCTTTGAGTCTCATCGGTATTAAATGGGGGAAACGTTATCGATCTCAGCATAAAGGCGACCCTTTGTTAATGCGTTGGATGGATAAGATATATTTCCCGATTCCTATCTGGGGAAACGTGGGTATGACTGACATTAAGTGGCGCGGCGAATCCACCGCGACAATGAACTACGACCATCAGCCCTGGAAAGATTACTTTAAATTACTTTCTGATGAGAATGGAAAAATAGTTCTGTTGGGAGTATGGACCCATAAGCACATTGCGGGTGGATGGTTTACTCTTACATTAGATGAAGCTATACCTTCTTTTTAAGGAGAAAGCATGACCACAGGTGAAACCTTTCAATCGAAAGCAGCGCATTTGTATCTAAGTGACTCCTATACGCTTCCCTGCGGCGTTGCAGTTAAAAATCGTATTTTAAAATCCGCCATGAGTGAGCAGTTAGGTACTGTCAAAAATGCACCTACCCCTAGCCTGGTGAAACTTTATAACACGTGGGCCAATGGCGGCTCGGGGATATTAATCACCGGTAACATTATGATTGACCGAAGAGCGCTTGGAGAACCAAATAACGTAGTGGTTGAAAGTGAAAAGAATTTTGAATTGCTACAAGCGTGGGCCAAAGCTGGTACACAAAATGGTACGCAGTTATGGGCGCAGATAAACCACCCCGGCAAACAGTCCCCTCGGGGACTTTGTAGTGAAACCGTCGCGCCCTCAGCAGTCCCTTTTGCCTCTAATCTGAGTTCTTTTTTTGCTACACCAAGGGCGATGACTGAAGCAGAGATTCAAGAGGTTATTGAGCGTTTTGCGAGTACAGCTGAAATCATCAGGAATGCTGGTTTTACCGGGGTTCAAATCCATGGCGCCCATGGATATCTAGTGAGCCAATTTCTATCACCCCATCATAATGTGCGCACTGATCAATGGGGTGGATCTTTGGCTAACCGGTTGAGATTCCCGTTGTCGATCTACGATTCTATCCGCGAACGGGTAGGAAAAGATTTTCCCATAAGCTTTAAACTGAACTCTGCCGATTTTCAACGGGGAGGGTTCGAAGAGGATGACTCCATCGCTGTAATGAAAGCGTTGTCAGATCGCGGCATCGATTTGATTGAAGTATCTGGTGGTAATTATGAAAGACCTGCCATGTCTGGAATATTGTCAGACAATGAATCAACAAAGCTCAGAGAAGCTTATTTCTTAGAGTTTGCGGAAAAAGCAAGAAAAGAAATATCAGCACCACTGTGTGTAACGGGAGGCTTTCGCACTGTTAACGGTATGGCTTCGCCATTGAGAGATAATAAATTAGATTTTGTGGGGATAGCGCGACCACTTGCCATGGACCCTAATTATTCAAATAAACTTTTAACGGGTGAGCCAGTAGTGGTGAATACAAAACCACGAAAAATCGGTATTGCTGCGCTAGATCGACTAGGGTTATTAGAAGTTTATTGGTATGGCCTTCAATTAAAAAGAATCGCTAGAGGAAAAAGTCCGAGACCCAACGAAAGCGGCATTGCTGCTTTTGTAAATATACTGTTGAGTAGCAGCAGCAGGACCATCTATACAAGACTACGAGCTTAAGGGTTAATTATGTAGAGGTTTAAAACTTTCGATATAGTGTTTTTCAGTTGACTCATTGTGGTTTATATGGACAATGAATAAGCATGAACATTCATTCTTTTAAATTGATATCTACCCCCGCTTATGACATCAGTTCCCCCAATAGATAAACCTATTCCCAGTCGCCGAGAGAGCGCAGCGCAAGACAAAATTACGCGTATTCTAAATGCTGCTCTTGAGTTGTTTGCTGAAAGAGGGTTTCATGGCACGGCAGTGCCGGAAGTGGCAAAACGAGCAGGCGTCGGGGCTGGCACCATATACAGATACTTTGAGCACAAGGAAGACTTGGTCAATGCAGTCTTTCGCTCTTCTAAAAGCAAACTAAAAAGCTACTTACTTGAAAGCGTCAACCTCGAGAGTGACATAAAACCCTTGTTCCACCAGTTCTGGCAGAATCTGGTAAAGTTCGCATTAGAAAACCCTATTGATTTTCGCTTTCTTGAGTTACAGGATCACATACCATATTTGGATACGGAAAGTAAGAACACGGAGCTTGAAGTGCTCGCGCCGATCTGGGTCATCTGTATGCGAAGCCAGCGCCAAGGTGCATCTGATAACCTGTCCGCTGAGGCTCTTATGGCAATGATATGGGGCGCATTTGTGGGCCTCATGAAGGCACATGTATTGGGTTATACCACCGTGAATGAAGACACCTTGAAAAAGGCTGAAGAAATCTGCTGGCAAATGATCAATAGTCAGGTTCATCAATAGCAAGGCTCAACAGAGCAACCAAGAAGCCAAGCTAATTAGTGCACTTCACCGTATTAAGGTTTGCCCCAATAATTGCTTACCCAAAGGCTCATCGCATAGATCAAATGCTCGCTGACTTCGAATGGCCATTCTTGACGAAAGACCCAGACAGGAGACGAATAATGACAATAACTAGAACTTTTCCGAAAGCAGAATCCGATAAGCTTCCCGAAGGCATCTCCATACAGCCTCGAAAATTCACTTTTGGTTCTCTAGAATCTGAACCAAAGTATTGGCTTGGTAATAGTAAAATCGCCACTCACTTTGAAAATATGTTCTCTCTCGCTATCCCTCCTGGCGAACGATTCTTCATCCGCTCGGTGCAACGTTACGAAGATCAAATCACAGACCCCGAGCATAAAGGGTTGATCAAAGCTTTTATATTGCAGGAAGGTCTTCATAGAAGTGCTCATAATGAATTTAATAGTTCATTAGAAAAACATGGCGTCAATGTAGAGAGGGAAACAACATTCTTTGAAAAATATATCGGTTTCGCCGAGAGACACATGCCGAGCAAAATAATGCTGGGGGTTACTGCTTTTGCTGAACATCTAACGGCAACAGGCGCCCATAGTCTTTTGGACAACCCTAGGCAAGCTGAGCTTTATTCCCCCGAAACATTAAAATTTTGGCAGTGGCACGCAGTGGAGGAACTTGAGCATAGAGCCGTGGCCTTTGATTTACTTAAAGTTGCCAAAATTGGATATTTCTCAAGAGTATTCTCAGCGCTGGTATCGATCTACGCGCTGATTTTGTTTGGGACAATAGTCTTTCTACGGTTGATGAGGGATGACCCGACAAAATTAACCAGAAAAGAAATACCGAATCTGTTAAACGTGTTGCGCATCATGGGTGTCTGGCCAACAACTAAAATGTTTCTTCAATATTTTAAACCGGGATTTCATCCCTGGGATATTGCGCCCCCTCAAGGCCTTGAGAATTGGTACGCATCCAATGAAACCGGCGATGAGCTTACCGATACGCCAGCGTAAAGATAAACCGTATTGGGGTACTGGGGATTTTCCCTCCAAAAATAGCGTTTCACTTATAAGCCATTGATTTACGGTTGCAACATTCACGAAATATCGCACAGGTATCAAAAAGCAGACCTACGCCGCAGAGCAATGGTTACGAGGCTTTGAGGCGGGTTTGCAATATATGGAGGGTAAATCCCTAGGACCCCATATGGCTATCAGTGTTAACAAAGGTCAGTCACGCAGATTAGCGAAACATGCTGGAATGGGGGGGGTACGCGAAAAAACGAACCAACTTCGAATGTTAAACACTGCCACGAAAATATGCTTTCGTGGCAGTGTTTTTGCTAACTTAACGGTGAATAATAAAATTAAATTCTATATCCTAAAAATATGCATTTAACCTTACATTCAAAGCTGTTGTCTCAATATCCACATCATAGTCATCATATTCGGCATCAGGATAAACCACATATTCTAATGAGGCTCCAAATTGCTCAGTGAAACGAACCTCTGCACCAATACCATATGATATACCGTTACCATCAGACTTATCAGAGTTTCTGTCTTTAAACTCAATACTGGCGATCCCAAGCTTTCCAAAAAAATTAAATCTGTCCGAAACGGGAACAATCCCCACACCATAAGCACCAATTAACTGATCCAATTCAAACCTTGTATCAAAAGGACCTACATCATCGTCAGATAACCCCTTGCCTAATACAAACTCAACTGAAAAATTGCTTGATATTGATATACCTCCAATGACATTAAAAGCGGTAGGTTCTGAATCATGCGCCTGTTCATAATCGCTTAATTCAGAATCTAACATTGAGTAAGCTACACCAGCGTAAAAACCCTGTGCTGATACAGCCCCAGAGGACAAGCAGAGTATAGAGGCGGCAATTAATTTTTTCATAATACATCCTTGTTTTTGACAGTTGATCGCAATAATACGATTTAAAAATTGAATTTTATTGTAATTTTATAGAATATTAAGCACCATCACTTTACCAGAAAAGCACTCGATGATACAAATAAAATAATTTTTTGATGTTGCTCCAAATATCGGCGTAGGGCATTTTCCCTCTATGTTATTCCTTGAGGTAAATACCAGCATCAGCCTTCTTGGCGGCCTTTAAAAGAGTCTTGTCGAGTGTGGCTATCGGCAGTCCTTCCCTTATCGCTAGTTCTAGGTAAGCTGCATCATAGCTACTAAGCTTATAAGCTCGTGCTAGAGCGATCGTTCGGCTAAAAGACTGTGTGGCTGTCATGGAATCTACATGAATCGGCAGGCTTTCTAGTTGAACGATAAAACATTCAACCTCACCCGCAGTAGTTTCCCCACGTTTCTCGGCACCGAGCAATACATTTGACGCTTCCAAATGCCATAGATTGGGAACAATGGCTCTTGCAGACGCCATGCTTAATAAAACTGACTCAGAATAACGTTGGTCTGAAGCCTTATTACTTTCTAAATGCCACCGCATAGAGACTGAATTATCCAATACAAAATCGGTCATTTGCGTCCAGCGCCCTTTAATTCGTCTAGGACTTCATCTGAAACTTTATGTTTTTTTGCCTTTAAGATGTTGTTGATTGCGGCTTCTATCTTATGTTGGTTGCTTGAACGACTTGGGATTACATCAGCAATAGGTTTCCCTCTATTGGTAATGGTGAATGTCTCACCAGCCTCTACTCTGCGTAGAAGCTCTGGAAGTTTAGTTTTTGCTTCGTATGACCCAATTTCTTCTTGCATGTGTATATCCTCTTTCTGTATAGACCAGTATACCAGTCTATACAGAAAGCTCAAGCTATACTGATTAGGCTAAAGGCATTGCAAAGAAGATTAATAGCCCCCTGTTTGCATTTTCACTTGATTGATGTTTGAGGATATTTCGGTCGTCTATTTCAAGCTAATATTCGAGCACACATTGTCTTGACTCGTCACACTTAGGATAAACCCTGCTAGAAACGTAGATACAAGGCCCATTAAAATCTATAGTACCAAATGACGTCAGTTCTCCAATGCTTTCTATTGCACGTATATAATATTCACGCTCTCCTACTAGATCATTCACATAATCAACATCATCTATGAAATACGCAATTTGGGGGCCGGGAGAAGAACAAATTTGGTCATCTCGAGCACTTAATCTAATGAGGCCGCATTGATCATCAGCTTCACAAAAGCGAGGTAGTTTAAATGAAATTGAGTGTCCAGGTTAGTGTAGCCAGATCAGTTATGGTTGGCCTATAATACTGGTTCAGAACAAATGTCTGTTCCTGCTACACAAACCATCCATTCATATTCTGTTCTTGTGAAATAGTATGCGATTTTAAATGGGTTTACGGTTTTATTAGTAGTATGCCGATTACCATTCCTATAGATGTCCATCGCCTCATCTCCAGACCATAGTAGGTATACTCGATATCCCCACCAAAAATATTCATATTCTAATTCTAATGTCGGTACGTCGGGTTCAGGATCTACAACTTCGAGAGTAAGCACTTCAAGAGAATCACCCATGTAATCACAGTTAACTATAAAGTAACCCTCTGCATCTGTGACTGGCGCATCGAAATCGAAGCTGATAAAATTATCTTCATCAACAAGGTAGTCTGCGCCTGATATATCCTGAGGTGTCAAAAACTCCTTAAGCTTTAGTCTCATGGACATTGTTTCTTCAATTGAGATTACCGCTGTACCAACGTTAGCCAGAGTGAAGTCGTTAATGGCTGGAGTTGTGGGCAAGCTTCCATCAAAATTAACTACGAGTATGTCGAAACCATTTTGTGCCCAGTCGCTTGAAAACTTCATATAAAATTGACGAACCTCTGGATCAATCTCCATCTCGTTGAGGTAACCACCAGGACCGGTAGCTATAAGCGAGAAATCAACTGTCCCTTCAAAACTACCACCTTTAGTCTGGTTTAGGCCGACGTATGTACTCCCATTGAAGTGAGCAGATATATTTAACTCATAAGGACCCGCAACCTCACCAACAACGACCTGCTCAGGAATATCTGTGGTGACGTTAAGAATCAAATCCTGCTGCTTTGCTACAGGAAACAAGCAGCTGTATTCAAGCTGCAACTCAACAGGTACGGCAGACGCCATCCCACTGACGGTCATCAGGGCAGCTGCCCCAACAGCCTTCCGAAGTCGGCCAAGTCCATTTTTATTTTGTTTTGAAATCATAGTTATTATCCATTGTGTCCGTTAAGAACAATTATTATTTTTTGTTAGAATCAGACAAATAAAGCGTTATTTATTTTGCCTGCCCCCCCCTACTTAGCACGAATAATCTAACACACATTGGGGTTCTAGGGACATTCCGTCCTAATGTAACACTTATTGCTACAGGCCATGTTTCATGAGGGCTGCATGGCCTGCTTGCTTTCAATGTTTGCAGAGCGACAGTGAACTTTTCGATGGAAAGGGCGCATAACCCCTTGTAGTAGCTTTCCCATTGATTATGATTATTGGTTCTTCGGTCACTGATTTTTCCCTGTACTAATCAACCAAATCATTGAGATGTTCAATGATTTGGTCGCGATAACCGCTAGGTATCATTTTGACATTATTGTTAGCATTAGCGTACCTTATGATCAATAAATCTGTAGTTATCTTTACATTTAGCTGACTCGTCATATTTACTAGATGTAAATTGGATTTGATATTCACTCAAAACCTTAACGCTATATACATCTGGTTCTACCATATATTTGGGAGCTATTGCGTAATAATAACCATTCTTTACCCACCACTTCCCTTGCTCAGAAAAATCGTACTGCTTTCTTTCACTATCTTTAAAAAAAGAAATTTTATATGTTCCCTCTTGATGCCTGATAATTTCCCACCACATTGCTCCGCATGATCTACTTGGGTTTCCACCATTAAATGTGCCTACAAATGAGCTACTGACCTCTAAAGCTCTTTCCTGGGTAGAGCATGCACTCAGTATCAATATGATAGAAACTAAAAAAACCTTACATTTGTTCATATTTATGACTTCCAAATTATTAAATGCTAACGCTTCTCTAAAGTGCGC
>NVVG01000047.1 GCA_002402125.1 Moraxellaceae bacterium
TGACATATGTAGCAACCCATGTAATATAGCTCAATAATATTAAGCTTTAAGTACACGCCAATCATCATGGCCAGAAGTACCAGATACTTCGTGAGTCCAAGTGATTTTACGGTAAGTGAATGCCACATCCTCAAGATGAGTGAAGTGAGCCAAACCTGGATCCTGACAGTTGTGCATGTAAGACTTAAGATCAACGATGATCGCGTCTTCGATTTTGATGGTGTAATAGTGCTCTTGTAGACCAGTAGCAGAAGTACGGTACCACTCAATAGTACACTCAGGTAAACGCTCGCCACTTGTTAGGGCAGCGAAAAGCAATGGTGATGACTTATCAAATACTTTAGTGATCACAATAGGTTGGTGAACTCGTTGCCCGGTAGGCTGACCGCTTTGTGGGTCACGTGGAAGTACGATGTCATGCTTAAATGCTTCAACCAAGATTTGATCTTCATGACCTTCTTGATAGATGTTACCTACACTAGCTTCGGTAAACGTACCTGCTGTGATTAGGCCTTGCTTCTCGCCGGTAATGCTCATATACGCTGGAGTTGGCATACTAAAAATCCTCAGTTAATTCCTTTCAATTTATATAAGGGCAATTTCGCGTCGCCGACGAAATGCTCTTAATCCTATTGTCTCTGACTAAGAGTTACATGCGAATTGTTACTTACTATTTGCAGAGACACTTTACCTATTGCAGGGGGCGTGCCAAGTTTTATAAAAAAACGAAAACACACTATTTCTAAAGGCCTACAGCTAACATCGGAATAATAATTATTTCTCGCAGAAAAATATCATGTGCGACACGCATTTAAAAAGAGCAACAACTCGCACAATATTTTTCAGCATTGTGCGGTTACGCCATTCGCCAGAGACAAATAAAATTTCTTGTGTTTTTAATAAAATAATTACAAAAAAACCTCTTGATTGAAGCCAACCTATCAATTTCAACTTACCCTATGTAAACCGTTTCAACACCACCAACAAGATCAAAAAACCACCTACAACAATTTGACTCCTCAATAGGTACCGATTGCTTTATAATCCCGCCACAAATAACGTTATAGATCATTAAACATAAGAAATTTCACCCACTACAGCATGGCTGTCAGGAGTATTTGTGAAATATTTGTCAGTAACCCTTCTACTAATCCTAATTAGTGCTGCTACCCACGCAGATACATCAGGTAAGGGTCGGGCCGATAGCCACGCCCCTATAGGCGTAATGGGAGACCATGTACATAAAAAAGGCGACTTTATGGCGTCATATCGCTATATGACCATGAACATGAAAGGCAATGTTGATGGATCTAGTTCGCTTAACACCGCTGAGGTACTTAATCAATATATGGTGGCGCCGCTTGAAATGACGATGGACATGCATATGTTTGGCTTGATGTACGCGCCAAGCAATTCTTTAACATTAATGATTATGCTTCCCTTGTTAAATGTAGAGATGGATCACGTCACCAGAATGGGTGCTGAGTTCACGACAAAAACCGATGGCTTAGGCGACGTTACCATTGCGGGGTTATTTAAACTCTACAATAAGGAAGGTACTAATGTTCATCTAAATTTGGGCGTTAGCGTACCTACCGGCTCTATTACGGAGAAAGGTGACACGCCTATGGGTAACGACGTTAAATTGCCCTATCCCATGCAATTAGGCTCAGGTACCTTCGACTTTCTACCCGGCATCACCTATTACACGCTTGCAGACCATTGGTCTTGGGGAGCTCAAGCTAAATTCACCCTACGCCTCGACACTAATGATGAAGATTATACGTTAGGGGACCGCAAGATGGTTACTGCCTGGGCCGCCTATCAAATATCACCTATCGTGAGCATATCCCTACGTGTTGAACATCAAGATTGGGATGAGATTAATGGTGCTGACCCAGAATTAAACCCAATGATGGTACCAACCGCCGATCCTACACTACGAGGTGGCAACCGCACCGAGGCTGGTTTAGGCGCGAACATACTCATTCCATCTGGGGCTCTTGCGGGACATCGTATAGCGTTCGAATATCTTACGGGGATAGCTCAGAACCTGGACGGTCCACAATTAGAAACTGAGGATAGGTTTATTGCAGGCTGGCAATTAGCTTTCTAACACGGTGTAACAGTGCATTACATTGTGATCTTGAACTACCGTTACACATGGATTGATGACCCACCTTTATGTTGACGGTAGTTTTCGTTTAAGCCTTCTTTATTACATCTCCAAATTCTGCTGCACTTATTCTATTCAGACCCCCCATTCTATTTTAACTCTCGAACCAAACGCATACCAGTCACAAGATTATTATCCTGCCCCGATGACACCGCGTGTGTTATCTGACAATCGGCTAACGGGGTTAGCGCACTGCCCCCAGTTTTGTATGTGTTTGAGCCCGAAAAAGCCCACTCTTGTACATTCCCCAGTCCATTTACCACTCCCCAGGCATTCGCTGTTCCTTGGGTGACCCTTCGTAACGAATTCCCTCGAATCACCTTTGTACCTTGGGTCAACAAACAATTATGATCATTTAATTGTTGCTGATTATTAGCGCCCACCGCATGCCGCCATTCTTTGAGTTTGGGCAATCGATAATAGAAACCAGTCATCTGACTTAACCAATTGGCGTAGCGTTTGGCATCTTGATAACTAATATTAGTGACTGGCAATGAGGAATCTCCAACGACTACCGTACAACGGCGGTACAATCGACAATACACATTATATTGAGCAACGCTGACTTCAGTTTGCATAATCGCAAACGAGCGAATATTTTTAGCCTTTGGAATCACCACTAACGCTGGCGCTTTTGTCCTCGTTGAAATCGAATCTCGACATTGATAATTAGTCGACCGCCCCTTTCCTGCCCACCAGGATTTACACGGATCTACAATCTTTTTCTTGGTTTTGAAGTTTGACATATTGGGGTACAGCTGTTTTCCGAATTGCTGATAACGTTTGGCGATATCCAGACTACCTTTACCTGAACCCTGTTGATTGGCCCTATGTTGATTGGCCCGATGCTGATCAACAACAAATTGTCGAACCGCTGAAGAAAACGCACTATCCCAGGCAGAGTTACTTTGGTCCAATTGCTCAAGGAATTTTTTTAACTGTTCTGGTCTCCAGTTTATCTTCACTGCAGTTTCGTTTACCAGGTCATTTTGTTGGGTAAAATCCTCATAGGTAGCCCATAGTTCCTGATACCCATTTATCGAAGCGTTATTGAGTAATCTTGGATTATTCCCAGCACCTTGATCATTCTTCTGATAGCCGCCCTGCAACCTATGCTTTGCCGACGCCTGCATCAACTTGAAGGTTTTATGTATTTTTGCGAACCGGGAATCATCTGGATATAACACATCAGCCAACGCCAACAATACCTCTATTGGGTGTGGACCTCCCAAATACATCGCTTCATTGATTTTTTGCGCCAACCATTGGTCCAACTGCCATTGGCTCAATAACTCATGTCCGCCGTTAACTCGTCGCAGCGCTGCAACCAGGGTAGGTAATTGTGCTTGAAGAGCAACTTCAGACCCTGTAGCCATCAACGATTCCCCTTTCGACTTGAGCTGTTGATAGTGGTACAACTGATCTTGCTTCAGCTTTTCTTGCAATGCAGATAATGCCATGGAGTCTGGATAGAATTCTCTGGCTTCCACTAAGACCCTTGAWGCTAACAAATASTCTYTCTGTTGCATCTGTTGTTGGGATTTTTGTTGATARAAATCAATYAACTCACTTCGCGATGTCTCCAGRAATCGRAATCTATTYTCTGCATCCATTTTCTGTATTTTCTCAACCCCAGCAGACAAATCATCAACATCATTCGATGTCAGCTGCTGCAATATCACACGCTCACGATAACCACTGGCATAGAAAACCACAGCGACTAGAACCACTGCGAAAAAAAAGCTGCCTATTACTACAAATAGAGCATTTCTTTTGGCTTTATAGTTATAGGCTTCAGTAAACTGTGATACTTCATCAATAGATGGATCGACTACATCCAATACATCACATAAGGCTTTGGATTTTTGCTTCGACAATATTTTTGCAGGCGCGAGAGGGAGATGTTTTTCTCGTGCAACAAGTGCGGTAGCCCGTTGATAGGGGTGCTTTGATGTGGCCGCCATATAAACCACGCAACCCAGGGCATAGAGATCATCTGCCGGTTTAGCGGTTTCATCCAATAACATTCCTACGCTGGCATAAGCTGGGGTAAGAGCAACCAATGATTCATCCAAGTTATCGCCGTCACCTGTCGATACATCATTAACCGCTCTAGCAATGCCGAAATCATAAACCTTAAAACCCCCATCCGAAGTCATAAAAATGTTACTGGGTTTTAGGTCTGAATGCACGATGCCCTTGGAGTGCGCATAAGCTAGCGCATCCCCCACTTGCGACACCAACCTATCCACTGTTTCAATGGGCCAACCGGCAAAGGATGGCTTATTGATGATTTCGTCGAGAGACACCCCTTCTAACAACTCCATCGACATAAATAAGGTGTCGCCATCACGATCAAAATCAAACACACTAACGATATGAGGATGTGATAGCTGTTGGGTTTTTTTACACTCTCGCTGTAAGGCACCCCAAGAAAAAGCGTGCTGGCTGATATGTTTATTCAGTATTTTTATCGCTAACCAGGGGTTCTTTTCTCCAACCTCTGCTTGGCGCAAATCTTTGGCTTTGTACACCGTGCCCATACCACCGATACCGAGCACCGATTCTAGATAAAAACGTTCTTTCAGCGTACATCCAACACCAACGGCCACCGGGCCGTCCCTAACATCTCCCTTGCTAGAGTTAATCGCTACTGTTTTTTCCAGACCTTGATTTTCTCTCCCGGCTTTCACCACCAGAGCAATCGTTTTATCGTCTGTTACCGAGTCTGACACACCGGCACCTGCACGACACTGACACTGATATTATCCCTCGCTTTGGTACTAAGAGCCGCACCAAGCAGTGCTTGGGCTTTAAGTTCACAATCAAGTGTTTGATCGGCCAATAGTTCACGAATAGTTTCTGGACTCACCTCGTTATATAACCCATCAGAACATAACAACAAAACATCATTGGATTGCAAATCAAAGGTCACTTTAGACAGCTCTAACACATCATGCACACCCACTGCACGGGTGATCACATGACTTTGTGGATGATTTTCAGCTTCCTCTGCCGATAACACTCCCTCATCAATCATATCTTGCACCACAGAATGATCTTTACTGATTTGGTATAACTCACCTTGGCGCTGCACATACAATCGACTATCGCCGGCCCACAGACAGGTACATTGGGAGCCATGATAAACAGCCACCACAACGGTACTGCCCATTACCTCACTGCCCGTACCAACAGTCATCTCAAAGGCCAATTTTTGATTCACCTGTTGCAGAGTCTCTTCAATCGTTGAAACAATGTCATATGAAACTCTCTCAACGGAAACACCGTTAGCTTGTAATCCTGACAATGCCTCAATCACCACTCGACTGGCCACATCACCCGCAGCATAACCTCCCATACCATCGGCAACCGCCCATAAGACGCCTTCAGACCTTAGTATCGAATCTTCATTAATCTCCCTGACATTGCCAGGGTGGGTTACCGAGGCGCTACTTAAGATGGGTGTRTTCACGGTTAACACCACTCAGACTTGATGATTTTTCTAACATTCGACGTCATAACTATCACATGCATAACCGTCTCTTTTATAGCCGTCACTTTTATAGCCATCACATTTATAGCCATCACAACGTATTGGGCAACTTATACGCCCCTAGRTAGTCTTTGGARAARGGGTTTACCGCGCGATTTGCCGACACCTCATATATTGCTTTCTTACCATCTTTTGTCATGGTCAACTTATAACGTCCTCCGTAAGAGGAACGTTTTAATGGATGAGCGTCTATAAAACGAAACAATGACCACACGCCTTCCGATTTCTCACCGGTTCTAGCGCCATAGTAGTCTTCAAATTCAAAACTGATATCAGATAACAACTGATCCGCCGGCCAACTGACTTGGGATTTTTGACTAGGGCCATGACGATAGCGCATTTGCTGACCTAACATATCCAACTCAAACCGACTGACGTTTGCATCCAAATATAACGGCCGCATAGAAAACTGTAATGATGGTTCATCGCCCGATGCAAAGAACACCCGGCGAATCTCCGCCGCCTGTTCAAACTGAGCCAAGGACTTTTTACTCAAACCGATGGTCCTATTTCCTACCCGTTTTAATCGCCATGGTTTATGTTTGGTATCAACGAAGGGCGCTATATATTGATCGAAGAACAGCTGTTCAATACCTCCAGCCTTAAAGAACTCACTAAAATCACTTAATGTTACTTCTGATTTTGCACGTTTTGATAGCGGATAACGGGCCTTTAAGCTTGCGTCATAGAATGGTTTAACGCTCAATCGATATTCACCGACAATCGATTGTTTGGCTTGCCCCAAAATCAATCCCCAGGACTGATCAAGTAGCGATGTTAGCCAACGTTTCACTGGCTGAGGATATCGCCGCGACTGGATAATCAAACGCCCCAAGGGATCACCAGCGCTTTGCTTCATTCGTGTTACCGCGACATCAAATGCGTTCTCCGGCGTTGAGCCACTCGCAGCAATGCTTTCCAAATAAATTTGCAAACCCACCAAGGACTCATTTAACTCATCCAGTGGTGTGGGGCGATTTCTCTTTGTCTCTACCATTTTGTGTAAGGACTGAAATTGTTTATCGACAAGGCTTGCCGGGTTCTGCGGTAAATTGGCGAGCCTCTTACGTGCCGCCATATTGGCTAACCGGGTAAATTTTGACAATTGCGGCGCCGCCATACGTGCCACTTGTGTTGCACTTTTGGCATGCTCTTTGATATCCTCCGCATTCACCATGCTAGCACTGAGCTGAGTATTAATACTTATAGTGTCCAAAATCTCTCGTAACGGCGACTGCCCTGACAACAGAGCGTTCATTACCTCTAAGCTTTCTTCTAACGAACCCATTGGCACCAGCCGCAGCTGGTTGATAGCCGCGCTCCAATGGTGGATATAGTCCTCTAAGTATTGCTTTTCAAGTTTTGCCTGCACAGTTGCCAAATCCATATCCGTTAGCTCACCCGAGCGTGAGCCAACCACCCAATTATCATTGCTCAGGGACTCAATAAACTCCTTTTTAGCCGGTTTATACACTGTGTCGTAGCCATCAAACGTATACAGTCGGGGAACTTCATAATCGGCCCGCTGAAATACCTGTTCAATATTGCCACCTAAATCAACATCAAATCGAAACCCATCGATGTATTTTTCACGCGCTTCCAATTTAATAGAGGCGTACACCTGTTCATGTAGGGGGATTCGACGCAGAATTTTTCTTGTTCGCTCTACCAGATCCATATCAATGTCTTGGACTTGATAGGGCTGCAACAACCAATTATTCAGATGTTCTCTCAGCCCGTTACGCACGTCTGGCTGGGTGTGATAACGGTTATCCCAATCGATTGTTAACCATGTTTCGATAAAGTCTTCATCAAAACGTGCTCCATCGGCCAACATCAAGTACGCTTTTAATCCTTGATGAAGAAAATCCGGGTTATCACGCTCTTGCACTAATTGTTGAGCTAATTGATGCTTAAGCGCAAGTGAAAACTGGTGTTGCAGGTGAGCATCGTAGTTTTGCGCAGACTGCTCTTGTAATGCATGTCCCTGATACAACCCCAAACCTAACAACCAATCATCTTCATCCGCTGGATACACGGTAGCAACCGATTGCACCGCAGATAACATCGGCAATAAGGTTTCTGGCAAGGATTTTTCGGGTAAAACCTCCAACGCTTGCTCATAGGTAAACAATCTTTCACTGGCATCTCTCAGCCTTAGATCATTTTTACCGAAGCTGGTTGACCACAGTAAGGCCCCTATCACAATACTTGAAACCGCACAGACTATGCCGCCGCTTTGCAACCAACGCATTTTCCGTTCATGCTTGCGATTGGTGCCTACCATTTGGGACTCTGGAAAAATCACCTGCTGCATAAGGTTTCGAATAAAATAGCTACGGCCTTGCTGTTGATTAGGTTGCTGCATGCCTAACAAGGCTTCTTGACCGACACCAATACTACTGGCCTGCTGGCTTAATACTCGCCCTAAAGCGTTGCTATTTTGCGTGCCACTAGAAAAATACACACCACGTAACAGGTATTGATCATGAAAGCGTGATTCAGAGAAGGTATGACCCACAAATTGTTTTAGTGCGTATTTACATGATTCCAGTGAACGAGGAAATGACAAAATCTCTGTGCGTCGTCGGACATCACGTTCAAAATGCAATTTATTATTAATATTCTCATGTAGTCGCAAAACCAGCTGATCAAATTCCTGGTCAAATTGCTGTTCGTAAGCCACGCTGCCGTCATCAGGAAACGTCATGCCCCAGACCTGCGCTCGCTCTTCCTTACCTAACGAGTCAAAAAAAGCTGAAAAACCTTCAATCAGATCACATTTGGTAAAATTGAGATATACCGGAAAATCAATACCTAGCTGATCCTTCAATTCTTGCAGGCGTGCCCTCACCGCTCGGACATTAGCCGCCAATTCCGCTTCAGTTTGCGACACAAGCTCCTGCAAACTGATTGCAACAATCACCCCATTGATAGGGCGGCGCTTTCTATGTTTTTTTAACAGCTCAATAAAATTATTCCACGCACCGGCATCCGCCTGTTTGTGGCTATCTTGTGTTGTATATCGGCCTGCGGTATCAATAATTACCGCTTGATCGGTGAACCACCAATCACAATGTCGAGTACCGCCTATGCCTTTTAGGGCTTCTTTTCCAAATGTATTCTCCAATGGGAACTCTAAACCCGAATTGACCAATGCGGTTGTTTTACCTGACCCTGGAGGCCCAATGAGGATATACCAGGGTAATTCGTAAAGAAAATTCTTACCCCATTTTTTTCCAGGTTGCCTTTTGCGTAATACCGTTAACGCGTCATTGAAGCGCGAGGTAATAATTTCAGCTTCACCTGCACTCTGTGTCTCCCCTTGAAAATCACCATTGATTGACGGTAGCGCTTGGCTTTCCATCAGTTCTTTTTCAAGATTTTCATTGTTTTTCTTTGCCGCGCGAGTGGTACGTAAATTATTAAGCCCCCACAACAGCAACAGCACCATGATGATAATCAAACGTACAATATC
Source organism: Moraxellaceae bacterium (assembly GCA_002402125.1). GTDB lineage: Bacteria > Pseudomonadota > Gammaproteobacteria > Pseudomonadales > Ketobacteraceae > 42-54-T18. The sequence continues at coordinate 9,211 of NVVG01000047.1, forward strand.
GCTTGTAAGAAATTTCACATCGGCGATGGCGATTAGTGGCCCAACAAACCATACCAGAATAGAGAGAGCGGTAACCCCCAACAATCCAATAAACCACTTTTCCTTTAAAAAGCTAAATCTAGATTTCATTATGTAAACTCGTGTTCATAGGCTTAATTTGGCTATTAGTTATCTAACGCAGGTGACACGCCATCTTGATCGTCCACAGAATTTTTAACCGCGGGGCTTTTCGTCTCGGCTTGTTTTGAATTTGAAGTTGTGCCATCGACCGGAAGATACGTTGCAATAGGCGCCTGTAACGAAGCCAATATTTTCTCTTGAGAGCTATTAAGCTGATAGGAAAACCCTGAATACAACACCAATAGTACAACCCCCGCTATTGCCGAAATAACCCAAACCGGTACGTGTTTCATCAGCGCGTAGCGTTTCTCAGACACGCCTTTCCAATGTGGCGATAAATCACGCTCAGCTTCACCCCGTTGCAGCTTCATTAAATGGAACAAGTTGTCTCGCAGATTTTCAATCTCAACGTTGCCTCGATTTACCAAAGTATACTTGCCCTCAAACCCTAAACTCATAGCGATATACATCAGCTCTAAGACATTCAGGTAAGTGGCCGGTTGGGTTTGTAAGTGTTCTAATATTTGGAAAAACTTTTCACCCCCGCCGGTTTCATCATGAAACTGACTGAGTAAACTTTGATTATACCACCCCCCCTGCCCACCCCAAGGTGTTTTAGTCGCAAACTCATCGAGCACCGTACACAGGATATACCTTGCATACAGTAGGCTTTCTTCATCAATCCCTACTTGTCCGCAACGCCTTTCGAAATCCCGTATTTGCCGAACTGTTTCGTCACGAAAAATAGCGACATCACGCACCACTCCACTGGAGCCAAGCTCTCTTTCACAGCGTAAAGCCCCCATGCGATCTATTAAATCATTGGCGCAATGCACCAAGGGGTTGATATACACCGTTGATGTTCCGCCTTCAGACCAGTTTGTCCCGCCGATCGAAACCACCTCACTTTGACCATTTGGGGATTTATTATTTAGGGGTTTATTATTTAGAGCTTGGCTGTTTTGAGCTGAAGCGATAGGCGGCAAACCGCTTTTTGACTGCATAGGTAGCGGCGGTACCGATACTGGCGGCACGGAGGTAGGTTGAGCCGCTATAGACGGCCCCGTCTGCAATGGCGCAGCCCCACCTCGCCCACCTGGTTTGGGGCGCTGAAAACCACCACTGATACTGGGCCCGCCGTTTTGTCCCGCACTTTGAGAGGATCCAGCAGCATCGCGTCGAAAGGTAATGATTGTTTTGTCATCGTGAGACATTAAGAATTACTCCTTCACCGCCCAAAATTCTAATTGAAGGCCAGGTATGTCCCCAGAGAAATGGAAAGCAAAACCGCCAGAGGTACGCAAATGCGCCCAATTCTCGGTACTTTTTTCCATTTGAAAATAGGTAAATCCAGAATTATAGGGAATCTGACGCGGGGCGACTGGCATCGGAATTAAACGGATACCTGGCAATTGTAAATTCACCAATTCACGCAACTGCTCTACTCCTCCGGCTTTCACCGAAGAGGGTATTCGAGAGACAATGGCTTCTTTTGGCCAATCCGCTTTTATTGCCAAAATAAATGTCGCGTCGTCCAACAACCGACGATCTTGAATAGGCGCAACCCGAACGCCAAAACTTCTTTCTTGTAAATCTAACGCCACTGCCGTTTGCTCAAACACCATACTCAACGACTGTCGCAACTCGCCCATCAACAGCGAAAAACTCAACGCCAGGTCATCGTGTTGGTAGGAAGGCAAACCCGTCAAACGTTTTTCTTTACGGGTAAACGTCGCTATCTCGCTGGACAAGCACAGCAAATCCATGAAAATCTGTTCTGGGTGGACGTTTTCAGCCGCTTTCCAATGTTGAAAACAAGCGATGTAGCGATTAGCCAGTTGCAGTAGCAAAAAATCAGCTATATCGGAGGTACTGGTTCGAGTGTTTTTTGTCAACCGCGAAGAGAGAGCTTCTGCACGGTGGTTTAACAATCCAATGATTTCATTTAGCGCTTGGGTAATAGGCTCCGCCACGCGGATATCTATACAGGGAGCAATAAATGACTCATCGAGAATAATCCCACCATCACCGCCGACTTCCTGCACTTTTGCAATAGCGATAGAACTATAATCTCCGGTAGCCTCTTCTTCTAACAGCAGTTTGAAACGCAAACGTCCTGTATTGAGGCGAGCGAGCTTGCTCTGACCGAGGTTACTATCTTTAACCTCTACTTCCTTTTTTAAATAGCGTGTGAGTGATTCTTTATCATCGGTTAGTTCGGTTTCATCACTACCGGGTAACATAATGGGCAACGCCAGTTTGACCTTTTTATCTTGGACTGCCTCATTTAGATCAAGCGTCAACGGCTGCCCAAACGCACTGCCAACATGAAACAGAGTACCATCCGACAACACACCAGAACATTTGGTGATTGACAGTGTTCCTTGAGATAATAGATTCTCGTCAATTTTTAACGTTTTCACCCCCCAACCATAACGCTGCAACACACGATTACGCTCTCTAAATTGAGCGTCGATATACCGGTCTTGTTGCTGCATATGCTGTGGACGGAGAAACATTCCTTCAGTCCAGATCACTTTGTCTTGAAACGCCATACCATCCTTGCTCCATCAAAAGAATATTCAGGCATCAATACAAAATAGATCATTAATGATACCGTCTCGAATTTTGCCAATGATTGAGTTGTCAGAATCCGCAAATTTTCTATAAAGACACAAGGAAGATAAAAATAGTGGCATTTTTTCATGGAACTGTGCGATTTTTTGCACTAAATAATCTGCAATCACAAGAAGGCAATAAATAGGTTAGATATCCTACTCGCTCCATCGCCCCAGCGTTACCTGGCAACCGCTCGTTCCCACGCTCCCGCGTGGGAACGCATACGCAACTATCTAGCGCTAGCCATGGCAACACCCTGCTTCCCAAACAACACCGTCATATCATTCTTGGACCTAAGCTGCACCGGCAACACCATTCGCCACGATGCTTTATCGAGCTGGCGATAGGCACACATTATCGCGATAAAGCGTGACTCTGGTTTCAACGCAAATTTAATATCCTGCACATCACCTGGTTTTAACTCGATCTCTTCACTAGAAACCAAGTCAGCCCCTAACGTGTCTTTTTCATGATGATAAAGCGAGAAAAACTCTGCATTCTCAAACCCCGCGATCGATTTCAATTCAAACAAACGCACCACAAGCGGCGAAGGCCGACCAGAATCATCCGGGTTAATATCCCCTCCAGCAACAAAACGCAGATCAACCTTAGTTAGGTCCGATATAAACATCTGACACCCAGACAATGTGCCAAATAAACATAACGCCAAAACCCCCAAGATCAAACGCTGCAACTTCTCTTTTACCCAATCCATATCAATCTTTTCCTTGCTGCTTTTATTGTTACCGGCATAGTTATCGACATAATTTCCAACATAGCTACCAACATAGCTTGGCAACCTTTCAATTATTTCTCTTGTGCAAGATCCAAAGCAGTTCGCGACCGCGGGGATGGTACATTACGACCCTCTGGTTTTGCTGCTTTCAATCTATCAACCTGCCGTTTATACGTTGTGGCAAACGTATCACCAAACACCGAGGAGAATGTCGATTCCTCCTGCAAGATATCACTGTGGTATTCTTTATATGCTTCCCAATACTGCGCCCGCTTACCCGCCATAGAAAAACCTTTTGCCTGCCCACGATCAAACTTTTTCTCTAAACGCTCAGGATTCAACTTGTCCAGCAGCTGCATAAGCGAAGCCTGCACCGCCGCCATCACTCCGATTTGATGCTGCTGTATATCAGTAAAACCTGCCTGTATTGCAGCCGGCATTGGCAAAAAACTATCCTCTTTGGCACTGAGGAATTGTTTTAGGATTTGCTCTTCGTTCACCGAAAACTTAAACGGATTATTTTTATCCATCTGCACCAACGTCATATCCATGCGAAATTCATTTTTAAGACTCGCACGACTCTTCATCACAGCAACCATGCCTGCAAAAGTTTCTTTCAATGCGGCACCAGCCTGCTCCATCATCTCTGTGGTATCGACAGCACCCTTGGTTTGCAACATCTCTCGTGACACCCCTAACCCTCGACAAAATGCCATCAAATGAGGATCCACCGTCGAGACAGATGTGTTATGCAGATTATTTGTGTGGTTAGATGGTCTAGGGTTAGGAGCTGCTACTGGAACAACTCCCTCTTGCTTCAGCGCCCCATCACTGGGACCTGCCTCACCATTAGTTACATTAAACTCTAACCAATCCTCCGGCAAATGTTCTGAATGCATTGAAGGCGCACTAAAGACCTCCTCTACGCCATTAACACTATCCGGCATTGAAGCTGACCCTGCATGCCAATCACCTAACTCTCCCGCCCTTTCCATCGCGAAAGTTTCATTTGAATCCAAACCAGCGCTATCCAAGGGCACTCTCTGGCGCAGCATTTCGAGGGGATCCAACATTGGTTTTTCTTCACTACGCTCGATTTGCATCAAGGAAGGATTTGATGAATACGCCTGTCGATCGGAATCGAGATGCACTATCGCCCTAAACTCAATATCTCCCATACAAAACACATCGTCAGACATGAGCCTATAAGGTTTATGTTTCTCCAAAGAACTTTTAGAACCATTAACGAATATGCCGTTAGTACTGATATCAGTAATATAGAAACCATCACCCTCCGAACTAATCTGCGCATGCCGACCCGACAAATGACGGCTCTGATCAGGAATAGCCCACTCACAATCAGGCGCACGACCGATCACACCACCTATTGGCAAAAAGCGCTTACTGGCATTATCACCCAGCAAAAACTGCTCAGAACTTGTTATTTCGAGAACCAACTCCATTGGCAACAATACCCGCCCTAAAATTACGACATATAAATAGATTCAGTAATATAGACCGAGGAAGGGCAAAAAATATGGCGAAAAACTGGTAAAAAAGAAAGGTTTTGTGCAAAAAACCGCACACTTTAAACATATCAAAATTGGTCGGGGCGAAAGGATTTGAACCTTCGACCCCTACAACCCCATTGTAGTGCGCTACCAAGCTGCGCTACGCCCCGACATTTTGACATCAGCATCCATGACGCCTTGCTTTCACAAGGTGGCGAGATAATACAAGAATTCAGAGGGTTATAACACTATTTTCTGGAAAGATTTCGCCCAATTATCTAGCGACTTTGGGACCACCTGTCATCACTACACTCAGCAACAATGGCTATGCTCAATAACAATGGCTATTTTAACTCAACGAGCACATCTTCTAATTCTTTTATCATTTGCTGAATGATTTGTGAGGACTTATTCGCATCATCCTTAGCGCCTGGCCCATCCATTTGCTGCCGGGCACCGCCAATAGTATACCCTTGCTCATACAACAACGAGCGAATCTGCCGAATCATCAGGACATCTTGGCGCTGATAATATCGACGATTGCCTCGACGCTTTACAGGAGCTAACTGGGTAAACTCTTGTTCCCAATAGCGCAGCACATGAGACTTAACATCACACAGCTCACTCACTTCACCTATGGTGAAATAGCGTTTACCGGGTATTACCGGCAGCTCACTGTTGTTGCTGGGTTCCAGCATACGCCTCAACTCGCTGTTTTAGCTTCTGTCCAGGTCTAAACGTTACCACTTTACGGGCACTGATGGGGATTTCCTCACCTGTTTTAGGGTTACGTCCTGGACGTTCACTTTTCTTACGCAAGTCAAAATTACCAAAACCTGATAATTTAACGTGCTCATCCTCTGCTAACGAGGTTCGGATTTCTTCAAAAAAGAGCTCAACCATTTCCTTCGCTTCTCTTTTGTTTAACCCTAATTCCTCAAATAATTTCTCAGCCAAATCCGCCTTAGTTAAAGCAGTCATGTTTATTCCCTCAGTATTACATTGAGTTCATCTTTTAACGAAGTTACGACACGATCTACAATCTCATTCACTTCATCATCCTTAAGCGTGCGTGAAGGGTGCTGAAGGGTCAAGCCAAAAGCAACACTCTTGTGATCTGCCTCTACGTTAGAGCCTTGATATACATCAAATAATACGACGTTAGTCAACCATTCTCCGGCAGTATTCCGCACTTTATTCAGTATAGTCTGTGCTGAGATCTTTTCCTCTACTATTACTGCCAAATCACGCCTAACCTCAGGGAATCGTGATAATTCTTTAAATTCGGGGGCTCTACCGGTTAATAACTCGGCAAGCTTCACCTCAAACAGGTAAATTTGGCCAGAAATGCCTAATTTGCTTTGGATGCCGGGATGCAGAGCTCCAATATAACCAATATCAATGCCATTTTTACGTACCACCGCAGACTGCCCTGGGTGCAATACAGGATGCTCACAGGCGGCAAACTCGTATTCCTCTGCCGAACCGCCGGCATCGAGCAACGCTTCCAGGTCACCTTTCACATCAAAAAAGTCTACCGATTGTACTTTGCCATGCCAGCTTTCTTGCTGCACTCCACCATAAACTAAGCCTGCTAACATAGGTATCTGCTCGATATGTTTTTCAACATTCGTTGCGTCGTCATTAGCTGACTTGTTTTGAGGCTGCTTATTTTTAGGTTTAAAGGTTAAACCACTTTCAAACATACGTACGCGGGTTTGTTGGCGATTGATATTATGCTGCGCCGCTTTGATAAGCCCTGCCCACAACGTTAACCGCATTTGAGACATGTCTGCTGATATAGGGTTGGCTAATTCAATGGCGTCTTGGCCAGGAGCTACCAAGGCGTGAATGTCTTTATCAACAAAACTATAAGTAATTGCCTCCTGATAACCCCTACTCACTAAGCGCTGCTTTAAGGTATCGGCGGTTAATCGATTCTCTGGCACTGCGTTTGCGGAGAAACCCATGGCTGGAAGACTTATTGGCAGTTTGTTATAACCCCAAATACGACCTAACTCTTCTATCAAATCCACTTCTATACGAACATCAAAACGATACGGTGGAGGTACAATGTGCCAACCCGCATCAGTGTCCACAATATCCATTCCTAATCGGCCCAAGATATCGACCACATCGGCATCGGGCATTGAAAATCCTAACACACGCTCAATCTGGTTACGGCGCAGTTGTATGGGGTCAATATGTGGCAGGTTTTCAGGGGACACTACTTCGTTAACAGGTCCGGCGTCTCCACCCACTATGTCTAACAATAATTCGGTTGCTCGCTCAATCGCTTTACGTTGCAACTCAAAATCCACACCACGCTCAAAACGGTGGGAGGAGTCCGTATGCAAACCATAACCCCGGGCCTTGCCCGCAATAGCAACGGGTTCAAAAAAAGCGCTTTCCAATAATATGTCACTGGTTGACGAGGTAACGGACGACGCCAACCCGCCCATCACACCCGCAAGCGCCAGTGCTTTACTGTGGTCCGCAATTAACAATGTTTCTGTATCTAGCTCAATTTCTTGATCACCTAACAAGGTAATCTTCTCACCTTGCTTAGCTAATCGGACACAAATACCCGCATCTAACTTAGCCAAGTCAAAGGCATGCATGGGTTGGCCTTGTTCGAGCAACACGTAGTTAGTGACATCAACCACCGCATCGATACTGCGCACACCACTGCGACGTAATCGCTCTACCATCCACAACGGCGTTTCTGCATTAATATTAATGCCTTTAATAACACGACAGACATAGCGCGGACATTGCTCCTTGGCTTCAATGGCCACAGGAAATACGGTATCAATGGTTGCCGTCAATTCGCTGATGCTAACAGCTGTCACGTCAGCACGGTTAAGCACTCCCACTTCACGCGACAAACCCACAATACCCAAACAGTCACCGCGATTGGGGGTTAGGTCTACTTCGATAGCGTGATCATCCAGGCTTAGATATTCTCTAATATCGCTACCTATTGGAGCATCACTGGGCAGCTCCATTAATCCTGGGGATTTTTCTTCTAAACCTAATTCAGAAGCACCACACAACATACCAAAAGATGGTACACCACGGAGCTTGGCTTTCTTAATCTTAAAATCGCCAGGCAGTACCGCGCCAACTTTTGCACAGGGTATCTTTAATCCTTCACGTGCATTTGGCGCGCCACAAACAATAGTAATAAGCTCGTCTTCGCCCACGTTTACTTGGCAAACACGTAATTTATCGGCATCGGGGTGCTGTTCAATGGATTTGATTTCAGCGACAACCACATTGGTAAATGCTCCTGCCACAGGTTCAACCCCGTCAACTTCCAATCCGGCCATCGTTAACTGTTCAACCAATTGTTCGGTTGAAATTGATGGATTAACCCACTCACGTAACCACTTTTCACTGAATTGCATGTTCTTTACCGCATACCTTGTAAACTGATTGTGTGACTACCAGAGAAGCTTTGAGAGCGTGCAGCATTTGGAATATTGTTTCAGAAAACGCCTTAAACACTTCCCTGTACCCAAAGCACTCGCCCCGCTCGTGGGGCAGGCTCTGGGCTTACTTCGGCATCCTTGCCTCAGATATTTCTGAAACAATATTCCAAACTCTGCACTTATCGCTACCTTCTCGGTTTTACTCTATGTAGCCACCTGATTTTAACTAATTAAATTGAGATAAAAACTTCAAATCATTTTCAAAAAACAAACGTAGGTCATTCACGCCGTAACGCAACATCGCCAAACGTTCAACACCCATACCAAAGGCAAAACCTTTAAAGCGTTCAATATCAACACCAGAATGCTCAAACACTGCAGGGTGCACCATGCCGCAACCCAATACTTCTAACCATCCTGTGTGACTACAAACACGACAACCTTTGCCGCTACACATCACACATTCGATATCCACTTCTGCTGATGGTTCGGTAAAAGGGAAATACGAGGGTCTAAATCTTACGGGAAGTTCTTTCTCAAAAAACTCACGCAAGAATAATTCGATCACACCCTTAAGATCGGCAAAGGTAGACGTCTCATCCACTAACAAACCTTCAACCTGATGAAACATGGGGGTATGGGTTAAATCCGAATCACAACGATAAACACGGCCTGGACAGATTATCCGAAACGGTGCTTCACCAGACTCCATTACTCGCACCTGCACTGGTGAGGTATGGGTTCTTAACAATGTATGCGCATCAAAATAGAAAGTATCATGCATTGCCCGCGCGGGGTGATGAGCAGGAATATTAAGCGCTTCAAAGTTATGATAATCATCTTCAATTTCTGGACCTTCAACCACGGAAAATCCGGCTTTGGCAAAAAACGCCTCGATTCTTTTCATGGTTCGCGTCACCGGATGAAGGCCACCCGCCGCGCCATCTCGGCCTGGCAACGTGACATCAACACGTTCATTGTCTAATTGTGCGTTCAACGCTGCCGCTGCTAAGGTGTCTTTTTTTGCTTGAATAACATCTTGCAATGCCACTTTCGCTTTATTGATGGTTGCACCGGCAGCAGGACGTTCTTCCGCAGACAGCTTACCAAGGCCTTTTAACAGGCTAGTAATCTCACCTTTTTTGCCCAAATATTGAACTCTTAACTGGTCCAGTGCCTGGTCATCTTCTGCAGCATTAATAGCTTGCCGAGCTTGATCAACGAGTTTTTGTAGGTCTTCCATTTTGTTTCCAAACGGTGGTCGTTAAAAACAAAATAGGGGAAGAGCGATGCGCTCTTCCCCTATCTTTTACTACTGCCGAGATTGTCTATTAGACTTCTCGGTCAACATACTTCAGCGCGATTAGTTAGCTAGGCTAGCTTTTGCCTTTTCTACTAATAACGTAAACGTTGCTGCATCGTGAATCGCAATGTCAGACAACACTTTACGGTCAATCTCAATGGATGCTTTCTTTAGTCCATTGATGAAACGGCTGTAATTAATTCCGTTTATACGTGCTGCAGCGTTAATACGTGCAATCCAAAGCTGACGGAACTGACGCTTTCGCTGGCGACGGTCACGGTAAGCATACTGGCCTGCTTTGATAACGGCTTGCTTAGCAACTCGATAAATTCGGCTACGTGCGCCGTAATAACCTTTTGCTTCTTTAAGAACTTTTTTGTGTCTTGCTCGGGCGGTAACACCGCGTTTTACGCGTGGCATAATCTACTCTCCAAAAATCATAATATCTATTAACTTAAAGTCTGTTACTTAAAGTCGACCAATTAAACGCCAGGCATCATACGACGCACTAGAGCCATATCAGATGGGGCAACGTTTTCTTTGGGCCGCAACTGACGAATTCGCTTTGAATTCTTCTTGGTTAATATATGGTTTTTGTAAGCTTGCTTACGTTTAAAGCCGTTAGCGGTTCTTTTAAAACGCTTAGCAGCTCCACTGTTAGTTTTGATCTTTGGCATTTTCATGCTCCGCATTGTTGGCGTGGGAATCACGCATAAATCATTAAAACACTCGGTGTTGATCAAACGGTGAGTGTTACTTCTTCTTGCGGGGAGCTATCACCATAGTCATCTGACGACCTTCCATCTTTGGATACATTTCAACGGAACCCATTTCCTCGAGATCTGCCTCAACTCGCTTAAGCAAGTTCATGCCGATTTCTTGGTGGGCCATTTCACGTCCACGAAAGCGCATCGTAACTTTGATTTTATCCCCATCCGAAAGGAACCGCGTCAGGTTGCGAAGTTTTACCTGGTAGTCTCCTTCCTCAGTCCCAGGACGGAATTTTATTTCCTTAACCTGAGTCTTTTTTTGCTTCTTCTTGGCTTCAGCTTTACTTTTCTTCTCATCAAAGATGTGTTTGCCATAATCCATAATACGACAAACAACAGGCTCCGAGTCTGCTGCAATTTCAACCAAATCCAGTGATTGTGCCTGAGATGTTTCTAGCGCTTCCGCTAAGGAAACAATCCCTACCTGTTCACCATCCGAACCAATAAGTCTCACTTCTGTTGCTGTGATATCCTGATTAATTCGATTTCTTTTTGATTGCGCACCGCGCTTATCTCGCTTAATAGCTGTTCCTCCAACAAGCCATTCCGCCAATGTGTTCTAGCGGGGCCTTAGATTTTAATGAGATTAAGAAGTATCCTAAACCGGTCACTTCTCCCTGATTTATCAATAGGCTACACACCTACCAAACCAACCTTGGGAAGTCTAAACGCGCTTTGGGATATTCTCAAGTAAATAAAGACGTTCACGCCACGATAATCCTGCTAATCGCATTACGCTACATCACCACTACCAAAAGACCAGCCTTGCCAGGATGACCTTGGAGCTTTGGTAGGCACGATTGGATTCGAACCAACGACCCCCACCATGTCAAGGTGGTGCTCTAACCAGCTGAGCTACGTGCCTATATCCAGGCGCGCAAATTACCATCCCAGCGCACCAAGTGCAAGCCCTAGAGGCTGCTTTTGGGAATTATCCCTGCATTTGGAATTAAACCTTATAAAACTCCCGATACCAGGCAACAAAGTTCCCTATTCCTTCTTCAAGTGACGTCGAGGGGCGATAATCCACGTCCGCCACCAATGCATCAACATCGGCATAAGTATCAGGCACATCACCCGGCTGCAATGGAAGCAGCTCTTTCTCTGCCTTTTTACCTAACGCATCCTCTAATACTTCGATATAACGCATCAACTCTATAGGACGGTTGCTGCCAATGTTATAGATACGATACGGTGACTTACTGCTGGCAGGGTCAGAATGAGCACCATCCCAATCAGGATTACGCGGCGCGTTGTGGTCCAAGGTACGAATCACACCTTCTACGATATCATCGATATAGGTAAAATCACGGCGATGATTACCATAGTTAAACACTTTAATGGGTTTGCCTTCCAAAATGCTCTTAGTAAACAAAAACAGCGCCATATCGGGACGACCCCAGGGGCCATATACGGTAAAGAAGCGCAATCCCGTGGTAGGCATGTCATATAGATGACTATAGGTATGGGCCATCAGCTCGTTGGCTTTCTTGGTCGCCGCATACAAACTGACCGGATGATCCACATTATGATGGACCGAAAATGGCATATTGGTGTTGGCGCCATACACAGAGCTACTGGATGCATACACCAGATGCTCCACATCATGGTGACGGCAGCCTTCCAAGATATTCATAAAGCCCACAATATTGGCGTCAATATAGGCATGGGGGTTTTCTATGGAATAACGAACACCGGCTTGCGCGGCCAAATTCACGACTTTATTGGGCTTTTCTTTAGCAAAAAGTGACTCGACACAGGTTCGGTCTTCTAAATCACCCTTCACAAAGGTGAAGTTTGAGTGGGTCGTGAGCCGATCCAAACGGGCTTTTTTAAGATTTACATCGTAGTAATCATTTAAGTTATCTAACCCAATTACCTCGTCGCCACGAGCCAACAAACGATGGGATAATGTTGAACCTATAAAACCCGCCGCACCAGTTACCAGTATTTTCACGTTATTTCCTTTCCATATAGATATAAAATTACGACAATAGGCGCATTATAAAACCACACCAAGCCGAAGCAACAATTACCTTTCTTCTTTTTCATGGCTAATGTTCAAGATAATAATTCGATCATCTTTCACCACATAGCGCGCCACATAATCACCCGCAACAAGCTCTCTAACATTAGGCAACTCATCCAATGTTCTGCCCAAGCCAGGGTGATCCATCAACCGCCTTAATGAATATTGTAACCGCTCGCTATAACGTCGTGCCGCTTGCGGGTTTTTCTTAGCAATAAACTGCCTCAGTCTTTTTAAATCATTCAGGGCAACATGAGTAAACTCAAGTTTCATGGTGTTGGCGGTTCCTTCTCATCCTGCGCACCCCAACTCTCAACCCATTCAATCACTTCATCACCATCAACCAAGCGCCCTGCTTCAACGTCGGCCAGGGCTTGCTGAGTTTCTTCCTGCAATTTTACTTTTGCTTCTTCACGCGCCAGGTACTCGCCTAACGCATCATTGATAAGCCAACCCTTTGATCTTCTTAAATTTTCTGCGGCCTTTTCCAAACGCCCCATCAATTCATCCGGCATACGCACACTGGTCATAGCCATCTTTACTCTCCTCTATAATGCACCGCATTGCCTTGCATTATAGCCCGCATCAACCTGCACCTCAACACCCTCCCTTCAGGCTCATTTTATATTGGACGAGGCTGATAGTTGTCATATTACCCAAGATAATTTAGTCTTTAGAGAGACTCGGCAGTAGCTTGAGACCACTAAAGGTTAATGGATGCAATATAATTTCAAATGGGACCCCATCAAGGCTCAATCCAATGTCCGCAAACACGGAATAACCTTTGAAGAAGCCAGCAAGGTATTTAATGACCCGATGGCACTAACCATATTTGACGACAATGAATCTAGCAACGATGAAGATCGTTGGATAACCCTAGGTCAAATTAAAAACCAACATTATCTGGTGGTAGTACACACCTTCCACGATACCGATAAAGACATATTAACCATCCGCCTAATTTCAGCAAGAGCTGCCACAAAAAATGAAATCAAACAGTATAAGCAAGGGTGATAATGATGCATGAAGAATATGATTTTTCCAAAGCCGAGCGCGGCAAATTCTTTAACCCTAAAGCCAAAAAGAATTTACCCATATATATTGATGCCGACGTACTAGACTACTTTTCAGCCAAAGCCAAAGCTAAAGGTGTCGAACTAAACACCATGGTGAATGACTTACTTAAAAAAGATATCGCCTTAATAGAAGGTATTAAATAGCCCCCGCTATTAACTCATCAACGCCTGATCCTTTAACACCGCCATTTCATCTCGAACTCTCGCCGCATCTTCAAACTCTAGGTTTTTAGCATGCTGCATCATCACCTCTTCCAACACCTTCAACTTTTTCGCCATTGCCTTAGGAGACAAATCCTCGCGGGTGACATGATAAGCCCCATGTGAATCCGCAATCTTGCGGCGCAGCCCTGGCGCCCCACCCGGTGCATAAGTGGCTTCCAGAATATCCTCGACACTCTTCACAACACCCACAGGCACGATGCCGTTGGCTTTGTTGTGCGCTTCCTGCATAACCCGCCGGCGCTCGGTTTCATCCATCGCCTTTTGCATGGAGCCAGTAAYCCTATCGGCATAARGAATCGCCCTGCCGTGAAGATGTCGCGCCGCCCGCCCAATGGTTTGAATCAACGAGCGTTCGGAACGTAAAAAGCCCTCTTTATCCGCATCCAATATCGCCACCAAGGCAACTTCAGGCATATCCAACCCCTCCCGCAACAAGTTAATGCCCACCAACACATCAAACTCACCTAACCGCAGATCACGAATGATCTCCATGCGCTCGACTGTATCAATATCTGAATGCAAATAGCGCACCTTCACCCCATGCTCCGACAGATAGTCCGTTAAATCCTCCGCCATGCGTTTGGTTAAGACTGTCACCAATATCCGAATACCTTCCTCAACCCCCTTGTGAATCTCACTCAACAGATCATCCACCTGAGTGGTGGCAGGCCTCACTTCAATCGTAGGATCCACTAGCCCGGTCGGTCGCACCACCTGCTCCACTACCTGCCCGGCATGTTCTGCCTCATAATTACCAGGG
>NVVG01000048.1 GCA_002402125.1 Moraxellaceae bacterium
CGCCCCACCCTTACACACGGTACCCGCAAGCCCAGCCACAGCATCTGGGTTTAACCCTCGAAACCCATCAACAATTAGCATACCCGACTCAGAACCAAGCAATGCCGGCACGCCACTTCGATTGACTAGCTGATCGTTTTGGCTTGCATATCCAGGCAATTGATCCGTAAGCCACAGCGTTCGCCCCGGTGCTAAGGCGTTATATAGCGACTCTAACACCCCTCTTGCCCAGGTTTCATCCCCCGAAACCACGATACCAAGCCGATGTGTTAATACGTGTTTTTGCTGCGGCATAATGAATTAGTCTTCGTTGTTGTTAACGCTAAATACAGGCTATCGCCTAATACTGTACTGTTAAAATATGACCATTTTGGTCATTCGTCACTTCTATTGGTAAGCAGAAATATAATCGCATAATAACAAATTCTGCTTAATTTACCTGCAGTCCCACACAATTGATCTAAACATTGTGTGACACAGTATTATCTGCGCTTTTACTTTTACTTTACAGTGAACTAATCACGCAATTYCAAGGACGGCACGAGTCATGCAGATACAACGTATCTGTTACACAAGACTCATGACATGAGGTATAGACATTACGTCTAAACGACTATGGCAACACTCCAACGAA
The DNA here is from genome assembly GCA_002402125.1 of Moraxellaceae bacterium. Taxonomy (GTDB): domain Bacteria; phylum Pseudomonadota; class Gammaproteobacteria; order Pseudomonadales; family Ketobacteraceae; genus 42-54-T18. The sequence continues at coordinate 635 of NVVG01000048.1, forward strand.
AAATAGCAGTAAGTGAGTTAACATTAGGCATGTATGTGTGCAACCTTGACTGCGCGTGGCACATGACCCCCTTCCCTATTCAAGGTTTCTATATCACTTCAGAACAGGATGTGACCTCTTTAGAAAGCCACTGTAAGTTTGTTTTTATCGATTCTATAAGAACCCGATCCCCAGAGTCGTTTAAGTCTAAACTTAAGCCCAACCCATCCAACAAAAAAGGTTCGTCGCCTACAACCTTTAAAGCAAAAACTAAAYCCGCAAACATGAAATTGGTCAAGCGGCCGGTTAAATACGCTATCAAGGTTCCGTTTAAAAAAGAACTCAAAAAAGCCAGTTCGATATATAAAGATTTAGATAATGCTATCAATGCCATGGCTAAACAATTACAAAATCATTCTGCCGTTGATTTGGTCACTACCGTTAACAGCACTAAACAAGTTGTCGGCAGCGTAGTTCGAAATCCTAATGCGATGATTTGGGTAACTAAGATGAAGCATTCAGACACACCGCTTTATCAACATTCAATCAACTGCGCTATTTGGGCGGCTATATTAGGTAGAGAAATCGGATTAGCCATCCCACAAATTGAGGCGTTAACGGCAGGTGTCATGTTGTGTAAAGTTGGACTTTTCATGTTACCTGCGGAAAATGATAACTCAGTAGAACTATCTGAAATTCGTGAACAACCAATATACAAAAAACATGTGACACTTGCACTCAAACTCATCGGCAAGTCGAAAACGCTCTCTAAAGAAATCATCGATACTGTGGCCACCCATGAGGAACGTCATAACGGAACAGGGTTTCCGCAACAACTCAGTGAAGGTAACATCCCACTTTTTGGCAGAATTGCAGGTTTGGTGGATTTCTACGAAACCCTAATCAGCAGTCCACTTAACGCCAAACCACTATCACCTTCTCAGGCACTGAGCACAATATACCTAGAGAGGGGCAGTTTTTTTCAGGCAGAACTCGTTGAGTCGTTTATCCAAGCGTTAGGGTTATTTCCACCAGGAACAATAGTGCTGCTTAACAACCAACGTATTGCCGTAGTTACCAGTAACGAAAAGAACAAACGTCTACAACCTGAAATTATTGTCGTATTAGACGAAAATAAATCACCCACTAAACACCGCACATTGGATCTACAAGCCATCAACAAACAACACCCTAACGAAAAAATCGAAATAGTACGTTGCTTGCCCGTAGGAAGTTATGGCATTGACATATCAACACTTCACCGCAAGATGCCTTCTTTTATGTTGGGATTGTTCTCTCAGATTGCGTCATAACCAAGAACGATCATATAGGAGATGTGATGACTAAAACCGAAGGGTTTTGCTCATAGTCATTAGTCATTAGTCATCATCTTTGTTGCGCTTATTTCCCATCCGAATGCCAATCTCGGCTAAAAAGTCGAAGAATCCATCTTTATCGTCGATAAACTCTTGATAGAATTTAGAATGATAAAGAGCCACCGCCCCATGGGCTAACGCCCAAGCAGCAAACACATGAAAATAAGCAGGCACATCTTGCAGCTTTCCCTCGCTAATGCGGGTTTCCACAATAGCGGTTAGCTGATCCATATTGGACGCTCGAATTTCATGCAGGTTTTTAACTAATTCGGGGCAGGACGTTGTATTGGTCAGCTTATGTTCCAAGCGATCAAATAACGCGTAACGCTCTGGGTCGTTCATTCGAAAACTAAAGTAATCCTTTGCCAGGCGCGCACTATCCTTATCTTCACCATCAACAAGCCGAATGAACACTTGCGCTAGCTCTTCCTCATAACGAATCATCAACCGTAAGCAGATTTCATCTTTTGTCTCAAAATGCTTGTAGATTGTCCCCTTGCCGATTCCTACCGCGTCCGCAATCATCTCTACGGTAACTTTATCTTCCCCATGGGAAATAAAAAGCTCCTGAGCTCTCTGTAATATGTCTTCTTCTCTGCGACGAAAATCTAGCGTCTTCTGACTCACTTTTTGCAGATCACTCATTGCAACACTCCAACCCACGTCAATCTGGCATTTTGGGCGATATTATGCTTAATTTTGTTTCACTTGCCTATGCCTAATTCATGTAATATTAGACCTAATCTATCAATTCAGCCGACTAACACGCAGGGGCTAGCAGCACTTGCATGGCACTTGCATGGCACTTGCATGACGCTTGCATTGATCTTACATGGCCCCACACACGCTTATATACGAGAAAACCATGGATAGTATTCAACAAGAATTCCCTTTAGAGTCCAATTTATACTATTTGAATCACGCCGCGGTCGCGCCCTGGCCCAAGCGGACAGCGGACGCAATTGCTCAATTTGCTCACGAAAATTGCACTCAGGGCGCAACTCATTACCCCAAATGGATGAGAGTTGAACACGTATTACGCAGGCAGCTTAAAACCCTGCTAAATGCAGCCTCCACTGACGAAATCGCCCTACAAAAGAACACATCAGAAGGGCTTTCAGCCATCGCTTACGGTATAGACTGGAAACAAGGCGACAGCATTGTCATTACCGACCAAGAGTTCCCTAGCAATCGAATCGTATGGGAATCGTTAGCTAACAAAGGGGTCCGGTTAATAACGGCCAAATTGGACAACGACACCCCTACCGACTCCATAATACAAGCCTGTGATGAATCAACCCGACTGGTCTCTATCAGCTCAGTACAATATGGCACCGGTGTACGAGCGGACCTCAAGCAGATTGGGCAACACTGTAACCAGCACAATATTCTATTTTGTGTTGATGCCATTCAAAGTCTCGGTATTCTCCCTATGGACGTACAAGACATTGGCTGTGACTTTGTCGTGGCCGACGCCCATAAGTGGATGTTAGGCCCCGAAGGTATTGCGGTGTTTTATGTTAAAAAATCGGTCATCAACCAACTATCGCTCCAACAATATGGCTGGCATATGATCGAAAACCCTGGCAATTATGACACCCAGGAATGGGACGTTGCCAAAAGTGCACGCCGCTTTGAATGTGGCAGCCCCAACATGCTGGGCATTCATGGCTTCTCCGCGAGCCTATCGTTGTTATTGGAGATAGGCATAGACAACGTTGAAAATATGCTGCAAAACAAAATCGACCTATTATTAGAACTGCTGAGGAGCAAGGATGGTATCTCGATACTATCCCCCACCGAGAAGGATCAACGCGCAGGGATTGTCACCTTTACTAGCGACAAAATAGACTCTGTCACCTTACATCAACAACTGATGAAGCAGAATGTAATATGCGCTTATCGAGGGGGGGGTGTGAGGTTTTCACCACATTTTTATACGCCTGATGGCGTTTTAGTTAATGCGACTAAACTGATACCATAGCTAAAACAATACCAAGGTAAGCCTCATGACCCTACTGCATAAGCTATTGAGCCTATTAATCGATTGGTTATCCAAGTCAACAGAGCCAAAAGATGCTCTGCTAAGCGACTTTGACCGTATTCGAGAAGAACTCAAACCTTGCGACGTATTACTCGTAGAAGGTCGCAGCAAGGCTGACAGCGTACTCAAATCAGTATGCAGTAGCGAATGGTCACATGCAGCGCTTTATATCGGCCGTCTCATTGATCTCGAAGATAAAGACCTAAGAACACGTATTACTAACTTGTTTGATTTCGAACCTGACATTCCACTTATCATTGAAACACGACTTGGGCAAGGCACGGTCGTCAACCAGCTGGACTCGTTAGAGCGAGAACACATGCGAATTTGCCGCCCCAAAGGGCTTGCAGAAAAAGATGCCCAACAAGTGATTCGCTATGCCATCAGCCGCATTGGCAGCCACACGAAGGTCATTCAGCTATTTGATTTAATGCGTTTTTTTATAACTTGGTCATTAATACCCCATAATTGGCGGTTCTCCCTGTTTAAATATGCTGCCGGTCAGCACACCAAGAACACCAGCGCGAGCCTTATTGCCGAGGGATTTGATTTCGTTCAATTTCCAATTCTGCCATTGGTGAAAAAAACCGGTAACAATGGCGTGCAGCTGTTTCGCAGGAGACAAGAACTGTGTTTCCCCACCGACTTTGATCGATCACCCTACTTTGATATCGTCAAATACCCCTTTATTGACTTCGCAAACCACACCAAAGCCGATCTACTTCCCTGGAAGGGTAACGGTGTAGTATCCGGTGAAAGCGCCGAATACCTGAGTGACTCACGCGCAAAAACGCTAACCTCAACGGTTAATTCAAAAGAGCCCTCTTCAATTACTTCAATAAATCATAAAAAAATTACGGATAGTAATAAATGAGACCTAGATCACGCTACACCTAACCGTCTGATTTAACTGACAATGCGTTCATGATATAGCCTTTTATGCTTTTCCAACCCGTTTTAAGCACAAATCTATTTAATAAATATCACAAATAAACTGGATGTTTTCCAGATATTGCCAATAATTAACTTTACCGGTGCTACTCACTCTCCCCCGAATGTGAGCTAGTTATTGGTTGGGTTGCGAAAGCAGTCTAGATACGCGAGGATCGCGTATCACATTTAACTCCTATTGGTCTTAACCCGAAGCCTCCCCCAAGGCTCTCGGGTTTTTTTTTGCGTGTTAGTCTTTTGGCGTGTTAGAACAAGGTCTTATTGGGTTATTAAGATAAGGGCTAACATCTCTCAATTTGAATCAACTCACTATCGATTGCTGTCATCAATGGCTGAACCAATTCTGAGGGTGAGCTGAACCACGTATCTGCATCACTTGGTAGAATAAACACCGGCATGCGTTTATGTATCTCTAGGCATTTCTGATTGGGGTGAGTGGTTAGCGTTACCAATTGACTGGTATCATCACCAGTGAACCAAATCCCCGCCATCAAGAACGGGTGGCCTTCTGCATGGGTAAATGAGTACTGCTGCTTCCGTACCCCTCCCTCATCTTTCCATTCATACCAGCCAGTACAAGGCACCAGACAGCGATGCATGGCAAAGGCATTCTTGAAGGTTTTCTTTGACGCCGCTGTTTCGGCTTGGGCATTGATGATGAGTTTCTTCGACCAAGCGGGTTTAATGCCCCAGGCTAGATCAAGTTGCGATAAGGATTCATCCATACGGGAGATTGTTGCAACCTGCTGTGTCGGTCGCAAATCCGTATTCGTATCTGCATTAAATGACATGCCGAAATAGTCATTTATCCATTGCATCAGTGGATCACCCATTATGTTTAGTCGACCGCACATAACGCTCCCTTATTTAGCCATGTAGGCAGTAACCTCACTGCCCACCCAACCTCCATTGTCCACCTTTTTCACTTCCGCTCCAACTTCTTTTAGATCGATAAGAGCCAAGGAAACTAAACCTTCAGACCAACGCCCAATTACAGTAGCTTAATGCCACTGTTTGTTCCTAGGTTTTAGAAAAAAACAGTGGCTCAATACTACCGTTTGATCAGCATTATTGGCATATTATCAGCGGGTTTTGGTAGCGGAAGTGACTGCATGTAGGGTTCTTTCTTATGCCGAGATTCAAAATCAAACTTCAACATAAACTTATACATGAAACATTTATATTCCATCTGGGAGAAATGCATCCCTATGCACTTATGTGCACCGCCTCCAAAGGGGTGGAAAATAAAAGAATGCTTCTTATGCTCTGCCCGCTCTGGCGAGAATCGGTCCGGGTCAAACTTAGTAGGCTCCGTCCAATACTCTTCCATCCAGTGACTAAAGCGAGGCAAGTTGTATACCATGGTATGGGCTGGAATGATGTGTCCCGCCATTTCTACCTCACGAATGGTTCGTCGAGGTACCATAGGAACTGAAGGTCTCATACGTTGCACTTCGTTAAATACCTGTTGCATATATGTCATAATGTTTAGATCATCATAATCCAATGTGTCCTTACCCAGGGCTTTACATTCTTGATATAGTCTTTCTTTGACTTCAGGATTGCGTGCTAAATAATAGATAGTATGGGTAACTGCTGCGGTAGTGGTGTCATGCGCGGCAAATAGCAAGAAACTCATTTGATTTGAAACTTCTTCATCGGTGAAAAAATTTCCGTTCTCATCCTTCTCACGACATAAATGACTTAGCATATCTAGACCATCGCCATTTCGTTTTTTAGCGACTAGTTTACCAAAATATTTCTGCAGAAAATTTCTGCCTTTTATCCCTTTATAGTAGATAAAACCCGGCAGATTAATCGGAAAGATATACATCATGCCGTTAACACAATTGGTAAAAGCCCTGTTGATTTTTTTGAAATCCCCTCCATCCTTCTTTTCACCAATGAAAATCTCTGCTGCCACTTCAAGTAGCAGATCTTTAATATGCCCGAAGAATTTAATCTCCGACCCAACGTCCGCTTCCCAGCTCGTTAGTGTACGGTCATAAATATTGTTTATTCCCCTTGTGTAATGCTTTAAAGCATCAAATTTGAAGGCAGACTGAAAAATTCGCCGTTGATGCTTGTGGTGCTCAAAATCCTCCATAATAAGACTTCCGGGAAAGAAAGATGCCACTCGGTCCATAAAGCCCATCCGCGAGGAAAAATTACGACCAGAGTCCACTAAGATTTGTTGCGCTAGGTCTGGGCCTAATGCGATGACACCCCGAGAGCCAAAAGTATTTACACGAGACAATAGACCGTATTTTTCATTCTGCGCTCGTGCCCAAACAAAGGGGTCTTTGAGGAAGGATATTGAGTGACCAATTAGAGGTAGGCCATAATCACCAGGAATATTACCTAGATCTTGGTTATTAGGTTCGTGGATATAATCGTTATAATTTGTTGGGTCTTTAGCGGCCATATTTTTCTCTTATTACAAAAAAAATCAAATAGTGTAGATGTTGATATACGAAAAGATAACGGCTATTATCATTACCGCCGATGGTAACGATAATAACCGTTATCATCGGCGGTACGCAACAAAAAGTTATAGCACCTCACAGCGCCCCCACTACACAGCTCCATAGGTATAATCATAATGAATGCAGCAGCGGAATTGATTGAAGACACAACAACCGAGAAAAAAATCATCGGGCGCTTTCCCATGAATCCCTACCCTAGAAGTTGGTACTGTGTTCTATATAGTGATGAACTAAAAAGAGGTGAATTGAAAACTGTTCACTATTTTGGGCAAGATCTTGTCGTTTTTCGCACTGAATTAGGTCAAGCTGCGGTAGTAGACCCCCACTGCCCACACATGGGAGCGCATTTAGGACATGGCGGCAAGGTGGTCGGTAATAGTATTGAGTGCCCCTTTCATGGCTGGAAATTTGATGTGGAGGGGACCTGTTCTAAAATAGACTATTGTGATCGAATCCCCAAAAAAGCCCAATTAAACCCATGGTTAACACGAGAAGCAAATGGAATGGTGTACGTCTGGTTTGATCGAGAAGGCAATCAACCCGATCATCAACCTGCCCGCCTGGCGGAATACGAAGATAAAGGCTGGAGCCAATTTGTTGCCCGAAAGCAATGGGAGATTAAAACACACCCACAAGAAATAGCAGAAAACGCGATGGATACTGCTCATTTTGAGACCGTGCATGGAATAGGCCTTCCCAGCAAATCTGAATATCCAGAAGTAACAGGAACTGATTTTATTTCGTGCCAGAGCTACGATGCAGAATATTTTGGTGTTAAACCTTCTATCGTAATCCATATGAAAGAGCCAGGCATTGCCTTTACCAGCACAAAAATAGGTAAGGCTGAATCGATAGTAATCGCCTCAATGACTCCTATTGATGAGGAAAATATTGTCTATCGTTTTGCGATACTCTCGAAGAAAAGCGTGAATTTATTCGCTAGATTGGTGATCACCAAGTTCATGGAAAGAGAAATTATTCGTCAATTCGAACAGGATATTGTTATCTGGGAGAATAAAAAATACCTCGACAAACCCATGCTGTGTAAAGATGACGGAGATATCCGCAAAGTCCGAAAATGGTATGCGCAGTTCAATTAAGGTTCTAAAAAGTAACTACACTGAAATGGCTGAAGGCAGCATAAAAGGAAAGCTGCCTCAGCCCTTTACTAGCACAGTCAACACAGTCCTCCCAGATCCCTCCCCCAAATAGCCCTCCCCGCTTTTTTGTAACTAGCCTCTTGCAATCCCCTTGTAAAAACCTATGATAGCCGCCATTATCATGTCTTCATTTACCAAAGGAGTGCTTTTAGATATATGGATTCCAGCTTTGATTACACACAGTGGGCAAACACCCCACAGCAGTCCCGCAGCATGGAGTCACTAAACCAGCTCTTAGACGCAACGGAAAGACTGCTAAATGAAGACGATATCGCCAATATCAATGTCCAAAAGATATCCGCAGAGGCAGGGCTTACGGTTGGCGCTTTGTATCGCCGCTTCTCCTCCAAAGAAGATTTACTGCATGCGTTGCACGAGCGATTTGCAGAAAGAATGGAAGTCCTTCTGAAAACACTGTCGCAAACAGCCAAAGATCAAAAATTCACTGCCCGACAAATAGTGCGACTTTTCTCCCAACAAGCCTGGGGTTTTGCTGCAGAGCAAAAAGCCTTTTTGAAATTAACCAACGCGTTTTCAGCTGTTGATTCAAAATTTTCAGAACGCAGCAATCGCTTACGGACGATTTCATTCGAACTACTGATGCCAATCATAATGAGTACATCCGCTGAATTCACTCACCCAGAGCCAGAAAAGGCGGTAAGATTTTTCTTAGAAATGAGTATTGCCACAACGCAATTTCGCTTAGAAAGCGGTTATAAAAATGAATACATGCTGGAGGAGAAGGACTTTTTAGAACAATTAGAGTTGTCTTTCATTAATTATCTAGGGGTTAAACCTGAATCATAACAATCATTTCAAAAACGGACTTACTACATTAACTTATCGCCCCCCCATGATCGGCCACCGCATAAAATAAACAATCCGACTTCGCGATATCTGCGTTAGTGGTAATCATAAACGCCCTAATGGGTTGTGCTACATATAACACCCCGGCCTCTTCTCGAAGAACCTTGGTAAGTTTATTCTCACCCAGGGTGTTCTTCACCACAAAACAATCAAGCCCTCTTTCCCCCAGCCAACCTAATGGCTGGCCCGGTGATATGATGCCAAAGTTATGATTTTCGATTGATGGCGGTAATGTGATATCGGTATTAACCTTGGCTTTTTCTTCAAACGCAATCGTAACATCCTCTTTCAGCTCTATCCTGATAGGGTTTTCCAACAACTCAAGACCCCAGTCAGTCTCTTGCTCGGTTAGGACATTTTCCTCAGAGATAAAACGATTAATACCTTCATAGGCTATTTCATGAGCCTCATCATCCTGCGCCCCACCACATTCAATCGTCACCGTTGGCACATCATTTTCACTAAACTCCATAATTGCCCCCAAACGCAGGTCGGTATGGATTAAGCGCTGGGTAAATAGTGACGTCAATGCGCGATGCTCTTTGTCATTGGTAATAGTGACGGCGAAAGAAGGTCCCGAACCGGAGGTATTATGAATATCAACCAATGCCTCTGGCTTCTCGTCATGCAGAATCGCTAACATTGCTTCGGCAATCTTACCTGGTTCATCATCGAATGGCGGATTAAAACAGCGATTAAGATCACGTTGATGGGCTAAATGTCGCAAGAAAAAACCCGGCATTGCCAATGCTGCATCAACCGAGGCAACAAACACTAAAATATCCACACAAGGGACACTACCTTCTTTAAGCCAACGAAAGATTGCCTTTATTCCTGACGGCTCATTACCGTGTAACAAAGTAGAAATCGCCCGTAAGCGGCTAGAGTCTTTGCCTTTAATACGCAACAACGTGGGTCCAGCAAGGATGCGAACAAACTCTTCCACCGATTCCCCGAGCTCGCTAGCCGCTGGGGCAGTCCACTGTCTAATGATTCCACCCATATTATCGTTCATGGAATTAAACTCCAATCACATACAGGTAAACCCGTTGTTTGATTTTTGATGTAATGTTCCAGCATCAAATGGAACGATTCTTTTTTGGAATACTTCTTTTGCAGTGCCTTTACCATTTGTCGCTGCCATTGCGCGCCAGATATCTTTTCCGACAGACGCCCTTCTATGACGGTAAATAACCGTTCAACTTCCACCTCATCGACCTGAGCTTCCAGCAACGCATCCTTAGCCAGCGGTAACAAATATTGTGCAACGGTGATGATGGGGGTTTCTTTTAGTTCGACCTGGCTCCTAGAAGGCCATAAGATTGATGAGTGAATACCTTCTTTCGCAGCTCGATAGAAATTATGCTCTGCGTAGTTAAACGGTAAGATCGATATGAGATGGTTAATGTGTTTTTTTAATGCCAAACAACAACCGATATAGAACGCTGCATTGGCAGACATATCGACAACTGATGGCCCAGCTGGCAGTGCTCGCATTTCAATGCGCAAATGCCCACCTTCAGTATGATCATAGATGGCGCGGTTCCAGGGCCAAGTAGTGCCTTGATGTAACTTAAGCTCGTCCAGTTTAGGGCTGCGTCCCGCAATCACTTCTGCAACCGGGTCCTCATCACCCACTATGGGAATAATCGGCCGATAGAGTGCGGTGGATGCAGAAAACAACTCCCAAGCACCTTCCCTGACCCAGCCCATACCAAAATACACTCTGGGCGGGTGACGCCACTTATGGTCTGATTTAGCCCGACTATCGATGGATTGTTTAAACAGCGTAATACGAGTTTCATCCCATAAATGATGGCCAAATAAGCTAGGAGAATTTGCCCCTAACGCCACCATCATCGGCGTTACCAACTGGGCGGCATTAAAATAATCAGCGAAATCACCTGGGTTCACCCGCCAATGGATTTGGTGGGACGTATTCGCCCCCTCCAAGGTCACATCCTCCGCATCGATGTGCAGCGCATCCTCGCCGTCTATGTTGATGGAAAAAGGACCGCCACGCATCCCCCGCAAGCATTTGGCAAAAATACGATAGCGCGGAATATTCGTCATCATACCTGGGCCAAAGTCCTTTCTTTCCAATGTCGGCAGAATACCAATGGGAACAATTTTGGCGTTGTAAGGCGATGCCGCCGCATCAATCCGGCTAACTGCTAGGGCCAATTCGTTTTCAAACGCTAAGAAGGGGCTGCCACTAAATACCTGTTGTTTTAGGTTATATTCAAGATTAAAGCGATTTAGTTCAACGGTTACCTGGGGATCATTGATACACTCATGTAAATCCATGCCAATAGGGCTGACGTTAAGTTGATCATCTAATATATAAAATTCTAACTCTGCGCCAATGGACGCAGGGCCAATGCCAAACTCAGGCTTTTCTAGAAGCATCTTCAACGCATGGAGATTTTGCCGCACTTTGGTGCTAAAGCGATCATAGTCTTCCGCCTGAAATTGATCCGTTGCAATGGTAATGCCCATTGTCCACCTCATTACCGATGATTATCGGTAAAATAGCCTTTCCTCGACCTTCAACTTTCCATCACCCTATTGTTAATCTTACTAACAGTAGCTATAAATACCACACATAATGTTAAAACCACCTACTCCACTGTTTTCTTAGGCTTTATAACCACCTCTGGCATCTCAAAAATGGTAATTTGAGACAGCCTAGTGTAAAAATGTCTACATACTCTATGGCATTTATCGCATTAAAAGGGGTAGACTACACCTCGACCAATTTACCTCCCTACATTTATTAATTTTTGATCGAAATTATAGCAATTTTTTTCAAGAATTAGATGCGTCAGGATGTTAAGTAAATTAACAGCCATTATTCGCTGAACTAACTGAACTATAGGAAGAATAAAGATGAGTAAACACCCTGTTGTCGTTTATGCAGCAAGTGGATATACCGGAAAGCTAACCTGCGAATCACTCATGGCACAAGGCATCGCCTTCACCGCCGCTGGTAGAAACCAGGAGCGTTTAGATGCCGTTGTTAAAGTCTGGCAAGGTCAAGGGGCTACATGTGATGCACAAGCCATCAATCATGACGTAGATTCTCTAACCGAGCTCTTTACCGGCAGCAAAGTTGTTATCAACATCTCTGGACCTTTCAGCGCGCTAGGCGAAGATGTCGTAGAAGCATCCTTTAGAGCAGGTTGTCACTATGTGGATTCCACCGGTGAACAGGACTTCATGTTAGATATCGACGACAAATATTCTGCCAAGTTCGAAGAAGCTAACCTGTGTTTGATGCCATCTTGCTCTTTCCTATGGGCTCCAGGTACCTGTGCAGCAGAGATAGCTCTAGAGACGCCGGGAATCGATAGCGTTAAAATATTTTATGCTCCACCCAATCTGCAGACCGTCGCCTCATTGCAATCAATGATCCGAACCAGTATGCGCGATAACTTTGTCATTGCTGATGGTAAAATGGAGACGATGGCACTGGATATTCGAAAAATATTGGTACCGGGCCTTAACGAGATGCGTAGCGCAGTGCCGGTCGGCGCTGGCGAGGCCAGCTTCTTCAGACATGATAGCCGAGTTAAGAATTGTGAAACCTTGTTTACATCGGACGACCTGGCGAAAGCCATCCCCTTCATGAAAGTGGGCACTCTCGCGAGCAAATTGGTACCACAAAAACACGTGGACCGCGTAACCGATAAATTGGTGTTACTCGTTAAGAAAGATCCACCAGCTGAAGACCCAGCTAACTCACGTTATGTAGCAGGCTGTATTGCGGAAGGAAATTCCGCTCGAGCTAAGGTTATCATCTATGGTGTATCTCCTTACGCAACCACCGGTTTCCTTTGCGCAGATGCTGCTGAAAGGATATTAAAAGGCGAAGCTAAACGTTATGGTTTTGCATCTATGGCTCAAGCCTTTGGTGCGCGTAACGTATTAGATGGCATGGGACGTTTTGGCGCACAATATGAAGTTGAAAGCAGCGCTGAACTTAACGATCAAAGTCTAAATGCACGCAAATCCCTAGCATAAGAAAGCAGMAAACAGTCTAACGACTCAGTAGCAAAATGGACTCACTGAACGAATACCAAAGCCTGCAACCGTTAATGCAGRCGACGTTCAGATGAGTTCCGCTACATTGGCAAGATGCCCTATGGTAAGAAGTCGTTACTCCCTTCCTTTTATATCCTCCTCTTTTTTTCTCACGATTACTGCGTACCCAGCCAAAAAACTACGCTAGCAATGATAAAATAGATGCCGATAAACTCCAGAATAAGCGTCATCAAATAGAATCTAATANTTTGCGTCAAACCCACGGGTATCAATATACAAAGCTGCACCAGCGCTAAGAAGAAAAGTGAATAATAGGTAAAATAATAACCCTGTTTCACCAGCTCAGTGACAAAGAACAGGCTGATATTTACAAGAATCAGGGAGTTATTCACCAAGGTCAGACTTGACCAGTGTATAGAGTAGTCCTTACCAAATTGTTTTTTTATGCGTTTTATAGCGGTTGATAGTGTATTTGAGACAGTCATGTTCATGTTTACCCCTGCTCACCTTCAGCCAAAATCGAGGCTATTAAAGGTTCACTGTACGTAAAACAAAGATTACAACGTGCTTCGCAGTTAAAATGACTATAACACCTTCTCAATTGTTAATGTAGGCTCAGCCGTGCCCCTACTCCAGCTACGCTATTCCTGCCTCCATAGAAATCAATTCAGTGTATCGGCAGACAGAGACCAACTGGCAACCTGATGATAAACTACACCTTCAGCACCCAGTATCGATTTGTATAACACAAGATGGGAGAACGCCACCTTAAACACAGGCATATGCTGTATTTCTGGCAAATGTTTTACTTTTCGAAACAAGCTGACGTGGGGGCTAAATCTCCGTTTATCGGTTCTAATAGAAAGAGTCGATGCTATTTTTTTCAACTGTGCGGCCAAATCAGTCGCCGCAATGGAATCTTCACTGGGCGCGATATATAACACCCCTGGCTTAGAAAACACGCCCAAGTAGGTAAAATCCATGTTCACAACATGAGTTTTCAGCTGTTCTGTCAACTCAACCAATTGCTGTTCTTGCTGGGAAGAGGCATCTCCAATAAAGCACATCGTCATATGCAAATTTTCCGCCGCTATTGATTTTGCAAACTTTCCAAAAGTAAGTTCACGCCACTGAACAATTGCGGCTTTATCTTGGCTGGGTATTTCCAAAGCAAAAAACAATCGATTCAATATTCATACCCCACGAGAACTAGCCTGACAGAGAGGGAATCCAACCTAAGATAGAAAAATTGTACAACTCTTCTATTACTCAGTAGCAGCGCTATTTCGATTGACCAGCCACCCAAACACACCCCCGGTAATAAACATCAACAAACCATAAGTTACTGCCGGTATCGTCATTAACGCATTCCCAAGCATGGTACTCGTAACGAGTAATGCAACGGTTCCATTTTGAATCCCCACTTCAACCCCCATGGTAATAGCCTGAGGCTTTTCCAGGCCTGCCAATTTTGCAATAAAATAGCCAACACACAACGCTACTACATTAAGCGTAAGGCTTGCCGCTCCGGTTTGAAGAAAAAAGCCTGCCATTTCTTCTTGGTTCTTAAACACAATGCCTGCAAGTATTAGAAATAGAAAAACTATCGAAAAGACCTTCACGGGTTTCTCTGCTTTGGACGAAAATATGGGGTACCTTTTATGAATCATCATCCCAATAGCAACAGGAACCACCGTAATGACCATCAACTGAACAATGGTTTTCAAAACCGGTAAGTTGAATTTCTGCGGATCATCAAGGAATATTTCCAACATTAAGGTCGTTAAGATCGGAATACTAAACGGTGTTATCACACTCACAACCGCAGTTAAACTGATGGACAACGCTACATCACCACGCGACAAGTAACTTATCATGTTAGATGTTGTTCCGCCCGGGCAGAAAGTCAAAATCATCAACCCAACGGCCAATTCCTGCGTAAGATCAAATAAAACTACTATCAAATAACCTAGCACCGGCAACAATAGCATCTGACAGGTGATGCCTATTACAAATGCTTTGGGTGCCTGTAGAACATGAGAGAAATCACTGACTTTAAGCGCAAGCCCCATTCCTAACATGATGATAAATAGTGAAAGGGGTAATATGATTTGGGTAAAAACATCCGCTTGCATAGGGCTCTTCCAATAATATGAAGGTAAGTCTACTCAACTAACACACAGTATAATGATTTATGGCCTAAACACACCCGCCGTAAGAAATACCCCCCCTTCCTGCATAGGCTTGAGCAACAGCAACATTCATGGCCAAACGACCAACCCTGATCGTAATTCAAACAAACTTCCCTACCCCGCAAGAGTTAGTGTCGAAAACCTTTACGGACCAACTGCAGTGAATTTGTAACTTATTGTTTTATAAGCACTTCTATATTGGCATACCTTTTGCTTTATATTGTAAACTTCACACACTAAGTCAATTAGGGATGATGCTTAATTGAAGTTACTTTTGGCGCAAAGGTTAACTACTTAGAAAGCACAAAATCAAAGCAGAAACACCTGACAACGCGCCGCTACTTACATAAACAATAGGAAATTGGGAAAAATCATTATGAACAACACGATCAAGAAAGTATCAGGCCTCACAGCTAGCGCAATGCTACTGGCGTTTAGCACACAGGCACAAGCAACCCCATTTGGTGAAATCCGAATAGGTGACAAAGATGGCTTCGGCTACAATGCCGACGCTAATTTCGCTGCTCTGACTGGAGACGGCGGCCTTATCGATCGCAATAGCAACGGTACTCTCGATATTGGCGAAGTACTAGCGAGCCTCAATGGCGATGCGGTTGTCGCTACTGGAAGCGGTGACGACTTTGACAACCGCTCAGGTGAGACCATTAATGGCTCAGGTTTTACTGACAATGGTTCGACTGGTACAGCATTCACAGATATAGCGCTTTCTACTAGCTACGACGCGTCCAAGGCGGCTAACAATGTATATAACGCCAATACAAGCTCCTTTGGTGCTGGCGGTGCATTTCCCGCTCCTTCGTCTACGTCACTGCCTAACCAGCCCGGCTTTCTATTTGACTTTAATGTAACTAGCGGCGATATCGTTGCGGGTACAGATATCTTTTTCAATTTAGTATTTGCCGACTACGACGTTACACCTGCTGCAATTGATATCACCTTCGCTAGCGGCACAAAAACTCTAGCACTAAGCCCTCAAAATAACGGTCCTGATGACGGATTAATTCAAGGCGCCTTTGTCGCATTAGATTTTGCTGACGTATTCACATGGAATGGCAGTAGCTGGGATGGCTACGCTGATGTCGACTTTGATGCACCAAATGAACCTTACACAGCGTTTGACTATGTTGAATTAAGCGTAGATAAAATTGTTGTTGGTGTACCTGAGCCAGGCACTTTGGCGATGTTCGCTTTGGGTTTAATGGGTCTAGGTTTTTCACGTCGTAAAGCTTAATCCCTAATATACTGTAATAGGTAAAATGAGGCTCTTACCGAGCCTCATTTTACCTATATCAATTGTGCTTGATAACACCCACCTACACCATTGATACTAACCGGCAGTGACCAGCCGATCCTCGAAGAAATCAACCACGTTGATCATCGCCTCTTCATCCATCCCCTTAAATACTCTATTCACAACCATGTGCCCAGCTCCCCGACAGGTAGCGACTGCGGCATTGCAAATCTTTTTCACCACAAAGTTAACAGACAACGTATCAATCATATTCTGCATCATATTATCGATGTATTTATTCACTATTTGAATCATCACCTCGCCTTGCTCTTCTCGAACTTCCTCCAAGTTACCCTTACGAACCTCACCCATCAAACGCTTTAAGTTAACAAAAAGGTCTTCGCCAATGTCACAGCCTATTGAAGTAACACCGCTAGAACATTGACCAGAGGATATGTAGGTATCTCCAATAAATTCGATTAACTCCGCCAACTCCTCATTTGAGCGCTTCTTAATCATTTTACCCAACATAAAGGAGACGGTCTTAGCTATCGTAGCAACAGCAGAAGCAATCACTTTATTCGCTCTAGGACTCAACATTGCAGCATCACCTACATCCGTCAAAGCGCCCTTTAAAAAAGTTGGCACAAACAACTCCATCAAACGCTCTACATGAGGTACCACTTTTTCTGTTGGTGAATGTATTTGTAATTCGAGAAGAGCCTCAATCTCATGTGCGAGTGGGACTGACGCAGGGAAGGATAAGAAATATCGCGTTGTCATAACAATTACCTTTATTTATATCTCGCCGCGTTTGTTCTGATTGGTCAATTTCGTGTTATTGCGAGTAGATAAACACATTGAATACATTAACAGCGACACTGTCAACACAGCCCATAAGTTCATAACCTAAGGGAAGTGATCTAAGAGGTACAATTTATGGTATTAAGATAAAATAAAGCTGAGAAAAAGCAGGAAAACAAGGTCATCCCCTACCCGATGTGACACATCCATCGGGCAATAAGGGGGATTTACTTAAGCTGATTGCAGAGTAGCTGTCTTAAGTGTACTTCTTAGGTGCATTTAAAATATATAGCCGATGCTCAAAGCGGTACTTCCAATATCGTGCTCAACATCAACTTCGATACCAGAATCCTGCAAATCGTACTCCATATCTAACAGGGTATATTCCACGGATAATTTAAGTTGTTTCGCCACACGAAAATCCACTCCTACCCCATAATACAAATCAATCCCTCTTTGTACCGAAGATGAACCCACATCAGGCATAAATTCGACTTGCCACTTCGAAATCCCACACCGCAGATTAAACGATGCCTTTTCACTAAACGGATAAGAACCCACTGCTCCAACGCTAATTGAGCTTGTTTCTTCGGTGTCGTTCGAATCTGAGTATTTCCACTCACCATAATTAATGTAAGCAATTTCTAAAACTACCCCATCACTCAAACCCATCGCTGCTCTGACGCCTAAGAGGTTAGTATTTTCATTCGATGTACCAGATAATGTAGTACCCCCAAAGTGTGCCTTAAATGAGTCTTTTTGGTTAGCTTGTCCATACATCACTTCGATTGAACGTTCACCATCGGCCATTGCAACATTTGCTGCAAAGCCACATATCAATAAAACAGCACCGGCTTTTATCTTTTCCATAACGTAATTACTCCGTCTAAATGATTTATTCTGCCTGGAATTACAATTGTTTTTGATATTTTATCGCATGTACTCATTGTTCTCATAAAATTAATATATGAGACACAATTTCTTTCGAAAATGAAATATTCTACAAGGCATCAGAGGAGAATGATCCACTGTTCCTTGTGACAAGATTCGCATTCGATTGATAACGAAAAAACACACTCCATATTCAGCGAAGAGTCTAACAATTTTTGAACACCAGTGGCAATATAGTTATCAGCTTAATCACCTAATTGTTACTTTTTTAATACATCCTATGTCTGCCACCAAGCCTGATTGTACAGGAGCCTTACGAATGAGCGGGCGAGATTTAGGGCAACCTACCTTTCATGCATCCAATACTCTTTTTAACAACACGGGATACACCACCAAAGATACAATTACCATGATAAATGCCATAGTCAGGAACAACGATTTGTAAACAAAATCATTGGGCAACAAAAGAATTAACGCAATCGAAATTGCTCCTCGCGACCCCGAGAAATTAAGTAACCAAAAGTCCTGTAAAGAAACCCGCTTTCCTTCAATGAGCAAAAATGGACTCAAAATACTAAGAGCGACTAATCGAGACACAAATAAAACAACCACCGCGATCACAATAAAAGTAAAGGTGATAATTTCTATAGACACTTGAGAGAAAAAACTAGCCCCCAGTAAAAAGAAAAGAATGCTATTTACAATATATTCCAGATAATCCCATACCTGTTCCTGACCTGATTTTGCTATCTCATTATCTTCATCAGGACGATAACCAAATGCCAACGCCCCTGCAAAGACTGCCAGTACACCGGGCAGATGAAATGTCTCCGCAACCAGAAAACTCGAAAAAGCCAGTGCAAGTGTAATATTAATAGTAAGCGATGGAGCACTATTTTTCCAAACACGCAATAGGAAACGAGCAAGCCTTCCAAGGATTATCCCCAGCAGAATCGCACTTAGAATATTGACTACCAACTTTCCCCCACTCAACAAAAGACTAATGTCTTCTGCCCCAAAAATCATTATCGAAAGCGTTGAAAAAACTGCAACAACAAATCCATCATTTAGGATTGATTCCCCCTCTATAAGCATTTTTCGTTCGATGCTAAGATCCTTTGCGTCATGCAAAATAGCACTCACTGCAATAGGATCGGTAGCTGAAACGATAACACCAAAAAGCAAAGACTCAAGAAATGGAACATTAAACACCAAAAATAAAACCGAAGCCACGCCAATCATACTGATAATAATCCCTAGCGTAGCAAGAATAGTCGAATTTTTAAGTACACTGTAGAAATGATGTAGGCACATTTTTTTGGCTGCTGCAAAAATAAGAACTGGGACCAATCCAAACAGAATGATATTTGGATCAAGGTAAAGCTCTGGCAGCTCAATGATATCGAAATGGTTCATAGCACCGTACACCATGCCAAGACACAATACCCAGATAATATTTGGAAACAGCATTAATCTTTCGGAGTAATAGGAAAGCG
Organism: Moraxellaceae bacterium; assembly: GCA_002402125.1. Taxonomy (GTDB): domain Bacteria; phylum Pseudomonadota; class Gammaproteobacteria; order Pseudomonadales; family Ketobacteraceae; genus 42-54-T18. Next base: position 20,177 of record NVVG01000048.1, read on the forward strand.
CATTGAGGCTGACAAGTCCGCTAATAATAAAAACAATAAGGCTGATGAGTGAGGAATCATGCATGGTATAAGTTAACTCAAAAGTGATCTTTTTGGGACTTCACTTATAGTATTGTACTAGATGCCTAGGTGAATCATGGTGTTTGAACAAAAAAATAAACCGCCACGGTCGCTATCCAAATTCTGATTGGTTATGACTAGATATCGATTCCAAATACTAAAAAAGGTTAAGAAAACTAAACAGCCTAGCTTTGCCACTACATTCTGATGCTGAAACTCCTAGATTCCTTTAATGGACCACTTATCCCTCACCATAAAAGAACGTGATAGTTCATCCAATTAGACTGTCGGATCAACCCAAATCAAGTCCAACTTCCCAGTTCTGGCCGAAATGAAACAAAACAGCGTCCATTTTATACCTGTCATAACACGTCTGGATTAATAATATTGATGGTGTGCATACAACTTGTCTGTGTTAAGTCATTAAAAATATTGGAATTAATGCGCCAAAAACAACAACACACGAAAAAGAGAGTGCTCATCGAACCCTAGCTATTTCTAAGTAACGGGCAACAAAAAAATAATAACGTTGAGAACTGGAGAAAAATTTATGAATATTTCTAAACTGTTAAAAGTAGTTGGGGGAGTCACGACAGCCATTGCTTTGAGTATCTCTGCAGCTTCAGCCATGCCTACACAGGGCCCAACTAATAATAATTTCTACTCGCCACCTGCTGTATTTAACGGTGAACATGGCGAACTAATCTGGTATCGCCAGGCAACCGTAGATTTAGGTAATAATGCCCCGAGCGTAAATGCATGGAATGTCCTATACCACTCCACTGACGCATTAGGCGCCCCCAACAAAGTTACAGGCACCGTTATCATCCCAACGAGTAGATGGACTGGGGGGACGGCTCGACCGATCATTTCTTATGCTGTTGGAACGCATGGTTTAGCCCAGAGTTGTGCACCATCCATCCAAATGGCACGGGGTACAGATTATGAAAATGCGAATTATGTTGCCGCACTAAATGACGGATATGCAGTATTAATAACCGACAACCCTGGCTACACCACTGGTGACACCCCTACCTATATGGTAGGAAAAGCTCAGGCTCACGCGGCTCTTGATATTGTAGATGCTGCAATGCAAATTCCAGGCGCTAACATTAGCCCTCAAGCCAAAACAGCCATCTGGGGGTACTCTCAAGGGGGGCAGACAGCTGCATGGGCAAGTGAAGTGCATAGCAGTTATTCACCAACGATAAACCTAGTTGCTGTCGCTGCAGGCGGTACCCCAGCTGACTTTCTTGATACTGCACACCTCCTAGACGGCAGTGCTGGTGCGTCCTTTATGCTAGGTGCCATAATTGGGCTTTCTGAGCAATACCCTAATGAATGGCCGATTGATGATGTAATAAATAGTGCCGGCGCGAATGCAATTGATTCTTCAAAATCAGAGTGTGTTTTTGAATCCCTGTTTAATTATATGAACAATGACATAAGTATGTACACCATTGGTCGCAAAGGATTAGACCGAATGTTAAGGGAGCTTCCAGCAGCTAAACAATCATTACAAGCTCAGGATTTAGGTGTAAACAAAATCTCCATACCCATGTATCAATATCACGGTCAAGCTGATGAGTTCATTCCTATAGAACAACACTACGCGCTAAAAAAGCAATATTGCAAAAGCTACGACAACGTGACATTTGATCTCTTCCCAAGTGAACACATTGTTACTCAGTTTCAAGCTGCACCTTATGTATTATCGTGGTTGGATGATAGATTTAGCGGCAAACCCGCACAGGGTACCTGTGATACAAGAGAGCGAGCTCCAAGATCTACGGCCAATCGTGGCGGTGGTGATTTTGTTGTGACTCTTGATGAATGGCCTCTTGCCGTAACAATGCAGCTAAAAACACTGGGACAACAGGTTAAACTTCCAGATGCATCAACTTTTACTGCCGATACAAATATGACTAGAAAAACACTCAAGGGAGCCATGGTCGTTCCAGAATTTCTCACAGATCTAAATATCATACTTCCTCTAGATGTTAAACTTGCCATCATACCCACTTCGCCTATCTCTGGTGCAGCCTCATTAGATGACAATGGTATACTTCATATTGCGGGAAATGCCTATGCCGATGTAAAGGTTGTGTCTGCAGGATTCGGCTGGTTCCAAATACCTTTTGGTTGCAAGACTGATGATCCGGTCGACTTCCCTTTATCGTTTGACGGACCAATTTCAGATTTAGGTGCGGGGAACCTCAACTTCAGCGGAATCACAGAGTTTGCTAAAATGAGGAGTTGCGGTCTATTTAATGGATTATTCACTGTACTGATGTCCGGTGCTGGGCAGCAATACGAATTCAACGTCTCTCCTCCCGCACCTACAGCCAACTAACGTTCTTTATCAAGTCAGATAAAACAGGCTACCCTTTTATGAATTTTTAAAGGGTAGTCAAACTTACGACGAGGGATTAACCATGGGTAACATAATAAATACTGCTAGAGCCCACTTTTTCAAAAATCTAACATTTAGCAAAATTGTCTTTATATCCATATTCGTTTCATTCGGTGCATGGTGGTTATTATCAACAAACATGGATATTAAAACCGAAATAAACAACCCTAAAAACAACCTTATTTCAACCGAGATTGATGACGACACACTTGAAGAAAGCTTCGATTTTAACAACATGGATGAAGAAACCGCTAACCAACAACAGTTAGCCGCCTTTGAAGCCGCGGCTCTAGCAACAGGCGTAGATGAAATATCCAACAAAATCTTAAAACGCCCAAATTTCATATCACCTTTGGAATGGGAAATACTCAAAGGTATCTCGGCTACAAAAACTAACAGCGACATGGAGCTGGTTAAACTTGTCAATCATTTACGGTTTGCCAAGCAAGAAGAAATATGGGAAGAGCTATTAGAATCATCAGAGACAAAAAAACGACATGCGCTAGCAAATCAATTACTATCGACCATTCCAGCTAGAGTATCAAACAACAATATTGGCATCATCACAGCTCAAAGACTTCAAGCCAGCCTCCTAAATGACCTAATTAGCGACCCCGAGCAACGTAAGATTCGGCAAGCAGAAGAAGCAGAACGAATAGGTGTTACTTTTAGTATTGAAAAAAGCTAGGAAATACCTATGGCGGTACCACTCAATACATTAAGAAATTTATTTGTCATATTATTGGCCTATTGGAATCATGATGCACTAGCGATAGAAGAACTTCGCCATCTAGATGCTATAAACGCTTTCAAGACCATAGTGATTGAAGGGTCTGATATTCCTAAGGTATTGAACCAACCTCTAGAAAAATTTTCGTTAGCTGCGGTTATTGACGGCGAAATGGAACCGATTCCTTTTCAAATCGATGAATACAATATTGGTGGAGCTCTATATTTTAAGGATTGGGACGTGCCCATTTCCGGGGAAATCAATATTTTCGACCCCAATGACAAATTACTATTCATATACAAAGATACAGGTACACGCCGCAAACCCAACCATCAGTAC
>NVVG01000049.1 GCA_002402125.1 Moraxellaceae bacterium
ATCAAACAACAATGCTTGAGCGGAACCTTCTGTTAATAGATGGCTATCTCGATAATTCTGCCAGGTTGCAAAAGACTGACTGTCTAACAAAAAACCTAACTTAGCATAGATGTTGATAATCTTTCGCCAGTGATTGCCTGTCTCCCGCCCTATTCTAGCCAGCTCACCGTCAACCGTGGGTATTATGGTCTCTCTATCCTGGTATTCATCGAGTGGAGGTCGATTGGCTATATACACCGCTAGCTGACAATGTCGATCGCCAATACCGATCATTATGGTTCTAGCATGCTCGGTATCAAGCCGGTATCAATCGCTTTTTGAAAGGCGACTTCTAGGTCATCTTGTTTATTGCCGTATTGGGCGATAGTTCCATAGGGTCGATATTTGGATAGGTTAAAACCTTCTTCTCGATCGTTGTACCACAGCACGGTGTTTTCAAATACCGCCACCACCCAAAAACCGATTTCATCCTCATCGATGTCAAGGGTATCCTCTTCCCTAATTTCATCCTCATCGATGTCAAAGGTATCCTCTACACTGATTTCATCCTCATCGATGTCAACGTTATCCTCTACTACATCGAGCTCATTCAGGTCACAGTCGATGGGCCATTTCTCGGGGGATATTTTAACTTTTTCCCAAATTTGCTTTTGCGCAGCCGTCATCGCTCCCCAAGCGGCACCCACTAACTCTAATATTTCTTCTTCGTACATGGCTTCCCAGGTCATCTATATCACTACCTTTAACTTTTCACCAAACATTAACTTTTCACTAACCATTAACTTTCCAACAACCATTCACTTTCCTTTTTGGGCAAGATGATTTCATCTAGGGCCCGCGACATGCCGGTATAGATAACGTTTAACATGCGGGTGCGTTGTTCCTTTTTCTGCAGGATATGCTCATCAAACACATCCGGCGCTAACATCACGCGGGACATTTCTTTGGATTTAGATTCTGAGACTAATCCGACGTAGTAACAATCTGAGTAACAATCGGGCGTATAGACCCTGGTCTGGCGGGACAACAACTGGGTAAATTGCGCGGAGGTGAAACCTTTGCGGAAAAACGCGGCGGTATCCGCCAACCCGTTGTTGGCGCCGGTATTTTCTACCAGTTCGGCCCAGCTGTCATATCCCATAAGTTGTGAGTGACTCCGTTGGGTTTGGTAACCGTGTAGATAACTTAAGGATTGCGGGATCAATGATTGCAGTGTGCGCAAGGTTGCGGGCATCACAACAAAGGGACGATTGGCTTGAGCCAGTTGCACGATGGCAATAAACGCGTACCAGTAATCTCGGGATAACATGGCGCAGGGTGAGTCAGGCGGGGTGAATTCTGTATAGGCGGTTATGGTGGTATTTCTAGCGCTGACACCGTGGAACTCACCGGGTAGCTCTATGGCGACATGTTTTGATAACACCTCATTAAATACTGAGTCGACATTGCTACCGGCACGCATGGATTGAAATAAGTGCCGATCTCGCACTACCGGACCCTCTAATGGCGGCGTTAACGTACCGTTTTGCCCCGGGCGGCAAATGGCTTTGCTATCGGTAATCTGAAATCGATCACCGAGTGCGATGATCGCCTGGGGGCTACGTTTGATAATCGCGGCCATTGAACCTGTCAGATCATGGGATTCGTCCACGATGACATAATTAAAGTTAGCGGGGATCGCCAGTTGGTTTTCTTCTACTAGCTTAATTTGATGAATACCCAAGATCGGAATGTTTGAACCAGGATCAGGGTTTTTGATGGCTTTCCAATAGGTCTTGGCCAGTTCCACATATAACGTGGGTGATAGGTTATCGACCTGCCAGGGACAGTGTTGGGGTCCAATATCAATATCGGCCGACGCACAGTAATTAGTAACGGTACGGTCGATAATTTTTGCAACAGTTTCTGCGGTATAACCATTCATCGGTACGGCGTTAATTATGCCGGCTATTTGGTGGTAACTGAGTGGGCGCAATTTGGTGTGGTCTGGTCTTAGCTCTAACCGACGCCCCCAGTAGGATTTGCCGCTCCATTTATAATACAGAATATAGTGGGCTAAATAGTCAAAGGTCCAGGATTTGATCGACTTACCTAACTTGGGGGCAATCGCTTTAATCTGGTCCATGTTTTTGGTGAGGTATAAGGTGGAGTATTCATTAAACAGGTGTGATATGCGCGCCACCAGCGTGGTTTTTCCGCAGCCTGCAACGCCTTGCAGGGATAAGGACTCTTCGGGATTGCGGGCTAACTCATGTATCAGGATATCTTGTTCGTCGTGCTGTTTTATGCCGACGATGTTAAAGTTGTAAGTGGTGTTCTTGGTGCGGTACAAGGGTTCTTGGTCTTCATATTCTCTGTGCTGTTGTGCGGCACTGTCGAATACCCCCTGCTCACTGAGCTGGGCATTGTCACTCACGTCGTCTGCGTTCATTAATTGAATCGGCAACGATGGTAATAAGGCGACGATCTGCGCCCAATCCGCCTGACGTACACGAGAGATCACCGCTCGTTTTGCGCTATCGCCCTGCTCTGCAATATCATCCGCAACAACGCCCAACGCTCGCTCTAACTTATTGAGCTGGATCTGTTGCTTATGTTTGGTTTTATCAATGCTAGTTTCAACAATACTGGATTGAACCGTGCCGGCTTTCGCCATACTTTTACTAACGCTATCTAAAACACATAACCCCGCCAACTCGAGTCCTGAGCAGCGCTGCAAAATCGGCACACAAGACTGGCCAGATTGTTGTGCATGCACCAGGTGAGATAACGTGGTGTCGTTGACCGGGAAGTTTATCGCTGCAGTAGCAAGATCAGCTTGCATGGCTAATTGAATGCCACGGTTAAATCATCAATCATCGATATTTTGATCCATGTTTAGCGATGGAGCACTGCAATCGGGTCGCCCCACGACCTTGGCGGGAACACCCACGACCGTTGTATGCGGTGGCACGTCAGAAAGTACCACACTGCCAGCGGCAATCTTGGCGCCTTCACCGACTTCAACATTGCCCAACACTTTGGCACCGGTTGCTACCAAGACACCACGACGAATTTTAGGGTGACGATCGCCAATTTCTTTACCGGTTCCGCCTAAGGTAACTTGCTGCATGATGGACACATCATCTTCGATGACGGCGGTTTCACCCACCACGATACCTGTGCCGTGATCAAGTAGGATGCCAGCACCGATCTTAGCGGCAGGATGAATGTCGACGCCAAATACCACCGAAATTTGGTTTTGAAAGAAAAACGCTAACGAGTGCCGACCTTGGTTCCACAACCAATGGGATACACGATATGCCTCTAATGCGTGCAGACCTTTGAAATATAATAAGGGCACGGAGAATTTTGAGCATACGGGATCTCGCTCAACCACGGCACGGATATCCTGGCATACAGCTTTAATGATACTGGCATCGTCAAGGAACGCTTGTTCGATAATCTCCCGCACCGCGATGGCGGGCAATGTGGGCGAATCAAGTTTATTCGCCAGGTGGAAGCTTAACGCCGCCTCTAAACTGTCATGATTAAGAATGGTGGCGTGAAAAAAGCTCGCGAGTATGGCCTCATTACTGGCTTCCGCAACTACTTCATTACGAATTGCTTCCCAAAGCGCTTGGTTATCCATCGTCATTTGTCCTTTGCTTGTTTCTTTTATTCTGTTCTATATGCGGTGTTTATCAGAAAATTCAATAGTGTTTGCAGTATACCTAAGCCATGGGCGATTAGGGACGACTAATATTGCCAACTCAGTTGCTGTAACTGTTTATCGTATTGTTTCCAGTTGGGGTATACCTGGTCCATAAATCGATAAAAACGCTTGTTGTGAGAAAATTCCAATAAATGACACAGTTCATGTACTACCACGGCGTCCACACAGGGTAACGGATACTTGGCTAGGGTGGTGCTGAAGGTGATCTTGCCTCTAGAACTGCAACTCCCCCAGCGACGCTTCATCTTTCTTATGACCACATGAGAGTCAGGTAAGTGATAGGCCTGCATTTGTTCTCGCCAATAGGCATGGCGCTCAGTAAACAGCGCTAAGGCCTCGTGCCGATACCATTGCTCCAATTTACGTTCCACCTTCTCTGGCGCAGCCTGCTGGATACCTTTTAGCGCAATGGTAGCTTGCGCCATATCTAACTCTAGTCCCAGCGGTATTGGTAGCTGGGTGGTTAGGGTTGTTTTTGTTGTTTTTATTGCAGCAGGAGCGATATCAACCAGCCGGTGACTCTCACCTAAAAAGTAATGATCTGCCCCCTCGCTGAATACGGGTTGATGTGGCGTGGGTCGCTGGGAGAATTCGTTCTGCTTGGCGACAACCCACGCCTGCTTTTGGTGCACGAAGGACTCAACCTCTCTTTTAGAAACTCGGTTAGGGGCGCGCACCTCTACCGACAGATCTGGCCTAACAATAATAGTAATAGTTTTTCGCTTACAAAAAACCAACGAATACTCAACCACCTTTACCTTCCAAGCTTTTTATTGGTCATATATTGAACAATTCTAGCCATTATCGTACATATATTGATCGATTATAGGAAAAACTGACAATTATTTGTCAGATATTGCCTCACTAGCAGAATCACCCGTAACCACATGACTTAACTGCTGTTTTACACCTTCCATATCATCGCCTTATATCAGGCAGAAAACCTATAAAAAACAGGTATTTACCTGATATTTGTTTTACCTCTATAACTTAATACAGATCATTAATCATACAAAGTAATAAGAATAAATTTGGGAAGCAGTAACCATGTTAGTTTTTGGCCATTTCCTACATCATTGTATTTTCTTTCTACGCAGAGTGGCCTCTTCTCATATTGCTATGTCTTTGGTCGCTGTGCTTTTCATCAGTATTTCCCTGACGTCAGGTGCTCAGGCTGAAACCTGGTTTTATACTGACCGCCCCAACGACGAGGAAGCAGCAACGTCCTCAATCGACGACAACGAAACCAACAATAACATGGCTTACGCCGACATTACTTTTTCTGCCGGGTTAGCCCAACGTGAGGCTAAATTGCGTTGGAATATCGCCAGCAACAAGGCCGGTGATAAAACCCCCAACATTCTATCTGAATTAACCTTTACCGATCTACTCTTTACTGAGACTCATGGCAGGATAAACGCCAAGATCAACAAAGGTTTCTTGCGTGACTTTAGTATTGAGGCTTCATTCAAAATTGGCACCACCAATCAAGGCAACGTCATTGATTCTGACTATAATGGGGATAATCGAACACAGGAGTATAGCCGCAGCCACTCCAACCCAGAGGGCTCTACCTCGTTGGATGGAAAACTACTGCTGGGTTACCCGATTCAATTAAACGATCGTGTTTCTATGACCCCGTTGATCGGCTACAACTACAGTCGACAAAAAATTAAAATGCAGGAAGGCTTTCAAGTATTGGATACACGCGTTTCTTCCTTTACCCCCCATGCATTCACCTCAGTACTCGATAGCTCTTATGAAACTCAATGGAACAGCGCAGTTTTGGCCCTCGATACCGTCTACCAAGGCAAGATGCATCAATTTGGGCTGCGCCTAGAGTTCTTCTATATCGATTATTATGCTGAAGCCAACTGGAACCTGCGCACCGATTTTGCTCACCCAAAAAGCTTTGCTCACTGGGCCCTAGGTGTTGGCGGCAATATCGAGTTTAATTATCAGCTCAACATTACCCCTCGATTCGCTCTATGGGCATCATACCGCTACGAAAACTGGCAAACATTCGAAGGTGATGATGTTGTCTACTTTGCCAACGGTGACACTGCGGGAACACAGCTTAACGAAGTGGTTTGGGAATCTAGCAGTGCCGCGGCAGGTTTAGCGTTCAGCTTCTAAGATAGTGGCTTCTTGCTGCTGTATGCTCCACAACTTGGCATAGACGCCGTCCTTTTCCAATAACGTTGCATGATTTCCTTGTTCTACCACCTGTCCTCGATGTAACACAACAATGTTATCAGCATCCACGATGGTCGATAGTCGATGGGCTATGACCAAACTGGTATAACCTTCAGTAACTTCCTGCATGGCTCTCAAAATAGCCTGCTCAGATTTGCTGTCCAATGATGAGGTCGCTTCATCAAACACGAGAATGGGCGGCGCTTTTAAAATGGCACGGGCAATGGCTACCCGTTGTTTTTCACCACCGGAGAGTTTTAAACCCCGCTCTCCCACAACGGTATCAACACCTTTAGGGAGGTCTTGAATGAATTGATCCAGGTGTGCCATACGAATGGCATTCATCACTTGCTCATCGTTAGCCGTTGGCCGTCCATAACGTACGTTTTCCAAAATACTATTGTTAAACAGCACAGTGTCTTGGGGCACAATACCAATAGCCTGACGCAAGGAGTGCTGAGTCACGCTGCGAATATCAATGCCGTCGATAGTCACTTTGCCCTCTATGGTGTCATAGAAACGAAATAGCAATTTCACTAAGGTTGATTTACCCGAGCCACTCTCACCCACCACGGCGACCTTTGTTCCTGGTTCCACGGTAAAACTTACATTGGTCAATATCGGTCGTTGTTCTTGATAGTGAAAGGACACATTATCGAATTCAATACGGCCCTGCTGAAGCTGCAAGGTGATTGACGCATCGGTATCGCTAATTTTAGGCTTTCTCGCTAACAGGTCGAACATTTTTTCAATATTTGCCAATGAACCTTTGATCTCTCGATAGACAAACCCCAAAAAATTCAGCGGAATAAAAAGCTGCATCATAAAGGCATTAATCAACACAAAATCACCGATGGTCATCTCATTATTGGCGACGCCTTGCGCCGCCAACGCCAACATACTGGTCATGGCAATGGCGATAATCATTGCTTGACCCGAGTTTAATGCAAATAGAGTCAAACGATTTTTTCGCTTGGCCTTCTCCCATACGGCGAGTTCACTATCGTACCGTTCGGCCTCGTAATCTTCGTTGGTAAAATATTTTACGGTTTCGTAATTTAGCAAACTATCAACGGCCCTGGAATGGGTCGCAGAGTCAGCTTCGTTAACTTCACGCAAAAAACGGGTTCGCCATTCGGTCGCCGTTATTGAATAGGCCACATAACAAATCACCGAAACCAGGGTAATCAGCGCAAAAACGATGCCGTAGTTATAAAACAACAGTCCAACTACCAACAACACTTCCACTAAGGTTGGTACGATATTAAATACCATAAACCGCATTAGAAAATTAATGCCCGTAGTACCACGTTCTAAATCACGGGATAAACCACCGGTTTTTCGGTCTAAATGAAAATCCAGGTCTAACCGATGCAGATGTTGGAATGTTTTAAGGCTAATGCGACGTATGGTGCGTTCAGTTACGCGCCCAAACAAGGTGTCACGAAACTCATTTAATAGCACATTAATAAAGCGTACGGCACCGTATGCCAGCACCAAACCAATAGGCACAACAATCAGCGCTTTGGGGTTTTGATTCACCGCATCCAGGGTATCGACGATGTCTTTAAGCAAAAATGGAATACTGATGCTGGCTACTTTTGCCAGCAATAGGCAACCCATTGCCAAGAAAACCCGTGATCTAAATTCGAGAAAATAGGGCCATAGCATAATCATTACATGCCATTTCATGCCTACACCTTCTTCTACCGCCATATGACCGTGTCGCATCAACGCCCCTTCAAAGTTATCTTATTTCCATTATGGCAACATCGTCAGGCAACGGCATTGTTGGATAATCCAGCTTAAACTGCCTTAACAACACTAGGGCTTCATCATAATCCCCGTGGTCACGTGCGACCCGTATTTCAACAATACGTTTTTTAACCTCGTCGGGTATGACCAGCACCATGTCGTCGGATAACTCAATGGGCTGCGCTGTTGATTCTTGCTCTGCTGAGATCGTTGCCGGTTGGCTGGAGCTGGAAAATTCACGTATCTGTGTAATCCTGCCTTCAGATAGCCTTGCCGGTGAAGCCTGTTTCTTTTTCGCTTGTTTCATTAGCTTGATGGGTTCTGGGCTCGTTGCAGCTGAAGACTTCAGTGATCTAATCATGACTTTTTCAGACACTTTTTCAAGCACTTTCCCAGGCACTTTCCCAGGCACTACAGCCTCCCGTCGCAATCCTGACATCGCGCGTTGTGGGGCTGATTCTTTGAGCCGCATGGTTGTTGCCGTTGCCGATTTCTTTATCTGGGCGGATATAGGTGCGGCCACTGAACTGACGTCGGCATCGGCCGAAGAGCTCATTATGGCTGAATGTGGCATTGCGTAATCCAGTTCTGTGGGATCACTTATCATTAATTGATCGGCGTTTTCCCGAAAAATCAATCCAACCATAAAACTGAGGACTAAACAGGCTACCAAAGATCTTGGTATAGCCCAACGTTTCTTAATGGGGACAATATTGTCTTTTTGCTTATCTTGTTGAGGTTCTTGTTGAGGTTCATCTAGCGCCGCATCGCCAACGATAGGAACCTGCTGGTTTGCCATCGATAGAATAGCGTCATCAAGTGCCTTAGGAGGCCCCTGCTGTGCTTTCGATTCACCGTATAATTGGCCGATGAAATCGTCATCTGAGAACTTATCATTACTCATACTGTTCTCCTACATCTTGGGCGCCGCTCATGGCGGCTCGAATCTTTTTCATCGCATATCGTAGGCGGGTCTTGGCAGTTTCCTCACCAACGCCGATTATCTCTGCTATTTCGACAATGCTAAATCCGGCTTCATGTTTTAATAAAAAAACCTCTCGTTGGTCTATCGGTAGACCGGTGAGTATGATTAACAGCTGGTCAATCTGCTGCTGCACGCTAACATTCTTCATGGGATCATCAGTCGCATAATCGGATACTAATCGATCGGATTCTGCCAGCTCATTTTCTTCATTCCCGTTGCTATAACCTTCGCTATTGCCATTTGGCACCAACGCTACAGGGCTTCGCTGATGTTTGCGCACCCCATCAACGATGCAGTTATGCGCAACGGTGTACAACCAGGTGGTAAACTTAGCCGCGGCTTGATAGCGAGGGGCGGCATTGATCACCTTTGCCCAAACATCTTGAAACACCTCATCACAATCCAACAGGGTTCCAACGTTGCGTTGAATATATCGATACATGCTGCCTTTGTGTCGATGATACAGGCGCTCAAACGCGCTGGCCTCCCCATTGCCATATAGAAGCATCAACGCTTCATCTGTTTGTTCTACTTCCATCAACCCTTGAACCAATGAGTATGCCTTTGCGTATGGCCGGTAAAAATCGTATTAAAAAGGTGCGCTGAAATTTGCAGAGCAAGTGTGTCACAGCCAGTGCTATGATACAAATGCCCTGTGCTAAATCTAACCTTTAGATTGCAGCTCCTTGGCTAACCTCACTAAATTCACAAATTCACTACGATAACCCGATACATCGCTGCCTTTTGATGAAACCCCAATGCTTTCGACATTTTGTAGGGTGAAATTCCGGGTGAAATTTCCGCCCGACAGTATCTGACCAAAACCCGCGACTGCAGCGGCGAACTTAAATCGATCGCTGGCCTGGTCAAAATTATTTTTTATCGATGACGTCTGTACGGGATGGGTCATTAACAGGCTGGCGTCTTCACTGGGTTTTTTATAGCGCAGTTTTACAAAGGCTACTTCATCAGGATTGACTGATGAAAAATTGGATTGCTCGGTTTTAACCGAATTAGTTACAGCAGTCGTTTTGCCGTAACGCAACGGATCGATCAAATGTCCCTGCTGACCTTTTTGCCCAACTAACGTCACTTCGTATAGCGCAGTAACAGAATGCCCTGCCCCTACCTCTCCTGCATCTACTTTATCGTTATTAAAATCTTCCCGCTTTAACGCGCGATTCTCGTAACCAATAAGCCGGTATTCTTGTACCACTGAGGGGTTAAACTCTACCTGAATTTTCACGTCCTTGGCGATGGTATGCAGCGTTGAGGCCATTTCTTCCACCAAGACTTTTCTCGCCTCTTGCAAAGTGTCGATGTAAGCATAATTACCATTACCCTTGTCGGCTAACTGCTCCATCAGATGGTCATTATAATTGCCTTGACCAAAACCTAGTGTGGTCAACGAAATACCCGATTGGCGGCGCGTTKCCACCATGTCGATSAGCGCCTCAAAGTTAACCGTACCGACATTAAAATCCCCGTCAGTGGCTAATAGAACACGATTAATACCGCCTTTAATAAAATGGCTTTGTGCCAGTTGATACGCCAATTGTATTCCCGCGGCGCCATTGGTACTGCCTCCTGCCTGAAATTGATCAATTTCTCGAAATATCTTGGCTTTATTGCTGCCCGACTCTCCGTCCAATACCACACCTGATGCACCGGCATAGACGGCAATTGAAATTCGATCTTCTGCACGCATCTTTTGCACAATCAATTTTAAGGATTGTTTTAATAAGCCAAGCTTTTGTGGCGAGTTCATCGACCCGGATACATCAACCAAAAAAACCAGGTTGGCATTGGGCAATGAGGATCTATCGACGTCATATCCTTTAATGCCAATATGCAATAGCTGTGACGATGAATTCCAAGGGGTCGGGGCCATTTCTGTGGTAATTAAAAATGGTCTATCGGCGGTATCCGGTTGTGGATAGTCGTAATTAAAATAGTTAACCAGCTCCTCTACCCTGACGGCATTTTGCCGAGGCAAGTTGCCATTATTAATAAATCGCCTTACATTGCTATAACTACCCGTATCGACATCAATACTAAAGGTAGATACCGGTGTCTCTGCGGTTAAATGAACGGAGTTTTCGACGGTTGATTGATATTGTTCTCTGTCAGCATCGAAATAATCATAGGCGGGATGCATTTGTATCCCCGAGTAGGTCAGTCCCAACATCGATTTACTGCGCGCACTGTCACTTAAGGATGATGTTGCGGCTCTTATACCTTGCGAAATTGGCGCCGCATGCTTAATGACTTTTTTTTCAACCATGGATATATCCTGGCTGAGCTGATGCATCGGTTTATGCGACTGTTTGACCATTCTCWCGGGYGCTGKCTGCGCAGGAGGTTTCTGCAATGTTTCAGCTRATTGCTGTTTTAAAGATTGTTGCTCTGAGGATTCAGGCGATGTGAGGTTATCACTAACGCCACAACCCGATAATAAAACCAACCCACTAACCGCGAGCGCTATACCCGTAGGTGTACAATGTTTCATAGTATTTCTCCGTTAATAAACTAAACATACAGTGCGTTACAAGGCCTTATGTTTGTTATAAACGGAGATAGTCTGAGAATGGGGTTAAAATGGGGCTAAATAAATTAAACTATAAYTTAAACAACAATTACTTATTTTGTGGATCGTGTTTACTGCCACCCTTACAGGTTGGCGATAACGGTGCAGAGGCGTTATTCTTTTCCCACTCATCATTGGWGTAGGTATGGATCGCTAACGCATGTACCGGGCCATGCAACTCTTCAGATAACACTTTATAGACCATCTGGTGACGGGATACCGAACGCTTACCGTTAAACGCATTGGAGACCAATACTACCTTAAAGTGGGTTTCAGAGTTTGCCGGTACGCTATGCATATGGCTTTCGTTTTCTACCGCTAAGTGTGCTAATTCAAAAGCATCTTGCAGTTTCTTTTCTATTGCGGTTTGTATTTCCATGGGGGTCCTTACGCTAAACAGGCTGTATTCTGACACCAAAAGTCAGTAGTCATAGTGTATCCGGTTCGGCGCTGTTAATCATCTATCACGCTGTGATCTCAATATAACACCCTTGGCGTTTTGTCGCATATTTGCCACCTCATGGTAAAACACAGTGAAATTAAAGACTTACGGACTTTTGCCGATAACATTAATAGAGGGTAAAATACCATCTAGTTATTAATCTTTTTCTGACAGTTATTAGAGGAGCTATATTGCTAACCTAATTAGGGTATAGCAGGCAAAAACCATTATGTTACCCATGCCTCCCATAGAAAAACGCCAGGTAGAACGGTTAAAGTCCAGCCGTTCCTTAAAGATCCACGAGACCACTCGTGCCATACCTGTCGAACAACGGCCACAGGAAACGCCAGAGAAGCGTAGAGATCGGCGCGGCCGGAAATGGGAGCGCCGCAAGGCAAATCAAGACGTGGCTTTTAATCGGCGTCGAGATGATCGGCGCATGGCTTTTTTGCGCAACTCTCCCCAAATTCGTGAAATCTTGGCTAATTCTGGTGAAGAAAACACCACACCTGCCTCTCGACAGGGTGTATTTGTTAACGAAGAAGTGTGAATGCTTGATCACTTTTCACTCACCTCTGGTCACTTTCCTGACAAAATCCCGGTTAAACCGCTCAAAACCCGCTTCTTTTAACTAAATTTTCACTTCTTTTTCGTTTTTATTGGAATTTCCCCTCGCTGAGGAATAAAATCCCCCCGAGAAAAACCATCCCTTTGTAGGAGCAATTCAATGAAACAACCTGTACGCGTCACAGTGACCGGTGCAGCTGGCCAAATCAGCTATTCACTACTTTTCCGCATCGCCGCTGGCGAAATGTTGGGTCAAGATCAACCCATTATTCTTCAGTTACTTGAAATCACTCCAGCGCTTAACGCCCTTAAAGGTGTTGCTATGGAACTTGATGACTGTGCATTCCCTCTTCTACAGGAAATGGTTTTAACTGACGACCCTATGGTTGCATTTAAAGATACCGACTATGCATTGCTTGTTGGTGCTCGTCCTCGTGGACCTGGTATGGAGCGTAAAGATCTTCTAGAAGCTAACGCTGCTATCTTCTCTGCTCAAGGTAAAGCCATTGATGCAGCAGCCAACAAAGCTATCAAGGTTCTTGTTGTCGGTAACCCTGCCAACACTAACTCTCTAATCGCACAGCGTAATGCACCAAGCATCGATCCTCGTCAATTCACTGCGATGACACGTTTGGATCATAACCGTGCAATGACTCAGCTTGCTCAGAAGACGGGTTCTGCAGTAACTGACATCGAAAAAATGCTTATCTGGGGTAATCACTCCTCTACTCAGTATCCTGATATCTCTAACACAACCGTTAAAGGTGAAGCAGCTTCTGGCCAGGTTGAAGATGCATGGTACAAAGAAGAATTCATTCCTACTGTACAAAAGCGTGGCGCGGCAATTATCGATGCTCGTGGTGCTTCTAGTGCGGCGTCTGCAGCTAACGCTGCTATTTTCCATATGCGTGATTGGGCGTTAGGAACTCCTGAAGGCGATTGGACAAGCATGGGTGTCTATAGCGATGGAAGCTATGACATCGATAAGGGTCTTATCTATTCTTTCCCTTGTGTATGTAAAGACGGCGACTGGGAAATCGTTCAAGGCCTTGAAATCAGTGATTTCAGCCGTGAGCGCATGACTGCGACAGAAAAAGAACTTCAAGAAGAGCGTGACGCTGTTAGCCACCTTCTTCCTTAAGATGCTTTAAAGTCAGACACAGTTGTAAGACAAAAAAGCCGGGGCCTGATTATCAGGCCCCGGCTTTTTCATGTCTAGGTCTAGGTCTAGGTCTAGGTCTATTTCTAGAGATAACCTTTCTATAATTTTTTATTCAGTTCTCCTGACTCCCAAAACTCTAACAACTCTCTGGCAGGCTTGGGTCGGCAATATAAATAACCCTGGGCATAGTCACATTTATGATCGGTGAGGAAATCATTGTGCGCCCCCGTTTCAACGCCTTCGGCTAGCACACTTAAGCCTAAACTATGGGCCATCGAAATAATCGCATTGACAATTGCCGCATCGTTAACCCCTTCTAATATATCACGGATAAAGGACTGATCTATTTTGAGGGTATCTATGGGGAATTTTTTCAAATAACTTAGCGATGAATAACCAGTACCAAAATCATCAATGGCAAGAGTGATCCCCAAGGCTTTTAGCTTAAGCAATACCTCGATAGTTTCTTCTACATTATTAATCAACACACTTTCGGTTAATTCTATAGCGAGAAACTTCGGTTCCAGACCTGTATCTTTTAAAGCTTCGCTAACAACATTGCACAAATGATCGCCTTGACGGAACTGATAGGCGGAGACATTGACCGCGACCTTTACCTGGGGAAAGTTTTGACTTTGTAACCAGCGCGTTTCTTCACAGGCCTTACGTATAACCCAATCGCCAATTTTACCGATCATGCCGGTAGCTTCTGCCAACGGAATAAATGTGGCTGGAGAAATAATACCTTGAGCAGGGTCAATCCAACGAATTAACGCCTCCATCCCTATTATTTCATTGGTAGCCAGATCAATTTGAGGTTGATAATAGAGGGCAAAATGCTCTTTCTCGATGGCATGTCGGAGCTTCCCTTCTAACACCAAACGCTCATGAATGCGTAAATTCATATCTTCATGATAAAACTGGAAGTTGTTTTTACCTTTTTCTTTTGCACAATACATCGCTGTATTCGCATTATCGAACAACACATTGGCATCAATGGTATCTTTGGGGCACACAGAGATACCTATGCTGGTACCTATTACAACTTGATTCTCTTGCAAAGCAATAGGCTTGGCCAAAACTTCGACTATACCACTCGCCACATCAGCAATGCGCTCAATACTTTGCACACCACTTAGGATAATGGCGAACTCGTCGCCTCCCACCCGAGAAACTGTATCTTCCTTTCTTACCCTAGCTTGAAATATCTTGGCTATTTTTTGTAACAGCAGATCTCCATATAGGTGACCGTACATATCATTAACATTCTTAAAGTTATCCAGATTAAAGATCATCACAGCAACCATCTGTTCTGGATATCTTTGCACTCGCTCAACCGCTTGCTGCAACCTATCTGCCATTAACCGCCTGTTGGGCAATTCCGTTAAGGAATCATAAAATGCCAGCTGTTTGATAGTTTCTTGGGCGTCATGCAGCGGGGTTTGATCTTCTGATATGGACACAAAATGTGTTATTTCATCTATATCATTTTTTAGCGGTGTTACAGACTGTGTCGCCCAATAATAGCTACCATCTTTTTTGCGACTTTCTGATATGCCTGTCCACTTCTTACCTGCCAACAAACTTTCTTTCACATCGGCGCTAATTCTAACCGGGGCATTTTCTGCATCAACCATACCCGGACCGCTCTTCACCACGTCCTCAAAGCTGTAACCGGTTAACGTTGTAAACGCCCAGTTAACATATTCAATTTCACCTGCTGCATTTGCTATCGCTACCGCAGATTCTACTTGTTCTACTGCCTGAAATAGTTGCGCCAATCTATTTTCCACATCCGACAAATGTTGTTTATGCTGTTTTTTTCGCTCTGCTAGTACACTCACTTCCTTAAACAAATGCCAGAATGGTTGTTTTAACGACGACTCTAGCAATGCAACATAAATCGCCCAGAATGAAAATAATTTTAGAAAATGGCCAAGTGAGGCCAGATAACCTTGGGAGTGTTCTGACAAAAGGAGTGACAACGTGACAGCCAGCTCCACCAAAACCGCTAATATGATCGCCACGGCAACCAACACAAATACTTTATTGTCTATGTTGTCGCGTTTGTACCACTGTACAACCAATGCACCCAAGAGCATTCCTACAATGACAAAACCACTATTAACCCCGCCAAGAAGTGCATCGGTACCGGCCGACTGTAAAAAAGACAGCTTGCCATCAATAACAGCCCATGTTGCGAGTACGACAATCACTGCATAAATGGAGAAAAGGCGCCCTACCCTTATTTTTCGGGTAATAACAAATGGCGCAACTAGCAAAATCAGAGCTTCAAGGCATCGAGCCAAAAACCAGAACGGTAGTTCGAAGCCAACGGTGTTTGAGGTGAAAAATGGCAGGTCATTGAATGACAGKGCATGAAAAAGATCGAATATCCCGACCCCAAGAAAACCTACCCCCAAAAAACACAGATAGTTATTTTTAGAAAATGAATAGGTATTACAGGCGACCACAAAACACGCTATTGCAACGCCTACCGCAGACAACTCCACTAGCGTATGAAATAACATCTGGTTATATAGACTAACCGGAAATAACACTACCACAATCAGCGCCGGTACCCACCAAACATAACGGGTTGATATCCGCGACTTAGACCGTTCCTCACCTTGCAACAATATGGCTAACCTCTTTTCTATTCTTTCTCCAGACCTCCCTTAAGAGTAGAAAAGATAGGGCATATTACAACCAATCCATGCCATACAATGGATATAAACAGGGTTGATTTGTATATAAACAGGCCAAAGAGCCTACTCCGGCAAGGTCAACGCCTCAGAAGATACTATGATGCCGTTATTGTCCGCATAGACATATTCACCGGGGTTAAACGTGGTACCTGCAAAGGTAACAGGGATATTTAACTGGCCGACACCTTGCCGATTACTTTTAATTGGGATGACTCGTAGCGCTTGCACTCCAAGATCAGTCTTCTCAATCTCATCCACATCACGTATACACCCAAAAATAATTAAACCTGCCCAACCCGATTGAGCCGCTTTTTCTGCCAACATATCGCCAAGCAAAGCACAGCGTAAAGAACCGCCACCATCAACCACCATCACTCGACCATTGCCTGGATTGGCCACATGCTCTTTCACCAGAGAATTATCTTCATGGCATTTAACCGTCAGTATTTCTCCGTAAAATGCTTTCTTACCGCCATAATTGGTGAATAAGGGCTCTACAATTCTTACTGATTCTGGGTTCTCGTCACACAAATCACAGGTTACAAAAGACAATACTGTTTCCTCAATCAAGATTATTCTGCTAGTAAGTATTCTGGGCTATTGGCCAGTGTGACGATTGTATCGTGCTTATATATATTCACGACTGGCTTTTTCTTAGCCGGCGTCTTTTTGAAGGTGCACTCATTTACCATCGCTTTGGCTACCTGCTCTGCACTAATTGCGGCGTATTTGGTAAGCCGCCCGCTTAATAACGGATTAGTAATACTAGCGATTTTGGCCAAAAAGTTTTCTGCACCACGCCTATCTTCTCGATCACCTATTAGCAAGGATGGCCGATAAATGGATAGGTTACGATATTCAAGCTCCCGCAATTTATTCTCTAACTGACCCTTTACCCGACTATAAAAGAAAGGCGATTTGGGATCAGCACCCACTGCGGAAACTAGATAAAAAGCTTTAGCTTTATTGGAACGCCCCAATTGGGCTGTTTCTAACGCATAATGAAAATCAACTTTTCGAAATGCGCTGCGTGAACCCGCTTGGTTAATCGTTGTCCCTAGACAACAGATAATCGCATCCACCTGAAATAGCTCTTCAAATTCATCAAGATTGTCAAAATCAACCAGTACATTGCGTAATTTTTTATCTCGATTATTAATGGTCCTACGCGTAGGGGCGACTACTTTATATACATCCGGAGATGCTAATAAGTGTGCTAAACAGTAACGTCCAACCAAACCCGTTGCTCCCATTAGCAACACACTCATGCCCTTTGATTGCTCTCGTTTTTCTGCAATCGACTGTACTTTTTGTTCCATGATACGCTCAACTTCAGACTCAATGATGTAAAAACAATGCTGTCTAATAACATTTAAGGTCGGAATAAATTCGATATTATTCTGTGCTGCTTAGTGTTGACCTGATAATGGAACATCTTGATCATCGCCTATGTCTTGATCTCTTCCTTCTCCAAGCCACTCACGTAGTTTACCCCCTAACTCAACAACATTCACAGGTTTTGCCAAATAATCATCCATTCCCGCTGCTAAACAGTGGCTTTCCTCTCCTTCTATAACACTTGCTGTCATGGCGATTATGGGTGTTCTTTTGCCACCACCTTCGCGTTTTCTCACCGCTTCAGTCGCTGCATAGCCATCCATTTCCGGCATCAGACAGTCCATCAGAATCAAATCAAATGGCTTTTGATCCAGAATACTTAACGCTTCCTTTCCATGGTTCGCTGTTGTGACCTGATAACCAAGCTTAGTCAACATACCTCTAGCGACCATCTGGTTTACCTTATTATCCTCCACTAATAAGATATGCTTATCCTGCTCTTCGGAGGTATCGTCATTTTTTCTCTTTGCATCGCTTGGCGTAAGCTTCTCATCAAAACTGAATAGCTTGGCTAACACATGGTTAATGCTAGACCGAGTTAGCGGTTTGGTAAGCCATTCTACATCTTGAACACCCTGATCTTGATGCTGCACATCCATCCCTCGTTGTGCCAACGACGTCATGATGACCTGTTTGGGTAGCTTAACGTCCGCGTTCTTTAACATATACTCAGACAAGTCCAAATTGTAATTCTTCCGCAGCGGGCTATTTATATAAACAACGTCATAGGGGTGACCTTCTTGTTCTCGGCGTTTCAACAACTCAATGATATTTTCCTGATCCTTAACGCTACCCACTGCAGTACAGTGCATACCCCAGCTATCCAGCTCGGATCGCAGTGACTCTTCCACTCCTCGTGGTAGGCCAACTAATAATGCTATTTTACCTCGAAGCATTTTAGCCCCATCATCTTTTTGCGCTTGCTGGGTGGACACACCAACATTAGCGGTAAACCAAAAATAGGTTCCTTCTGATTCCGAATTTTCAAATCCTATATTACCGCCCATACACTCGACCAAGCCCTTGCTGATCGCTAGCCCCAACCCTGTCTCTTCATTAGTATCTTGCATATCTTCACTGCGACAGAATGCTTCGAATACCGTATCCACCACGTTACCCGCTAGCTCAGCCCCATCCAATACGATACTAACGCTTAATCTACCGTTCATTTTATCGTCACGATCTAAGCGAATGCGAACCACCACCTCGGTGCCATCACAAACACCGATAGCTTTACTCACCAGATTGGAGACTATTTGGGTTAGACGCTCTCTGTCTCCTTTTAAGCGTAAGGGTACATTGCGTTCGTATACCGAACTTAAATCAATCCCCCGACCATGAGCCACTGGCCCTAAGACTTCCAATACTTGATCGATGCAACGCCTCAAGTTGAACATGCTCTCATTAAGCACCACAGAACCTGAGGCAATACGGGAAAAATCTAACACATCTTCCAGCAAATGCAGTAACGATTCGCCGGATTGCACCGCCACCTCTTGTAGTTTCTGTTGCTGCGGGCTGAGTTGCGTATCATCCAGCAACGCAAGCATGCCCAATACATTATTCATCGGTGTGCGTATCTCATAGGTAATATTGGTCAAAAACTTAGCTTTTACTTGGCTAGCTTCTGTTGCGATAGTAACCGCTTGATTCAGGTCCCTCGCTTTCATTTCAAGTTCATGCCTGTCATAAATCGTGGACCAATGACGTTTATTCAGCATTTTGGCTTGCCGTAGCAGCATCGCATAGATGGTCAGCAACATTGCGCCAATGGCATAGGCATTTAATGTATTGGACAATAAAACAAAAAAGATAAGCGGGATAAATACGGCACTTTGGAAAATCAAATTCGCTCGGTAGTAAGGCGACCATTCGACATTGGTTAAACAGCACATCCCTATTGCTAACATCACCACTAGAAAAGCGCTGGTACTCAACGGGTAATAAAGAATAATGCTGACAGAAAAAATGGCCCAAAACATGCCACTCATCCAGTGATTCATCACAAACCATCGACGCCAACGCGCAGGACCTGCACCATAAATTGCGTCAAAGCGAACCACAAGAAAAAAGTCTATTGCTCCCAGTGTTAGCGCAACCGAACCAAAGGCCATGGTGGTTATAACATGATCTCGATAAAGATCACCCGCAAATGCGACCAATATAAAAATACTGATCATACCTACCCATTTATAGTGACCATGCTGGGCAATAATTCTATCTATGGTCCTCAGTATCTTTTTATCTTGACTGAGCTTTTTCTTGATATTCACCAAAACACCCTTATCTCAGACCAAAATATTAAAACAATCGGTATGTAGATAGAGTATAGATGAGAGTTACAATACAGCAAAGCTAATAAAACCAATATGTTAGGAGTACATATTGCAGTCAACCATGGCGCCTAATAAAAGTACTTCAGCTCGATCTGAATATAGTCATCTGACTCAAGCAGGCTAAGCTTTCTATCGGTATTAGATAGTTTTTGCGCTTGTTGCAGGGTGTCGATAAAATCCTCATAGGTATTTATCTCTGTTAACAAAAACAGCAACCCATTTTCCTTAACAATATCGACAATCAGGTCAATGGCAAGCTCTGTATCCAGACCACCCTCCAAGAACCCTGAATCCAACAACTGCGTGCCTATCTCGCTAACCGTTTGGCCAAGCTCACCATCGGCCCGCTCTCCTATCACCATAGCAAGAAGCGCTATGCGCCAACTATCTCCAAGCCGGCGAGATGCTTCCAGACTATAAAGTGCTTCTTTTGTATCAACATCGTACATTCCCCCGAGCATCATCTCAGTAGATTGCTCGTCGTTAAAGGTGATACGAGTCCCAAATGCCAGGTCACGCTCGAGAAATCCGGCAGAATCCGCGCCGCGCTCATCCCATAGGTATTCGGAGATAAAGGTCACATCTATGGCAGATTCAAATACTTCGGAAAACGTATATTCGACCCCAACGACCCCTGCAAAATAGTTYTCCCTAGGAGTATCKACACTAACCATTTCCATCTTGCCTACCCAGCCTTCGAGGATATATTYCATTTCAACACCAAATTGATCCATTTGGGAATACACTGGAAYAAGCTTTGGGTCGTTAAGATCGTAGTTAAAATCGAACCGTGGTTCTCTATTGGTTCCTGAAAATAACGAGACCGCCATTTCCAAATTATCGGTTACCTGTAGCGACCAGCGCATGGCAACGTCTAAATTCCCCGGCTCCACACCATCATATCGCGCATTGTCGGTATCGATGACAATCGGTGTTCGCAGACGTCCCTCCTCTCCTTGAAAAGTACGCTCTCTAAAACCGAATAAGGCGTAGATATCCAAGATCCCAAACTCATGCACCAGTGAAAGCTGCATCAAAGGTTGGCCTAATTTCTTGGTGGTATCCCCTTCTACAAAATCCTTTTGATTAATAACATCAACTAAATTTAAAAACTCTGTTTTACCCCAAAAAACCCGGGAAACACCCAGCTTAGTCTCCCAGTTGTTTCCTACATGCCCCCAATAGGCCTCGCGTAAATCAACATGGCTTCGATTATCATCTATTTGATCTACGCGGATAAATGGCGTGAACGTGAGACTATCATCTCTATCATTCCAACTACTATAATACTCCAATTGACCACTCACCGACAATGCACTGCGCGCCTGACCAAACTCTCCAGGATCATTAAAATAGCGCCACTCCGCACCTAACTCTGCGCTCCATTCTCCATTATCAAAAAAGGATGATGCAGCCAATGATTGTTGGCAAATGGCCAATAAAAGAATACAAGCAAGAGTCTTTCTTAGGGACATACGGCTTCCTTACCGTTATCTGCGCATAGAAAGGCCAAATTATTCATCCTGAAGAATCTGGCCTTATTTTGCATTAGCGAGCGCGTTTTAAACTATTTTTAGTGAAATCTGATTCTTTCAAACCAGCCATAAAGACAGTGTCTTTAGTATTTAATACGGTGCTTTTGCCGGTCTGGTGATTAATCATCTCTAACATATCGGGACGCCAGAATTTATCATTGTATAATTTAAACCCCGTAGCAGTTAACGTTTTCAAATGGCTTTTCTTACGATCATAGAACTCAACTTTTAACGTTCGATAATGCTCCTGGTCAATCCAGGTGACCACCCGCGTATATCCTGAGTACTTATCTTTTGGGTAACTTTCCACGACGAAGCATTTCTGCCCTTCTATGGTTTCATCTTTGAGGTATTTGTAGGTGTATTCATCCACCTCACTGCCACCAATGTCTTCAAAAGAAAACTCACTACCCATAAAAGGTCCTGATTTCTTTTTTGACGCGATCTTTTTTACCCGTTTGAGCGCCGGTAACCATAACCACTGGTCATCGCTTTTATTCGAGTGAGAGAACGTTAATAGTGCAGTGCCTTTCTGGTCTTTTGGTGTATCAAAGATCATTAAGGTTTTATCACCTTCACCATCCACACCTTCTAGGCCTTTTACCCGCATTTCTCGTTCACTGGTGTTGCCGCGTTTATCCTTGAGGATCATCAGCATACCACTGGTAGTATCAACATAACCTTCACCGCGCTGGTCGGCTTCTTCAAAGATGGCTAAGCCTTTTTCTTCGGCGGTCTCTGCATCTACTAATACCGGCATTGAGAGTAATGCGGCGGCAATAATAGGTTTTAATAGTTGATGTATCTGCGCTGTTTTAAACATGTTTACTCCGTGTTTTGCTTATTTATGGCCACATAGAGTTGTTCACTGCTGAGTCTTTACCTCACAGGAAAATCACTACATTTTTGACTCAAGACAGGTTAACAAGTAGCTGAAGAATAACAACAAAATACCGCTAAATACACTGTTTCACCCCTTAGATAATGCATTCCTCAGCCAAAGCTTACCTTTACGTTAACGTAAAGGTAAGCTAAAGTTATATTTCCCTCTACAATCTACGGCCCCTTATTTAATTAGCACTAGGGAATAGGCAGGAATTTCACCATGCAAAATGCCGTTAAAACAACCTACACCATTAGCGAATTGGCTAAAGAGTTTGGCGTGACGACTCGGGCCATTCGTTTCTATGAGGATAAAGGCATTCTTAGTCCGTCGAGAGAGGGGCTAAAACGCATTTACTGCCCCAAAGATAGAGTGCTTTTAAAACTCACACTAAGAGGCAAACGTTTAGGTTTTACCCTAACGGAAAGCCAGGCGCTGTTTGCCATGTATAAACATGGGCAAGACAACCAAGAGCAGCTTGAAACCATGCTGGCGACTTTAGATGAAAAAGACGCTTTGCTCGCACAGCAAAAACGCGACATTGCAGAAATGGAAAAAGAGCTAAAGAACGCCCGAGAGCAGGTATTGAACTCATTAAATACGATCAAAAACAAGTAACACAGACTTCAGAGAGCACGTAATGACCACACTATACCCATCGCTCAATTTTGATCTTGGTGAAACCATCGACGCATTGCGAGATTCCGTTAATCGTTTCGCCCAAGCGGAAATAGCCCCCCTCGCGGCCGAGATTGATAAGAACAACGCCTTCCCCGACCAATTATGGAAAAAAATGGGCGACCTTGGACTACTAGGCATCACTGTCTCAGAAGAATACGGTGGTGCGGGCCTTGGATATTTGGCCCACACGGTTGTGCTAGAAGAAATCAGCCGCGCATCCGCTTCTGTAGCGCTAAGTTATGGTGCTCACTCTAACCTTTGTGTGAATCAAATTTTCCGTAACGGTACTGAGGAACAAAAAGCCCAATACCTTCCTAAACTCGTCAGCGGAGAACACGTAGGCGCACTAGCAATGAGTGAACACAATGCAGGTTCCGATGTTATCGGCATGCAGTTACGCGCAGACAAAAAAGGCGATATCTTTGTGTTAAATGGTAGCAAGATGTGGATCACCAATGGGCCTGACGCAACGACCTACATCATTTACGCAAAGACACAAGCAGATAAAGGCTCCAATGGAATCACCGCTTTTATTGTTGAACGTTCATACGCTGGATTTTCACAATCAGCAAAGCTCGATAAATTGGGTATGCGCGGCTCCAACACCTGTGAGCTTGTATTCCAGGACTGTGAAGTGCCCGCAGCAAATATATTAGGCCAAGAAGACGAAGGTGCTAAAGTACTAATGAGCGGCCTTGACTATGAGCGGGTAGTGCTTTCTGGTGGTCCCACAGGCATCATGCTGGCCTGCATGGATATTGTTGT
>NVVG01000050.1 GCA_002402125.1 Moraxellaceae bacterium
AATCTCGATCCCATCTCTCTCCCGTTGTATCGGTCCATTCTCAATGGCTTTCCCTGGCTGAGAGCATTGTACCTCCCTGAGAACTCGCAGAGTGAGCCTGCGGCGAAGATACTTGGGTCTGTGGTCTAGAAGTTCTTATCCACGATGAGCCTCCCATTATAAACAAGCCCATTGTTGTGAATGGCATTGAAGACATCTGGGTCCACATCTTTATGGCCAGCAGTGATGAACACCTTGCAGTTAAGGTCCAGCTCGTTCTTCTTCTTCCTCTTCTGGCTGGCAGTCATGAAYCCATCTTCTCCTTCGTTCTCGTCGCCCTCACCTTCGTCTGAKCKGTCCATGTACTCTTCTTCCTCCTCTTCCTCCTCAGCGTCCATCTGATCGAGTTTCTTGAAGTGGACTGACACCTTCAGATTATTGTTATCGTCTTCGGTGAGACTGTTGATGTGGCAGTCTCTGTAGATCTTGACTCCTAGATCGGTCACCATAGCCTGCACCTTCGACTCGATGTCCTCATCTTCGAATGCGTCTGGGTTGATCACTGGCATGTCTAGCTCCATCTCTCTGTGATCCTCATCGTTGTACCCTTCAGAGACGTGGCTCTCCCTCTTCGGAATAACCAGGCTGATGTTATGTGGCTTCACTCCTCTTTCGATCAGTCCTTGGATGCAGCAGTAGCAGTTGATGGATCGGCCGTAGATGACCGCCTTCTCTGGCTTCTTCCTATACGTGAGGGAGTTCATGAGTGTTCCTCCAACTCTCAGATGCTGGTAGAGGTACGGATCATCGATGGACATCACTCCTTCCATTCTCTGTTTTCCTTCTGGCTGCGTTGTGATACCTCTGGAGACGAAGTTAATAGTGGAGAGCGTCTTCTCCTGGAGCCCCATCGTCAGGATGAGAGTGTCGTAGGGGATGATCTTGTTGTTGTGAAGGACAATGTTCTTGTCTCCTCGATCAATATCGAYCATACGAGCGTTGATCACAGTGATTCTGTTCTCAAGCATCAGTCTCTTCAGCTCGTCGTGGGTGTAGGAAGTGGAGTAAGCTTTCAGGTTCGACTTCTTGTCGTCGAAGTGGTTGTTTGGGAGGCCTCCTGGGCTGATGAAGACGATGTTCGAGAATTTGAGGTAGGAGATGGAGAGAAGAGCCTCGATGAACGAGATCCCTGTGTCTGAGCCTCCCACAACTACGATTCTAGAGTTCTTGATGATCTTTGGCTCTGAGAGAAGTCTCCTGGTGATGAAGCTCAATGCGAAAGTGGACTCCTCTTCATCGAGCGGGTCTCTGTCAGCTCCATCTTGGTAGTCTCTTGGCTCGTCCTCAGTTTCATCGTAGACGTTCCTTTCATGGTTCCACTTCTTGTTCAAGAAATGAGGGAACCGTCTCGACCTAACAGTGATGAGCTCGTCGAAGATGGTTGGGAGAACTGTCTTGTTACCAATCTCAAAGTAGAGGCAACTCTTAGCTGTGAGCCTGAGGAGCTCCTTGAGACAGAACCTGGTGGCTTKGATGAAGATGGGGTTGATGACGGAGTAGATGAGACGAGTGTGTCCCTTCCTCTCGTGCTCGCTGAGAAGGATGTTGTCTTGAATGTGGAAGTGACTCTTATAGTACTGAAGATTCACATCCTTAGAGATGACGAAGACTCCAGTTACCGTCTCATCGATCTTTGCAACGAAAGCTTGGTTCTTGCTCTCTGGATCGATGACTGCTTGGTAGATGGCAGTGTCCACCTTCTCCTTATCGTCAAGATCAGTAGTCAGGTAACGCTTGATGTCTTCAAGGTCGTGCTACCTGGCTCTCCTCACAAACATGTCAATGTCCAGGAGTGAGTCTCTATGAAGAATATAGAGCACGTGTGAGAAAGTATTGCTCACTCGCTTCTTCACCTGACTGAATCGAGAAAGGAGGGAGCTCTCAGCCACTGTATGAGGCTGAGTCACGATTAGGAAGTCTCGATCAGGGAATAGATCAAAGGCATACCTCAGGAAGTCTCTGGCTCTTGAGTCGAAGGCACTCTCAATACAGAAGAGCGTGACAGCGAAGGCATTCTTAGCTTTCTCAGGTGGCTGTGGGATAACCTCTAAATCAGTGAGATCAGTCACGATCGCCTCATACTCATCATCCTCAGAATACATGTTGTGGACTGACGGCTCTGGCGTTGGCTCTCTCACAGGAGTCTCCTCTACCTTCTCCTCATCAGAGTAGTAGCTTCCTTCTTCCGACTCTTCCTTCTCAGGCTCAGCCTCGTGGATCTCGCTTGCCTGCTCTGGCTCAGGAGGAGGATCTTCTGCACCCGGTGAAAATGCGGTGATTAGGCGAGTCCAGTCGCCAGGACTAGATGCGCTCCAGTTGATATCTGTATTTGGTCCATTAAAAACAGTGGTATCACCGCCCTCCAATCCCCTCAGTCCAAAATCATTGTAATTCAAACCGAGTAGTCCAAGAGCCGCGTCGGTATCAAACAGATTTTGAGTATCGGTAATAAAAGCGAACACCTGAGAATCGAGTTCAATTGTTGCCTGCACTCTACCAGCCGAACCCATCCCTGGATCCCACTGTAAATAGTGGCTTGAAACAACCGTTCCAGCAGCAATAAAAAAATCTCCCGATCCTGCATCACTGATAAACGAAGCACTTTCATCAAATACTCGATCTACACGCAAACTTTCAGTCAACGTTAGATTTTGCACTTCGTCCCAACCTAGAAGCACCCCATCATTGGGGTTAGGTAAAACCGGATTCGGTGGTGTGATGGTAACGTCACAACTATTGGCGCCAACACAGCCACTGAACCCGATGAGAGTAGCGTTTGCTACTACACTAGTAAACATACATACCATTGAAAAAATAGAACAATAGAGTGTTTTCATTCTAATGCCCTCCTTAATGTGAAATATTGAGTTTTGCGTAAGAGTTTAAGTAGTACAAATNCACTCTTCACCCTAAAACAACTCGCATAAAACACACCAAATAATTAATACCAATACTAATCAACAGGTTGAAAAACAAGATATGTTCCACCTGTAAAAATAATCGACACTTCATAAACTCGCCTTCGTTTTGGCCTACAGATTCAAGGGTTTATAGAAATAAATTAAGGCTTTTAAAAATTCGGTAATTATCTTCGGTGCGTAAGCAGGCAATCAGTCTGCGAAGAACACATTAAATATCAACATACTGGAAGTTTATTCGGCAAACACAATAGTGCTGCCTTCTCTACATTTYACAAAAYAGTTCCCTCCGATGCGTCGATAAATTATACATATCAACCTGTGGAGCTACTGTCTGTTTTCATAAGTCCCTGTTAGATATTGTGATGTCGCTCATGGTGYAATGTTTGCACGACTTTMATTTCACGCTCGTCCCCCTCTGCTAAAACTAAAAAGCATAACGTTATAAACRTCTCTGTATCGTTACCAAGAGAAACGGCTGGAGGTATAACWAATGACTCGTTCCAGAACCGAAACCGACAGCATGGGGACAGTAGATGTACCCGAGCAAGCGCTATACGGAGCGCAAACACAACGYGCAGTCAACAAYTTCCCYATCAGCGGTCAGCAAATGCCCGACCAGTTCATCACGGCTTTGGCWCAAATYAAGCTAGCAGCCGCCGTCAGTAATCAACGCTTAGGGTTATTGGACAAATCAAACGCCACTGCAATCATCGAAGCCTGTGAAGATATCGCCGCAGGCCTACATCGGGAGCATTTTCCCGTTGACGTGTTTCAAACGGGTTCTGGCACCAGTTCAAATATGAACATGAATGAGGTCATTGCAACGTTGGCCAGTAAAAACTCTGGGCACCAAATTAGCCCCAACGATCATGTCAACATGGGGCAAAGCAGCAATGACGTCATACCAACAACCATTCACGTGAGTGCTGCCTTGGCGTTACATCGTCATTTACTTCCCGCTCTAAATGATTTTCATCAATGTCTGATAGAAAAAGCATCCACCGTAGAAGATTGTGTCAAAACGGGCCGTACCCATTTAATGGATGCGATGCCAGTTCGCCTTAGCCAGGAACTGGAAGCGTGGGACGGACAGATCCTGCAATCCATCAGGCGCATAGAAAACCTTTTACCGGAACTCCAYRCCCTAGCYCAGGGCGGCACCGCTGTAGGTTCAGGCATCAATGCTCACCCTGATTTTGCCTCACTATTCGTCAAGGAATTAAGTAAAATTTGTGGTTTGCAATTTACCGTGAGTGATAATTTTTTCGTTAGCATCGGCAGCCAAGACACTGCTGCTGCATTATCTGGCCAGCTTAAGGTTTTAGCGGTGAGCCTAATGAAAATCGCCAATGATCTACGCTGGATGAACTCAGGCCCCCTGGCAGGTTTAGGGGAAATCAAACTTGAAGCGTTACAACCAGGCTCATCTATCATGCCAGGCAAGGTTAANCCCGKKNATTCCWGAAGCYGYYACCATGRTTTSTGCTCAGGTKATYGGTAAYGAYRSCACYATMACCATYGCYGSTCARTCWGGCAACTTYSARCTYAATGTSATGCTGCCYSTKRTYGCCTWYAAYCTKYTWCARAGCATTGAACTCTTGAGTAATGGGACAAGATTACTGGGCACTAAGGCTATCCGCACTTTCACCGTAAACAAAGAAAATCTAGAACTAACCTTAGCTCGTAACCCGATATTAGTTACCGCCCTAAACCCCATCATCGGCTATCAAAAAGCCGCAGAAATAGCCAAGAAAGCCTATGCCTCTGGCCGTGCCATTATCGATGTCGCTGAACAAGAAACCGATTTAAGTCGACAAGAATTACAACGATTATTAAACGCGAAAAAACTTACTGAGGGAGGAATACCGGAATAATCGTACGACAATGGAACCTAGTCTATCGATAACATGTAGAGCCGGTTCTACCATGCACAAGTATTCTGGAGCATGTTGTGAGTCATGTAGAAACACATAAATCACTTCGCAAAGGATGGTTACGAGCCGCTGTTCTAGGGGCGAATGATGGTATCGTTTCAACTGCAAGCCTTGTTATCGGTGTCGCCGCAGCCAATAGTACGCTCGAAAATATATTACTTGCGGGCACAGCGGGTTTGGTCGCTGGCGCGATGTCTATGGCTGCAGGAGAATATGTTTCCGTAAGCTCCCAAGCGGATTCAGAGAAAGCCGACTTAGAGCTTGAGAAAAAAAACATAGAAAACAATCTGGAGTTTGAAAAAAATGAACTCGCCGATATATATGAAAAACGCGGTCTTAGTACAGATTTGGCTAAACAGGTTGTCGACCAACTAATGGCTTACGATGCACTGGGTGCACATGCTAGAGACGAATTGGGAATATTGGAGATAAACCGAGCAAGACCGATTCAAGCAGCGTTTTCTTCTGCCGGCACGTTCACCGTTGGCGCCGCATTGCCAATAATGGCAGCATTCACGGCGCCTCAAGCACTGTTAATACCTGCTGTTGCGGCATTATCACTAATTTCTCTAGCAGGCTTAGGTTGTCTATCTGCCCAAGTTGGCGGAGCGCCAAAGACCATTGGTGCCATTAGAGTTGTATTTTTAGGTGCCCTAGCGATGGCCTTAACAGCCGCTGTCGGCCGTTTTTTTGGCGTAGCAGCATGACTCTCAACAATGCAATTAAATCAAGATATGAAACCGAGGTGTGGGAATGAACCTGTTGGATTTAATTGGCAATACTCCTCTGATCGATCTTAGCTTTTTGGGCCCAGACCCAAAGCACATACAACTATACGCCAAAGCCGAATGGATGAATCCTGGTGGATCCTTAAAAGATCGACCGGTTAAATTCATGCTAACCGATGCGATTAAAAACCAGCTTCTCACGCCAAATAAAGTGATACTGGATTCGAGCAGCGGTAATGCCGGTATATCCTACGGCATGATCGGCGCCGCGTTAGGCTATCAAGTCACGATCGTTATTCCCGGCAACGCCAGTGAGGAACGCAAGCAACGGCTTAGGGCTCATGGTGCAAATTTAATCGAGACAGATCCGCTCGAAGGTTATGATCAGGCACTTCGCCACGTTCGAGAACTTTATTCGAATTCACCCGAGAAATATTTCTTTTGTGATCAATACAGCAACCAACAAAACATTCGCTCCCACTATGAAGGGACTGCCGTTGAACTCATTCGGCAAACCCCCTCCCCCATTACTCATTTCGTATGCGGCGTCGGCACCGGAGGTTCGCTAACGGGGATTGCTAAACGCTTACGGGAACATGATCCAACAGTAAAAATAATTGGTGTACAACCGGAACGATGGCCAGGCATTGAGGGTCTAAAACCACTAGGAGAAGACGAAGATATCATTCCCGAGAACTTTGATCCCAAGGTAGTCGACGAATGGAGAGAAGTCAGTGCCGATGAAGCCAAGACCTACTGTTCGCATATGGCAGGCAAAGGATATTTCGTCGGACAATCATCTGGGGCTTATTTAGCTGTATGTAATCGACTCATGACAGAAATAAAGCAAGGCGTTGTCACCACGTTACTTTGCGACTTAGGAGAACGTTACTTCAGTGTAGGGTTATGGCGATGACCATTCAAATTGATTCAACAATACTTTCTGACATGTTGAAGCAGGCACAGTCCTGCTATCCGGAAGAAAGCTGTGGTTTCATCATTGGTTCACAAACCGAAAATGAAAAGACTGTGGGTCGTTATTTCTACCCATGTAACAATGATAAAGAACACTATAGAAAACGGCGTTTTCTGATTGATCCTATGGCCTATCAAACGGCCGAAGACCAAGCCGACGCTGAAGGTTTATCGATAATCAGCATTGTTCACTCTCACCCAGACCACCCTGATCAGCCTTCTGACTTCGACAAACAACACGCATGGCCTGGCCTAAGTTATGTCATCATCGCCGTCAAGCAAGGTAGCATCGACACCTACCATTCYTGGCGTTTATCTGACGATCGTCAGCATTTCGAACTAGAACCTATACATATAAAAGAAACCCTGCAGGGACAATTTCAACAGCCGTAGAAGGTAAATAATATGAACATCACTATTAGGATCCCATCTCCGCTAAGGCGCTTTACCGAACAAGCAGCTCAAATAGAGCTGAATGCAAATACCGTTGGTGAAGCGTTAATGGCGCTAAATGCGCAATACCCAGATCTCCAAACCCAGTTAATGGATGAGCAAGGGAAACTACGTAACTTCGTCAATATTTTCCATAACAAAATAGATATCAAACAACTGCAAGGAATGGAGTCTACGTTAGATGAAGGTAGTGAGCTGAGAATAGTTCCCGCGATTGCCGGAGGTAAGAAATGAGCCCATCGTTAACTCCTAGCGAACTAAGCCGCTATAGCCGCCATATCATGCTTCCTGAAATGGGAGTTGAAGGTCAGCAGGCTTTAAAGGCTGCCAGTGTGTTGATTGTCGGCGCAGGCGGATTGGGTTCACCTTTATGTCTTTATCTTGCTGCTGCCGGAATAGGAACTCTAGGTATTATCGACAATGACACGGTAGATGAAACAAATCTACAGCGACAGATACTCTATAACATGGACGATATCGGCTTATCTAAGGTTGACTGTGCCACATCACGTTTAAGGAAACTCAACCCTTATATCAATATACAGCCTTATCACACAGCGCTTTCATCTCAAAATGCATTGGATATCATCCAGCCCTACGATTTAGTAATTGACGGTACCGATAACTTTCCAACTCGCTACTTGGTAAATGATGCCTGCGTGCTACTAAACAAACCCAATGTCTATGGCAGTATTTTTCGTTTCGAGGGTCAAGCAACTGTTTTTAATTACAGCAAAGGCCCCTGTTATCGTTGTCTATACCCTGCACCACCACCACCGGGATTGGTACCATCCTGTGCAGAAGGTGGCGTACTAGGTATATTGCCCGCTATAATCGCGTCAATTCAGGCAACGGAAGCCATCAAAATAATTACCGGCATAGGCACAACATTAACCGGTCGGCTGCTAATATATGAAGCCCTAGATATGAAATTCGATGAGCTAACCATAGTTAGAGATCAACATTGTTGCCTTTGTGGCGAGCAGCCAACGATCAAGGGTTTAACGAACTACCAGCAATTCTGTGGTATTGCGGACACACCAATAGATGTAACCTATGGAGAAATCGCATCACAAGAATTAAAAACTCTTATCGACACAAATACCGCGCCCACCATAATCGATGTCAGAGAACCCTACGAGAGGGAGATATGCCACATTGAAGGTAGCCAACATATTCCCATGCAACAAATTTCAAATCATCTGCAAGAATTTGATCCCAACCAGGAATTACTCTTCTACTGCAAATTGGGCGGCCGCTCAGCTAAAGTCTGCCAGCTGTTTACTGATAATGGATACCAGCGGGTAACTAATCTTAAAGGCGGCATCATGGCATGGGCGAATGAAATTGATACGACGCTAACCCAATACTGAGGCCACTTGCTATGAGACCCACCCTCACCCACATGGCGCTACATGTCAAAAACCTGGAAGCCTGTGTCACCTTCTATAAAAAGTACTGTAAGTTACGGGTCATTCACGATAGAGAGAAACACCACAAACACATCATCTGGATGGCCGAAAAAGATCATGAACATACGTTTGTCTTCGTATTGCTAGAGGGCGGACCTTATCATAACCAAATAGCGACAGATTTTAGTCACCTGGGGTTTGCGGTAAACAGCAAAACCGAAGTAGAAAGCATCGCTCAGGTGGCGGAACAAGAAGGGATTTTAGCCTGGCCCCCAGTTCAGGAACCTTACCCTGTGGGTTACTACTGCGGAGTTAAAGATCCAAACGGAAACTTTGTAGAGTTCAGTTATGGGCAACCCCTAGGGCCAGGGTCAGAAAACATGCCTTTATAGAGGATAACTTTCTTA
Organism: Moraxellaceae bacterium; assembly: GCA_002402125.1. Classification (GTDB taxonomy): domain Bacteria; phylum Pseudomonadota; class Gammaproteobacteria; order Pseudomonadales; family Ketobacteraceae; genus 42-54-T18. Next base: position 8,870 of record NVVG01000050.1, read on the forward strand.
TTTGTTAATAGGTGATAATGAAAGAATATTACAGATAGCTAACACCTAAAAAACTGAACTCACTATTCACCTTTAAAAACAATTCGAGGATCCGTCTGTAAAAAATAGTCCGCATCAAACTCGTCCGTGCAAGCGGCATTGAGCGTTACTTCTTCATACATCCAATAATTCAAGCCTCCTTCTTCAACGCTGTAACGCCAATTATATTGGCATTGAATCCAGCCCTGATTTAGCAGGCCTATAGTTTTAGATCTTGTGCCCTGTGATAAATATTCCAAGACATCTCCATCCTGTTTAGCACAAACCTGAAAACGATCGAACCTAATGCGTCCGTCAGGTAGCATCCCATACTTAATACGGCCATTTTTAAAAACACTGGTAGTTATATCATCACCGTGTTGATCGACGATACAGGGTTTATCCAATACATAAAAAGCTGGTTTCGCAGCAATAGTATAACGAATGGGTATTGCCGCGCGAGCAGCCTCATCTGAGGCAGTACGCCGACTCTTATCCCACTGCTTAATAACAAGTTGAAATATCAGGATGCGCATCTAGTGTGTAGTAATCTATTTTATCCGCCTAGACCTGAGATGCAAAATAGGCCTTTATCTCAGCTTCTGTCATTTCTTTCGTTTCATTTGAAAAGCAATAATAGTCAGGTCGTTGGTCGCTGAAATATTGCATACTCATAACCAAACCCTCTAGTTGTGGAAACAATCCAACAGGCATATTGTAACTGCCAGTTTTATTCAAACGATAAAATAAGTGAGTACCACATTCTAAGCAAAAACCCCTGGAAGCCCAAGGTGAAGAATCGTATTCCTTAAGCTTTTCAGCATTTTCAATTTCTACATCCGTACCGCACTGTACGGCAAAAAATGGACCACCACCCCATGTTCTACATGTTTCACAATGGCATACTGTAAATTTAGGATTAACCGTGGCAACAGAAATTTTAACGCTACCACATAAACAATTGGCTACTTGTACGTCTATATCTGGCATTCTAATGTATCCATAGATTTTATATAATCAATTCGTTTTTCTAGATGCGCGATCATCATACTCCCAAAAATACTCCAGCTCACTTAACACTTCCTTAGCCCTACTTGTGGATCCCAGCTGACCTGGATGAAAACCCCAGCGAAGATAACGCATAATAGAAACAACCAAGTACCTGACTGTAGGCAAATGCCCTCGCTTACTGGATTTAATATAATTTCTAACGCCGTACTTAAAGGTATTACCGTTTTCTTCCCTGTTGATTTTTCGGCTCGCCCAGCGCCATAATAGCAATACAATTATGATGCCTGGCAAGTACATGAGCTTTATCAACAGCCGGCTTCCCCCCAGGTGATGATAGAGATCATGGGCTACTGCTCTATGTTCTACTTCCTCTGCGGCATGCCATTTAAATAGATTAAGCATTTGTTTGTCCGTGCCAGAGTTTTCTAACCCCTCGTTATCAATCATCCAAGTACCAAGAACACTTGTAAGATGCTCGATAATTGCAATCATTCCAACTCGCATTATTAGCCAATATGTTTTAAATGGGCCAAAAACAGGTATTAAGCAGGCTACCTTATCTCCCATCCAGCCATCAAATAAAGTATCCAGAACTTTACGCGGGGCAGTAAAATCCCATCCCAGCTTTTCAAAATGCTCCATTACTTTAGCATGACCCTGGGCGTGGGCTCCTTCTTGCCCGATAAACCCCTTAACCTCTTGTAGCACGACCCTATCCGTTATGAGCGGTATCGCTTTATTAAAAGTACGGCACATCCACAACTCTGCCTGCGGTAAGAGGAGGTGGCAAACATTCAATACCATGCTTGCGAAATGATCTCCTGGCACCCATATAGAATTAACACCGTCAAGGTTCATGCTAATGGAACGCCTTACAATTTTAGGCTCAACGACATCACCGTCGACCTTATCTGCCTCACTCATACTTACACACCCCACGCCGATATTAGACTACCGTTCAAATAAACGAATGTTATCTTCCGACCTAACCATATAAACAAACTAGAAGGGAGAATAGCAACAAATGTGCTTGAGACCTAGCGACTGGCCTCCACGTTGCACATTCAAAATATAACCCTTTAAATACAAAGAGTTATATTGTCTATCCATCAAGTAAAGAGGTGCTATTGGCTAATATATAGCGGTTAGCGGACTTGTCCTTATGATAGTAGAGGCATATATTCCTTTTGCTACATCACAAACATCTAGGAAATAAAAGGGAAAATTGGGAAACCCAAACCCCATCCTATGCTTTGACTATTTTCATAAGCAAAAGCAATACCTGGGTATTATCGCGACTCAATATAGTCAATTATAGAAACACGCCAATGCCTTGCAGCCCTCAAAATATCACGAATTGCCTTAAGCTCCATGCGTGGATTGCAGGCCTTCCTTTTCGGTGCTCGCGAGACCTTCAAGTTCCAAATATCGCCTTTTTCACCTCACTTCATTTCGCGATATTTCAAGATAAGCGCTACAATTTCATGATCACTCGTTGAAGAAGCCAATGATTCGTTCATCGAACGGCGCTGAGGCAGCATGATTTCGAATTTATCTTTGAGGACTTCGTCTACTTGCTCATCAACACTAGGATCAATCTCGCTCCCTGCAAAGATACGTATTCGTTGCAGAATGAAGTCCTTGTTTGCCATCTATTTTTCCTAATAGGTTTGATATTCCACAATCCCGACACCCTAGAATTACGCGAAGCAGGAAAACCCTAACGAAAGCTGCCATGCAACGCTCAGGATTTACCACTTGCTATTGGGGTTGAATGGTTTGTTCATTGCTCGCTGCTGGTTTTGGTGGCGTCACACTTTGTTGACCGCTCGCTGCTGGTTTTGGTGGCGTCACACTTTGTTGACCGCTCGCTGCTGGTTTTGGTGCCGTCATACTTTGTTGACCGCTCACTCCTGAGCGGATCTGCTGAATTTCTCCACCTGACTCGAGGAAAGCCTTGGTTTTTTCTTCTATGGATAGAGAGGTCTCAGCCCCCCCAGGTTGCTTCTTTTTTGACGCTACTGTCTTTGCTTTAATTGCCATTTTGGGCCTTTAATGGTCGAAACGGGCCTACAGCTTAGCACAAATTGGGATGTTATGGGATTGCTTGCCCTACAAAGTGACTAATCTGGTCCCATACGGGCTACGCTCAAACTTAATGCATATGTTACATCCACCCGTTAAAACCGCACCACTTAGCCGCTTTATTCCACCTTCTAGGCTGAATGGCCAAATACAGCGAATATAGTCATATTCGCCTTGTTTAGAACCATTCTCTAGAAGCTGTCGTTTTTTAGCGGTCAGAAACACCGAAAATAAGGTATTTTACACCCTGAACGCCTTAAGCAGATGTGCAGCTTTACTGCATCCTGCKGGTTTAGCTTATTATGTGCTTACTGCTTAAACGGCAACAACTTTATTTGCACATGGGCCTTTCTGACCTTGGCCAACTTCGTATTCAACGGCTTGGCCATCATTCAATGTTGCATAATCACCACCCGATTGAATTTCTGAATGATGAACAAATAAATCTTTTCCTCCATCTTCTGGAGTGATAAAACCAAACCCTTTATCTGCATTAAACCACTTAACTGTACCTTTACTCATAACGTTCTCTTTATTTTATGGTGAATGATTGTATTATGCTTTTGCTATTATCATTACAAAACAATTTTTTAGTCTAGCTATGCATATAAAGTTAAATTAGTGCGTAGCTTGCTTAGCTTGCTTAGCTTGCTTAGCTTGCTTAGCTTTTACTAGACTGCTTTTCTTTTTTCTCCTTCCGTTTTTCTTTCAACGTTTTTTCAGATTTCTTTTTTACTGCTTTTTTGGCATCTTTACCCTTAGCCATAAGTCTCTCCTATACTTTTAGTTATTTGATGTTAAAGGTCTGTTAAACAAACGGCGTTATTTGAAACATAACGTATAACTGAAGCGAGTACCTTATACGTCGTTTTCAAACTTCTTGTTAGAGTATACCAGAGATACACCCTATCCATAGCCTTCTAAGAAGACAACAGTTTTCACATAGCAGCCTGATATTCCCGCGACCAAAACCAGTGAAAGCAGCCGCTTCTTCGCGATCAGAAACACCAAAAGTATAGTATTTTACACCCTGAACGCCAACGACAAGCTTAGGGAGGCCCCCTTGCTCGCTCTCGGAGACTAGCCACGCCGACTCTTTGAATTAGTTCCATAAAATCAGGAGAAGTTCAACCCGGCTCAACAGAACAATAAATGATCGATGGGCGGCACCCATCTGTCCTTCAATCCAACAACAAAACCCTTGCGGCTAGCCTGGCCCTGAGTAACCGGCTCTTAAAGTTTACTCCTGCTTTCACCAAATCGCTGAAAAAGAAGCACAGCTCACTAGGGTTAACGTGTTACGCCTCAGAATATAAGTCTTTAACCTGACGAAAGCGAGTCTAGATTCAGATGATTATCCCAATATGGGCTAAACTTCTCGTAATATATATCATTGAGATTTCTGTATGAAAATCAGTCAAAAAATCACCCTGGGCACTTCTGCACTAGTTATCTTCGCTACATTATCTACCGCAACTATTTTGAGTGTTATCGCTGAAAAGAAAGTAAGCTCCGCATTGCAAACCCAGGTAAAAAACAACCTAACAGCGGTACGCGAAAGTACCAAAATCGCAATTGAAAATTATTTTCAAATGATTAATTTTCAAATCCAAACACTATCCAATGACAGAATGATTATTGACGCAACAATACGTTTCAAAACAGCATTCGACAATTATAAAACCGAACTTTTCGTTGAAGATGTGTCAACATATCGTAATAAACTAACCACTTATTACACCGAAGAATTTAATACTGAGTACCGTAAACGCAATAATGGATTATCTTTTGAAGTAAATTCGTTGACCCGTCAACTAGATGATGAGAGCGTTTTGCTGCAATACTCTTATATTAAGGCCAACGAGAATGCTCTCGGTGAAAAAGACAAGCTAATTTCACTTAATAACCAAACCAGTTACGACCAATTCCATAGCCTTTATCATCCTCATATCAAAGATTATCTAGATCGATTTGGTTATTACGATATTTTTATTGTAAACCCAGATAGTGGCGACATTGTTTATTCCGTATTTAAGGAATTGGATTACTCCACATCATTAAAAAATGGGCCCTTTAGCAACTCTGGAATAGGCGAAGTTTTTGACAAGGCAAATAAGCTAACCTCCACTACAGAATTTGTTATCACCGATTTTTCAGCCTATACACCGTCTTATGAAGATCCCGCATCATTTATTGCTTCCCCGATATTTGACGGCGACAAAAAGATCGGAATTTTAATATTCCAAATGCCCATTGGCCGTATCAATGACATCATGACCCATCACAGCAAATGGAAACAAAATGGTCTTGGTGAGACTGGTGAAACTTACCTTGTTGCTGCTGATAAGACTTTACGTAGTATGAGTCGCTTCTTGATTGAGGACTCAAAGAGTTACCTTGCAGCTCTAAAGGTCGCAGGTACAGACGAAAAACTAATCAAAAAAATCGAAGCCAAACAAACATCTATATCATTACAGCCATCTAATACACCCGGTGTAATCGATGCGCTAGCAGGAAATACTGATTTTGATACATTTCCCGACTATCGTAACGTTCCTGTTTTATCCGCATACGCACCGGTTAATATTCAAGGTTTAAACTGGGTGGTCATGAGCGAAATCGATGTAGCGGAAGCCTATGCCCCGATACAAACAATGAAGGCTACAATCAATACCGCGGCATTATTCCTTTGTATTGTTCTTGCGTCGATAGGTGCTGGATTAAGCTGGATTTTTTCTTCATACCTAGTAAGACCACTTAATACCGTAGTAGATGCCATAAAAAACATGGTACAAGGTGAAGGAGATCTCACTCAACGATTAAGCTATTTAGAAGATGATGAGCTGGGTGATTTGTCAAATTACGTTAATTCGCTAATGGAAAAACTACAGTCCATGTTATGGGAAATGGCCGATCTTATTAATGCCTTGGCCACCTCCTCTACTCAACTACGTACCGCTGCCACAGCCACCACTGCCGATATACAGGATCAACAAATTCAAACAGAGCTACTCGCTACCGCAATGAACGAAATGACTGCTACGGTTCACGAGGTCGCTATTAGTGCACAGAACTCCGCCCAAGGAGCTGAATCTGCGAAGTCACAGACTTCTGCAGGTTTTAAAATTATGAATCAAAGCATCGATGAAATTGATTCGTTAGTGCAGAAAGTTACAAGTTCAGCAGAGGCCATTCAAATACTTACTAACGATACTGCCAATATTGGCAGTGTGCTTGATGTAATCAAGAGTATTGCCGAACAAACTAATTTACTAGCGCTAAACGCAGCTATTGAAGCCGCTAGAGCAGGAGAACAGGGGCGTGGTTTTGCAGTAGTGGCTGATGAGGTACGGACGCTAGCATCCAAAACACAAGAATCCACTAACGAAATTGAAGGCATGATTGAAAAACTCCAATCCGCAGCAAAGAATGCAGTAATCGAGATGGAGCACAGTCAACAAAGCGCTAATGCTGGTAAAGCAAAAATGGCTGAAACTGGCGCAGCTTTAGGAGAAATTCTCGACGCTGTTGACAAAATATCGGGGTTAAATTTTCAGATTGCCAGCGCCGCCGAAGAGCAAAGTAACGTTGCGGAAGAAATTAACCGCAATGTTGTGAGCATTAATACCAGCGGAGAAGGAACGGCAAAAAGCGCTGAGCAAACGTCAGTATCAAGTGAGAAATTGACTGAAGTGGCACAAAAGCTACAACATCTAGTCCAACTTTTTAAAATATAAATATTTTCGCAACGACAATTGGCAACACTATAGAGTCAAACTTAGGGCTAAATATAGGTTAAAGGGCTATGGACCCTCAGAGGAAGAGCCTGCAAGGAAGCAAAGAATATGAGGAGGTAGATGCGGTGGTTACGCTGTACCCCGCCCTCCCCCTCTCTGCATAATATTAAATTACGACCACTAGCTGCTCATTAATATCATTCTCAACACACTCTTTTCTGTACTTCGTCATTTCAAAATCGGCATATTTGGAAGCCTTCCAAGCCTCTATAAGATCGCTGTTGTCCACATCCCATGGATGAAAGTCTTTCCTATGAAAATCTAGATACGATTTACGCAAGCTCATTAAGGCTAACCCACGCAGTTGCCGGCATCTTGTAGCGATGAAGGAGCTGAAAGGCGTCCCGACAACCTGCCTTTGTTATACAAATCCTTACCGGTAAAACTCGACATAAAACCTTACTCGACCGAGTGGTTTAATATGATGAAGGATTATTGGCTCTACTACACCACAATTGTTTTCAGTGAGTTTAATAACCTCTTCATCTGGCTCCAAAATTGTGTATTCCAAGCTACCTTCCAGAATAACAATTTTTCCCCAAACGCCTTCCTTAGTTTGATGATCTTTAAGCAAGCCATCAGGCACAGTAGTTTCCGTAAACTCGGGCGTCTTTTTGTAGGACTCTACATTCGCTGGTAAATGCTTCATACTCGCTCTTCTTTATAACGTTTTATATCGACGCGTGATTATTCGTCATTTTCAAATATGTTATTAAGTATACCAGGTGCACGCTCAATCGCTATGCCACTACAGCCATGTAATCCCCTAAAATTCATCTAAGGGATTTTCGCATGCTTCTTTAAGTGCTCCTATAAGGACACATTCAATTTTCTTATCCGATTTGCGCATATGTCTACTTTTCGTGGGTAAGAATAATACTTAACAAAAGCCACACTATTTCTTTGTAATCATCCTTCACTCCAGACTTCATCGCCGACATGAAGTGTCGAGATATTTTCCTCTTCTACAGAACCACCTGGCGTTGAAGCCAGAGAATTCAAGAAAGCCTCCAGTGATGACCATAAAGAAAGAACACCGCGATCAAAGCCCTCACTTTCATTGTCCCAATCACTTTCAGAAAAATAACCTATAGCAAGTTCTGAACTATCCAATGTAATAACTAAAACACCGCCATCAATTAGAAAGATAGGTAAAAAAGATACAGCATGCTGCCATTCACCGTCTTCGCCCACTATAGCATCATCAAATTCATGTATCGCCAGCATGTCCCAACAAGGAGGACAAGGTGTCACTTCATATGACATTTCAGGCATAAAACCTTCGATATCCATTGCTTTGGTAAAGTGATTTTTATACTCAAATATACGTCCGGTTTCAAATAGGCTTTTGATCCGGGAGTCTATATTTCTATCTGCCAATAACCTTATTGATATTACAGTCAATTCTGCAGCATTCATTCTTTATCCGTTTTCATATTTATTATGTTAACGTCCAACGCAAAACTCGCAGTTATTTTGGCGTGGATTGTTAGGTTTTTATTTCATTAATGAAACTGTACCATGTATCTTCTAGTCCTAAATCATAGTTTTCGATAAATGCTTTTTCGAACGTGACCCCGCTAAGAATCTGAAACATAAGTCTGTTAAAACCGGTGATGTTGGTTCTTTTTAAATAGGCCACAAACATTGAACTTTGTCTATAATACATATTCTGCGCAAAGAAGGGGTCAGAATAATTCTCGGTGAACCCATACGAGTCAGCATTTTTCATCCTAAATATGGAACCATTTATATCGGGAATAAAAAATGATTGCGATTTTAAAGCCTTTTCAGCATCACTTATACTAACTTTCTCCGCACCACCACCCTCTGACACAAATGTGGCTAAACCTTCTTGAAACCAACCCGGCACATTATTATAGAGAGTAAGCCCGCCCAGTTTTTGTGCTAGATGCAGGTGGGATAATTCGTGAGCAAGTACACTTTTTGTTGTTTTTGGGCGAGCAAGTAGTTTTGGGGATAGGAAAACCTTATCACCAATCGTTGCTCCCCTAGATTTTCTCATTGTAGTGTGCTTTTCGTAGCATTCCAGCGTCGCGCAAATATGGACTAATACTTCCTCAGAAAACATCTCAGAATGTATAGACTCTACCATAGCAATAGAGTCATCCATATGATCGGCGATGATATTAGAAAAATCTTCGGCCCCCTCTTCGAACAAAACTCTTGAATCTTCAGAGTGAGGAAGAAAATGCTCTGTCGACTCGATATAGGCGATACCCATTTTTACTAACGAGCAACTTTGTAGCGCTATAAGTATTGGAATTCCAATTAATATCGATAATATTTTCAATTTTACTCTCTCGCAAACTCGTTCGGAAACCTAACGTTTCTCCACCCCTTAATATTGACTTGGAATCCGTCAAAGCGAGTGAAGTTCAAATTCCACAAGCTATGCTTGCTATGCGTTTTATTGATATATAGTCTTGAATCTTTGGACACTAAAACCACTCATTTTCTTTTTACCTACCAAAATGACTGGAACCCCTGTGCCTCCCAGTTCTTTAAACCTATTGTTCGCGGCTTTATCCCTTTCAATATCGTATTCAACATAATCTATGCCTTTTTCTTTGAAATACCGTCTTGCTTTCTTGCAGTAACCACACCAACTGGTTGAATACATTACTACCTTATCTGAGCGTTTTTTCCTTTTTTCACCTTCAAAGAACTCAAAATCTTCAACTTTAACGTATTTGTAAGAAATCACATCAACGATAATTTTTTCAGCATTATCTTCTTCTCGTGGAGAGTCTCCAAACTGAACCCTTCCATCTTCATCCACCCATTTATAAATCTCAGCACCTACCAAAGACGGAACCAATAAGAGTAAAAATACAATATTTTTCATAAGGCTATACATATTGAACTTACCATACACATCGCGCTTTACGCACATGAAGCGGACATTAAAATTCTTTAACGCCCATGATAACCCCATGCTTTAATTTAGGGCTGATCTGATCGATAAAGACTAGCTATACCCTTTGTCATAGGAATACAGTCTAATGATATACCTTTAGGCGACACATAAGTGGAAATCTTGTCGCCTCTAAAGCCACATGCTCGGTAAAAGGAAGCTGCATTTAACGTAGAATCAAGTTTTAGCTCAGCTACCCCTGACTCTTTTGCCAATTTTTCTAAATGGGTAACAATTGTCTTGGCGACCCCCAAACCCATATATTTTGGCTCGACAAAGATAGCATCTATCATTCCGTTTTCAGTATTCACCATGCCTGTAGCGACGGTAGTATCATCGATAATGGCTAGATAGAAGTGATTCTCAACCATATCCTCAAATTTTTCGGATGCTGAACCTTCGGTCCAAACAGTGATTTGTTCTGGAGAATAGTGCCCAATGCATTTTTTCAAAATGGAATTCTTACGGATATTGAACGCCATTTGCGCATCAGATCTTTTAGCTTTCCTTATTGTGATCATTATTCCGTCCTGGATATTTAACGCCGCCAGCGGTCAGCTCGATTTGATTTTAAAATTTCTATAGAAACCTAACCTTGATATCTTGACTAGGTATCATGCACTCGTTTTTTTGGCCAAACCATTTATACCTATTCTCTGCGATTGTAGAGTAAACCCAATTTCTAATAGGCTTTGGCACAACTTTAGCGTAGTGGAGATATTTCCATGACCCCTTGAGATCCTTTGCTATCTCTAGCCCAGCGTCACTGTGGGTATAAACCTTGTCGTCTTTAATAAGGATAACAGTTTCATCCTTTATGGCGTCTATACCGTAACGATCTTGAAGGTCTATTCCTAGAGGGGATTGAGCAGATACGAACTTAAATTTTGCATTTGGGTCTCTAGCAATAATAAAAGAAACTGAATCTTCGCAGAGATTACAAACACCATCAAATACAACAATAGATTTTTCAATTCGGTTCATGCTCTAACCTCCGTAACATGTAGCTTGATTGAGACGCGTGTATTTTGCATCGTTTTCAAATTAATTGTTAGGCCAGTGTACCAGGAGTTCCTATTAACCTAAAACCTATTTGTACGACATTTGGTCAGTATTTTTCACATTGCTGCCTAAATGAGCTCCTCGCGAAACCGCTGAATCTTAGCTAAATATAGTCATTTTGTCTTGTTTGAAACTATTCTATAGAAAGGGCATTACCGCCCTATTTAAGCAAGGCATGCATCTGCTTAGTACGAATATCTTAGCTTAACATTCGATGTTTTCCGCTTTTTTTTCGACTTTGCAGATGTTCTTAAGTTCGTCAACGAATACTCAGGGCTCGCCTTACAATTGCTCGCTATATTGCCTTCGCAGAGCTTAAGACCGCATGTTTTTTCAATTCATTTTTAGGTGACATCTATGAAAAACACTAATGACGATACTTTTACTGCTTATGTTGGCATAGATTGGGCTGACAAGAAACATGATATTTGTTTACAACCCGCGGATAAAGATAAAAGRGWRTTTTCAAWAATYYCTCACACYGTAGARGCKATYGATGARTGGGCTACARCACTCTAYAARCRRTTTGGTGGCCCTATAGCCGTCGCCATTGAGCTTTCAAAAGGCCCTMTTGTTTATGCWCTTCAAAARTATGATTTTATTGTGMTTTTYCCGATTGATCCCACTACCCTATCCCGATACCGTAGAGCGTTTAATTCAAGTGGCGCAAAAGATGACCCTACGGACGCTGAATTCGGAATGGATTTAATGCTTCGGTATCCAGAACGATTCAAACCTCTCAGACCTCAAAGTGAAGCGATAAGGACTTTGGCGTATTTGGTTGAGGAACGTAGAAGACTTGTTGGAGATCGAACACGTTTTTCCAATAGGCTTATTGATACCCTTAAACAATATTACCCTCAAGTTTTAGACTGGTTCAGTCACCGAAACACCATGCTTTTTTGCCTATTTATTATTCGATGGCCAAGCTTGCAAAAGGTAAAACGGGCTAGAAATAGCACTATAATCAGCTTTTTTAACTCAAATCGAGTAAAATCAGAAAAGAGATTAACGCAGCAAATCGAAGCAATCGAAGGAGCAATCCCATTAACAGATGACCCAGCAATAGTATTGGCTCATCAACTTCAAGCGACAGCTATYTCCCAGCAGATTATAGCGACGATAAACGCTATAAAAACATATGATATTGAAATTAGTGAAATCTTCAACACATTGCCCGACGCAAAACTATTTGCAGCATTACCTGGAGCAGGGCCCTGCATCGGACCTCGTCTACTGGTCGCCTTTGGCGAGCAGCGAGAACGATATAGTTGTGCCGCAGAGGTTCAGCAGTATGCTGGAATAGCACCAGTTACTGAACGTAGCGGAAAAAAAGAATGGGTTCACTTTCGCTGGAACACTTCGAAATTTATGCGACAAACTTTTATTGAATGGGCAGGTAAAACGATTACTCAGTCCTATTGGGCTGGTATCTATTATCATCGCCAGCGAGATAACGGAAAATCTCATCAGGTTGCAGTACGAGCGTTGGCTTTTAAGTGGATACGAATATTGTTTCGCTGTTGGAAAACATGTACACCTTACAACGAGACAACCTATCTCAAGAGTCTAAAGCGACGTGGTTCACCTCTAGTGGCGTAAAAATCTAAAGCTTCAGTCTAAACAAGAAATATATTAAACCCTTAAAATGGATTAAGGGTAATTCTCTGTTCCCGTCTATCCTTAATACATTTTAAGGGTTTAACAAACGAAGTGCGTTAGCAGTTGTTATCTGGTCAAACCCTAATAATTTTAAAATTAGAGTAATTTATGCTAACAAGATGCCTCAGGGCATGAAGCGGACATAACGTTAGAATTCACAGAATCTGTGGAGCGGAGCGGAACAAGTTCAAGTTCCGTGGCAATAACTTGTTAGTCTTTGGCCTTTTAATGGTGGTGAGATTGGTTTTTAAGGGCACTACGCGAGCCACTATACCCCCTATAGTGAGCATAAAGTGAAACCTGATGCGTTGTTAACACTTTCTTTTGCTCTATGTGAGCACTTAAATGTGACATACGAATTTTGGACTTTATCTTACCAATTTGAGATAGAGAGATTTCAAGCTTGTTGTGATCTACATTACCACTAAAAAATAGCTCATCTAATTCTTTCTCTTTTTGTATAAGACTCGCACCCAAGTTTATGGTTTCTGACTGCATTGTAGTAAAAAGACTATTACTTTTCCTAATTTGATCTTCCGTGAGATTTAGTTCTTTTGATAAATCGAGAACATGGCGAGGACCTGGGTATCCATTTAATTCTGCGGCTTTCGCTATCCCCATTCCCTTTCCCGCTAAATACCCTTCAACCTCTATTTTGGACAGTGACTTTACTTCTCTATTCTCTTGGCCGATATAAGGTGCGGAGTTACCTGCTAAGCAAGATAGAGAGAACAAAATAAAAACTAAAGATACGATATATTTATTCATGCTACTTTCCTATTTACACTAAACTTTGAATTTTTGGATGCCTAACGTCCGCATATTATGTGTGGCCGTCTCTTTGGCCAAATCAATAATGATTCGCTTGTTATATAAAATCTACGCATACACTCCAGTCATAAGTTTCTTATCTTAATCAGCGTCTTTATGCATTGGAACAATCTTCATATATTTCCCAGGCACACATTCGTAATCATAGGGTGTACCTGCTATATACCCGAAAGACTGATATAGCCTTTGCCCTGGCAAAGTAGCACCTAATTCAAAACGACAATAGCCTGATTTTATCGCTTCTTTCTCGCAATGCTTTAAAATCGTACTACCAATACCTCTTCTTGCATATTGTGGATGTACGAAAAAAGCTCTTATTTTTGCTGCATCTTCAGCTGGATTTAGTTTGGAATCATCTCTTTCTTTTAGAGCATCATTTCCAAATAGCGTTGCTCTCCTGCTCCAACCTCCACAACCTACAAGTATGCCGTCTACCTCAGATACAAAATACGTATGGTCCAAGATTAATTGGGTATCTAAGCCCCAAACACCTTTTAAAGCAATTTCAATTTGCTCTGATGTGTAATCACTAGCGGCAAGCGACCGTGAGGATTTCTCAATTAGCCTTTGGATATCATCTACTTCTTTAAGCTCTGCCAGCCTCACTCTTAGCACGTAGGTATCGCCTTTGCTCTATAACGCTTAAAGCAGCAGCGCAGCTGCTTTTGATTGTTAAATTCTACTTAAGTATACCTTCACTTACCGCACCTTCTAGCTTTTTCTTTAACGCAGCCCATAACTGCTCACTTCCCTTAGCTATCCGGCTGTTTAATTTAAACACCTTCTCTTTTGAAACATTGCTATCCTTCCAACTATGACCATTACCGTGAAGGTTGTGAAGCAAAGGAGGAACTCTATCAATTGCTTTGGCATATGCAGCATCCGGAGTTTGCCCAAGCTCAAATTCTTTCCAGAGAGTCATATATTCATTTGCTTGCCCTTCAGGCAATATTTCTAATAAGCGTCTAAGTCCAGCAGCCTCTTTATCTTTAATTTCTTGTGTCTCGCTTGCATAGATAATGGTATCACCAGAATCCATTTCACCTAAGTCATGTATAAGAAGCATCTTGATTACACGATCAATATTAATAACGTCGTTCGCGTATTCTTTGAGCATTAAGGCAGAAAGGCAGACATGCCAACTATGCTCGGCTGAATTTTCATATCGATCGAGACCAACAGGGCGGGTTTTACGGTGAACATCTTTAAGTTTCTCGATTTCAACAATGAAACTTAATACTTTCTCTATTGGATTCAACGGGTGCTCCTTGCTGGAAATTGTCATGGTAGGAACATAGATCGCTCTATGCCCCCCATACAGACCCGGACGTGCGGTTTTCCCGCATCCGGTTCCTCGGTTGTATTCGCTTCCGTAC
>NVVG01000051.1 GCA_002402125.1 Moraxellaceae bacterium
GATTAAGCAAAGAACAGCAACAACAATTATTTAGCGCATTCCGCCAAGCCGATACAAGCACTGCCCGGCGATTTGGTGGTACAGGTCTTGGGCTTGTAATATCCAAACACCTCGTAGAACAAATGCGCGGGCAAATTGGTGTTGAAAGCACACCCGGGCAAGGTTCAACATTTTGGTTTACCTTTAAAGCCGAAATGCACAACGACCATAATGAACAACATATATCAATCGACCATAAGAACCATCAGATCGCGATCTTTGACGAAAACAGTACCGTCAAAAACGCTCTCCAAAACACTTTACAAAGACAAAACTATAGCTTAACAGATTGCCAAAGTTTTACTGACATCCACAGCATTGTATCTAATCAAAAACTGGAGAATCTACCGGCGGCTATATTAATAGGCATATCTCCGCAAACACCAAAACACAAAGAAATCGCAAACGTCATTCAAAGCAACGCAAACAATATCCCTCTTATATTACTGGGCAACCATATTGACCAAATGATAATTGGGGGATTACTGAAATCAGTTCCCCCGCCACTAATACCAAAACCATTAGCCCAAAAGAAAACACTGCACATCATAAACGAGGTGCTTACCGCTAAAAWTTGGCAACAAGTAGGTCGCGAACAGTCTTCAGAAATCCACAATGACACATTAGAGATAGAGACCAAAACAGAACCACAACAACCCAACAATATGCCAACCGACCCGACAAACAAGGTTCCCTCCCTTCTAAGCATTCTCGTGGTTGATGACAATRCTGCAAACCTAAAAYTATTRACCGTACTGTTAACTGACTTAGCTATCGATGTCACCCCATGYGACAACGGCARCGCCGCGGTAACGCTAGCAAAAGAAAATTCGTACGACCTTATCCTTATGGACATCCAAATGCCAGGAATGGATGGCATTGAAGCAACGTTGCATATTAGAGGGAACGAGGCAGGCAAACGAAAAACACCCATAATTGCCGTAACGGCTCACGCATTAGCAAATGAAAAACAAGCATTACTGAAATCGGGCATGGATGACTATGTCACCAAACCWATTGATGAAAAYCARCTACGCCACATCATTCAACAATGGACAGGAAAAAGCCTTTCTTCTCAAGAAAACCCTATCATTAGCCAGCCACCAACTTCTAATGAAATAGTGGATTTGGCACTAAATTTAAAACTCGCCAATAACAAACAAGATCTTGCTGACGACATGTTATCAATGCTATTCAAATCTCTAACAGAGGATAAAATCACCCTACAAAACCATATAGACAGCCAAGATTATTCATCACTATTAGATAATGTACATAAACTTCATGGCGCAACTAAATATACTGGAGTTCCCAAACTTCAACGTTCGGCACAAGCTCTCGAAGAAAATCTTAAAGAGGAGCTCTACTATGAAACAAACGCACTTTACCAAACCTTGATAAGTGATATTGATGACATTATCCAGTGGAGCGTTCAACACGAAAGATTCGAGGTCTGATAAAACAAAGCAAGACCAACAGCAAGCATAACCCTAATAACAATAACAGTAACGCCCACCATCATCCCATTGCAACTTTTAGCTTCAACGTGCCTGCAGCATAAGCCGTTTCATTTCACGAACGGCATCTTTCAACCCGGTAAACACCGCACGCCCTATGATACTGTGACCAATATTTAGTTCATTTACCCCCGGTATTGCGGCGATAGGTTCGACATTTTGGTAATGCAGCCCATGGCCAGCATTAACCACCAGGCCTAACGTTTGACCATAAGCAACCGCTGAGGCTATGCGTTCGTACTCTTCTTTTATTACTTCAGGAGTTTCTGCATCAGCGTAACATCCTGTATGAATTTCGACGATAGGAGCCCCTGCGTCGGCTGCGGCTTTAATTTGAGATTTTTCTGGATCAATAAATAACGACACTTGGATATTGTAACCTGCCAATACGTCACATGCGGATTTCACTCTATCAAACTGACCTACAACATCCAGCCCACCCTCGGTCGTCAGCTCTTCACGTTTCTCAGGTACCAAGCAACAATAATCAGGTTTGATGTCACAAGCAAACTCAATCATCTCGTCAAGCACTGCCATTTCCAAGTTTAACCGCGTATTCATGGTTTGCTTAATTAAGCGCACATCACGCTCTTGAATATGGCGCCTATCTTCTCGCAAATGCACGGTAATACCGTCAGCCCCAGCCTCTTCTGCATCTAGCGCTGCCTGTACAGGGTCGGGATAACGCGTTCCTCGAGCCTGTCGCAATGTCGCAACATGGTCCACATTAACGCCTAAAAGCACTCTATTATGAAGATTCATAGTTGGATGTCCTGATAAATAACTTTTTACTTTCAAAAGGTTTTTCCCCAACATGGGGAGCCAGCGCAATTCTCATCAATCGTTTGGCATCTCTTAGCAAATCCAGACTTATGCTCTTTTCAAAGTTATCAAGAGCAATAGCCTGTAACAATTCACCTTTAAACACCGCATGACGTTGAGCTTGAGGATGACTTTCCGGTGATAACTCCGAACCTGCAGAAAATGCATAAATGAATCCGTTATTAACGTCATAACGATAATAGGCATCTGCAACGATTGGCGCGCCGGTACTCGCATCGCGTTCACAGGGCAGTTGATATCCTATAGCGYCCAACAAYCKRCACTCAAACTGACGTAACGGTAGCTCGATATTATCGGCATTCTCAAGTGCTGACAAGCATGCGGCATAATGTTCAAAAACCCCATCTGCTGGGGCATCACGATGCAGCACCCGCATCAACAGCTCGTTCAAATACATGCCACAATATAGTTTTTTACCMAACAATGGATAGGTTGCGCCGTCTTGCTCAACCTGTTTGCCGCTCTTTAATTCTCGATTCCCATACCAGGTAGCGAGTAACGGCTGAAAAGGTTGCAATATACGTGATGTGGCTGTCTTTTTAGTACTGCGCACACCTTTATAGATTACACTGACCCGACCGTAATCACGAGAAAGAAATTCCACGATGGCGCTTGTGTCTTTGAACGGCTTACTATGAAGGACAAAGCATGGCGTACATTCAACGCTATTCATTCGACATTAGCCATTCGACACCAATCATTAGACACTAGTCATTAAAGATATTATTGATCATCATATCCTAAACTTTTTAATGCCCGTTCATCATCAGACCAACCGCCTTTAACTTTAACAAATAGACGTAACATCACTTTTCCATCTATCATCCGTTCCATATCTTTACGCGCTTCCATACCGATCTTCTTTAGACGTGAACCTTGCTTACCAATAATAATGGCTTTTTGCCCGGAGCGTTCGACCAATATCAAAGCAGAAATATGCCAAATACCTTTTTCCGAAGAGAACTCTTCAATCTCTACTGTCATTGCATAGGGCAATTCCTGCCCTAATTGACGCATGATCTTTTCACGCACCATTTCCGCTGCCATAAAACGCATGCTACGGTTGGTAATTTGATCTTCTGGGTAGAAGTGATCACTTTCCGGCAAATACTCTGCAATCTTATTTTCTAACAAGTCCAGCTTCTGCCCTTTTAATGCCGACACAGGAATGATGGCTGCAAAATCAGCTTTAGCAGAAAGCGTATTAAGATAGGGTAACATTGCGTCTTTTTCTTCCACTTTATCCATTTTGTTCACAACAAGAATAATCGGTGCGCCTGTATGTGTGATTCGCGACAACACATGGTCATCCGCATCGCCCCACTTCATCCCGTCCACTACAAAAACTATCACGTCGACATCCACTAATGAAGAGGTAGCCGCTCGGTTCATATAACGATTGATCGCCTTAGGTTCTTCTTTATGGATACCGGGCGTATCCATATAAATAACCTGCATCTGTTTCTCCGTTTTGATCCCTAACACACGGTGCCTTGTGGTTTGAGGTTTACGGGATGTGATGCTGATTTTTTGGCCCAGAATATGATTTAACAATGTAGATTTACCCACATTTGGACGCCCAACAATTGCGGCATAACCACATCGAACTGTTTCTTTATTTGAAGTCATAGTAAACGTTACTGTTTAGAAGGTAATAGTAATARAAATAATGCRTATTWTTGTCAACCAAGCCTATCGAGAAARTCAACTGCCAGACAAATGGGCAATCGCCTTTCCCGCAGCAATTTGCTCCGCCTGACGCCGACTCTGAGCCTTCCCWATATAGGTAGAACCATCGCTATCGATACTACAGGAAACTGTAAAGCTTTGATTATGGGACTTGCCATCGATAGAAACAATTTCATAGGTTGGTAATGGGGCTTTCTTAGCTTGTAACAACTCTTGTAACTTGGACTTATTATCTCTCACATTATAGTCAACGGACAACAAACCCAATCGAGACTGAAACCAACCTAATACAACCTGCTTACACTTGTCATAAGATGAGTCCAAATATATCGATCCAATTATTGCCTCTATTGCATCTTCCAAGATTGACTCACGTCGTCGACCRCCACTTTTTAGCTCTCCRGGGCCTAAAATCAAATAGTCACTGAGACCAAATTCGATAGCAAGAGATGCTAACTCCGAACCATTTACCAAAGAAGCTCTCATCCGGCTTAGGGAACCTTCCCGTGCCTCGGGAAATGCAGTATAGACTGCCTCGCCAATCACCTGGCTTAGCACGGAATCACCAAGAAACTCTAAGCGCTCGTTGTTATTTTTACCGCTTACACTTCGATGGGTTAGCGCTAGCGTTAATAAATTGGCATCTTGAAAGGTGTAACTTAAAATATCATTCAGCTTTGAAGTGTTTACATTCATTTAGGAATAACAGTGGAATGAGAAAACCTTGCCACAAGATCAATGTTTGAAATAAAATTCACCCTTGTTTCGTATTCGATAGTCACGGCGACACCTTCTTTGGTCTTTTCAAGCACAATATATTTGGGATCCATTCTAACCTGATTGACCGCGAGACGCTTTTGAATAAGGCGGTTTACCTTTTTGGTTGATAAGCCTTTGGCTTTTTCATCGCTCGCTAAATTATTTACTACCGTTTCAACGGACAAATCATCGTAAAATGGACCATAAAGCATAAAACCGAAATAAGCGACAAACCCGATTATCCCTACCAACATCATCATGCTTATTGCGGTCGCACCTTTTTGATTTTGAACTTGCTTCATAACAACGCCCTCTCATGATCTACAATATGATTTTTATTTAAATAGTGCCTTCTAACGCCACGAACTAACGCTAATTGCAAAACCAGATTACTTGATTAATCTTACACTGTCGAAACTGGGCACCCAACCCGGCATATGCATCCATACCGCGAATGCTTTACCAACGATATTACTTTCGGGAACAATGCCCCACACTCGGCTATCTCTACTATTGTCACGATTATCCCCCATGGCAAAGTACTCGCCTTCCCCAATAGTCCAAGTTTCTGGCCTCACATGATTTCTATCCAATAACACCTGAATATCATGGGTTGCCCCATCCAAGTTCTCAGTATAGACCTTTTTCTGCGGAGCAAATGGAGGTAGCTGTGCAACAAACTCCTGAGACATTTCTTCACCATTAATAAAGAGCTTTTTATTCTCATATCGAATGGTATCACCAGGCACACCAACAACCCGCTTAATGTAATTGATGCTAGGATTTTCTGGAAATTTAAACACCATTACATCGCCACGCTTGGGCAAGTTAACCGAGATGATTTCTGTCCCAATGACTGGCAAACGAAACCCATAGGTGAATTTGTTGACCAAAATATAATCACCCACCTGCAACGTAGGTATCATAGATCCAGAAGGTATTTTAAACGGCTCAACCAAAAATGACCGCAACACTAACACTAGCGCTAGCACCGGAAAGAATGACTTGGGATATTCAATCCACCACGGCTCCAGCAGTAATTTATCGACAACCGCAAGGTCTACTTCACTTTCATTCACCCCAGCCTTGTACTGACCTACCGCAGCCTGTCGTTGCCGACTAAAAAACAACACATCCAATCCGACAAAGACACCGGTAATGCTCACAAGCACTACAAGAATCAGCGAAAAATCCATATCCATTCAATTACCTATCTTTAATGATTTACGTTAACTATCCCGAACTAGCTATCTAACTTATCTATTTACCTTAGCTATCTACCTTTAGAACGGCCAAAAATGCATCTTGAGGAATTTCCACTGAGCCGACTTGTTTCATGCGTTTTTTACCGTCTTTTTGTTTCTGCAGCAGCTTCTTCTTACGACTGATATCACCGCCATAACACTTAGCGGTTACATTCTTACGCAAAGCCTTAACCGTTTGACGAGCAATAACACTGCTTCCTATGGCGGCCTGAATAGCAACATCAAACATCTGCCGAGGAATAATCTCTCGCATCTTATCGACCACTGCTCGACCACGACCATGTGCTTTATCCGCGTGGCAAATAAGTGCTAACGCATCAACTCGATCGCCATTAATGAGCATATCCACCCGAACCAAGTTACTTGCCTCAAAGCGTTTAAAGCTGTACTCAAGTGAAGCATAACCTCGACTGGTGGACTTAAGCCGATCAAAAAAGTCCAACACCACTTCGCTCATTGGTATTTCGTAGTGAACCGCCACCTGGTTACCCAAGAACTGTAGATTTTTCTGCACACCTCGCTTACCAACACAGAGGGTAATAACATTCCCCAAATACTCTTGCGGTACTAGAATATGTACTTCGGCAATCGGCTCTCTAAATTCCTCTATTTTTGAACCATCGGGTAATTTAGACGGGTTATCGATATACATCACCTCGCCGTTGTTCAATAACAATTCAAACACAACCGTCGGTGCGGTGGTTATAAGGTCCAGGTCATATTCTCGCTCAAGTCGCTCCTGGATAATTTCCATGTGCAACATGCCGAGAAAGCCACATCGAAAACCAAACCCCAACGCATCAGAAGATTCCGGCTCAAAAAATAACGAGGCATCATTGAGCCTCAACTTGCCCAAAGCATCACGAAACGCCTCATAATCTTCAGAACTTATAGGAAACAAACCGGCATAAACCTGTGGTTTAACACGTTTGAATCCTGGTAATGATTCCACTTCTGGGGTTTTCGCATGGGTAAGTGTGTCGCCTACCGGAGCCCCTTCAATATCTTTAATACCAGCAACAATAAAACCAACTTCGCCGGCCATCAATATACCGGTTTCTTTTCGTTTCGGCGTAAATATTCCAGCGATATCTATTCCATGCTCTTTGCCGGTACTTTTAACCAGTATCTTCTCACCTTTTTTCATCTGCCCATCAATAACGCGGACTAACGAAACAACCCCTAAATAGTTATCAAACCAAGAGTCAATAATCAGCGCTTTTAATTTGCCGTCTCTATCTCCGGCTGGAGCAGGAATGATCTTTACCAGCTGTTCTAGTAACTCATCAACTCCCAGCCCGGTTTTAGCACTCACTCTGGCGGCATGATCCGCCTTAATACCAATAATTTCTTCGATCTCTTGAATGACTCGATCCGGCTCTGCTTGCTGTAAGTCAATCTTATTGAGAACAGGCAATACCTCAAGTTCCATTTCAATCGCGGTATAACAGTTTGCAACTGATTGCGCCTCAACACCTTGGCCAGCATCAACCACAAGCAACGCGCCCTCACAGGCCGCAAGCGATCGAGAAACTTCATAGGAGAAGTCCACATGACCAGGGGTATCTATAAAGTTAAGTTGATACACCTCTCCATCCTGCGCCTTATAATCCAAGGTCACACTTTGAGCCTTTATGGTGATGCCCCGCTCTCGTTCTATATCCATTGAGTCAAGAACTTGGGCTTCCATCTCTCTCGCCTCAAGGCCTCCACACATCTGAATAAAGCGATCAGCTAAGGTGGATTTCCCGTGGTCAATATGGGCAATAATAGAAAAATTTCGAATATTCTTTATATCTGTCACAGCGTAGGGTACTTTCAGGAAAATTAATGGGGCTATATTTCAAACTTAGGATCTCAAACTCAGGACTTCAATCTCAGAAGCCTGAGCATTCCAATCTCAAAGGCCCAGAGGTCAAGCTCCGAGATTGATAATATGTTTTTTAAACTTGCCGCATGAAGAAACCAGCTATAATCTGGCCTCTCGAAAAGCGATCTGGGATTCTACCCTATTTTGAGGGTCATGGTCACCCTCAGACAAACCACATCAAGCCGTAAGCAACACCCATAACAGACAGCAACCAATTGATAAATAAGAGAATTACAGGAAAACCAATTGATTGTCTAGTTTTTTCTTATTCAACAATATTGATTTATTTCACATCTATTTTACTTCGATTGCCAAAAACTCCGGTGCACCACGACGATTTATCAATATTGGCACCCACTTTCCTGGTTTTTGCATCTTTACTACAGCAATAAAACCCTCTTTATCCTGAATAAGTTGATTGGCAACATTGGTAATGATATCCCCTGGCAGGATACCCGCAGCCCTGGCAGGGTCCCCCACCACATGATGAACCACCACACCAGAGGTCACCCCCAGTCGAGCAGAGTCTTCGGCTGAAAGGGTTGTAACTACCATCCCCAATAGATTGTCGGACTGTGACGACAGCTTTTCATTCGATTGCGTGTTAATTGCATAAGGATCCTTGGGCAAGCTGCCTAGTGTTACCTTTAACGTTTTCTTTTTACCCGCTCGAGACACCACCATGTCAACGGTTGATCCCGGTGACACGCCACCCACGTGATTACGTAGTGATGACGCGCTCTCAATATCACGGCCATTAAACGACAAAATAACATCTTCTATCTCGACCCCACTCTCTCCCGCCGGCCCCGTCGGCAGGACCTTGGCTACGATAGCGCCAGCAGCTCTCTCCAACCCTAAGGATCGCGCCAAATTACGATTCACATCATGTATTACAACCCCAAGCCAGCCCCTCGCAACCGTGCCGTGCTCTTTTAATTGCTCAACAACCTTCATCGCAACATTCACCGGAATAGAAAAAGACAACCCCATAAAGCCACCGGTTCGACTATAGATCTGAGAATTTATACCCACCAATTCGCCATCCATATTAAATAGCGGGCCACCGGAATTACCTGGATTAATAGCGACGTCGGTTTGAATAAAGGGCACATAATTATCGTGCGAAAGGGCCCGCCCCTTTGCACTAACTATACCTTTGGTAACGGTATGATCAAACCCAAACGGTGTACCTATTGCCATTACCCATTCACCAACACGCAAGTCATCTGAGTCACCTATCTCAACTTCGTCCAAATCATCAGGATCCACTTTGAGTAATGCCAAATCACTGAGTTCATCAGTTCCAATCAGCCTAGCATCCAGTACACGTCGATCATATAAGCGGATGGTTATCTCATCTGCACCCGCCACCACGTGATTATTAGTTAAAATGTAACCATCAGGCAGGATGATGCCCGACCCTTGYGCCTCTCTTTTTTGCTCTGGAAYCTCAWAACCTTCACCAAAATAGTATCGAAACAAATCGGGCATCCGCCGATGAGGCCCTAAATTACCATAATGCTTGGCTTTTTGTACGGTATTGATAATCACCACCGACGGTATCTGCTCCTCAGCCAAATCTGCAAAATTCGGCAGGCTTGCTGCGTTAACCACCGCACTATATAAACCTAGCAAACCAAACAAACCCAAACTAAAAAACAAAGAAATCAATGGYGTGATTCGAGGAGAAGAAGAGGTGCAATGCTTTGCTCTAACCATRTCAAYTAACATCCTTARWTRARAAGRRAAAYRAWTTTATTYTCTATGCACTTTGGAGRCMACTWGCAAYAAAAAGTTCAAWCAAAYCTACCAGAAATCAGGCACACTCAAGCATTCACATGTCATTAAGCAGGGTAAATCTTACACACCCCAAATGATGAATCCTTTGCTGGCCGCACCACCGTTGGCTGAAAACGTTTATCATCTTTTCGTGTTAAAAAATGCCAGCGCACCAACACAAAACCAAGACCTAAACCAAACATACCCGATAAGATCGTATAACCTTCGACATCCCACATCAGCTGCCCAAACACACTAAACGCCAGCAAACTAATCAACGGCAACAGATAAGCTATCATCGATCCAATGACAACCACATCATCGGGCACACCAATAATCACGTCGTCTCCAACGTCTAGTGGAAAGTCGTTTAACACCCGAACATGGTTTTTACCACTCCCAAGCTTAGCCAAAACACTGTGGCCACAACCTTGCTGTGAAGCACAACTATCACACGCGGCTTTACGAATGGTTTCCACCCAAACCGTATGCTTTTYGACCGCGACCACTCTACCAGTTTCTTCTATCATAGATTCAAATACTTACGTTTAAAAAATCGATCGATTTACTAAAATCAATCTTTAGTGACTGATGCAGCAACTAACAACGCGGTTTCCTTAGGAACTTCGCCAACAACTGTCACAAAATAGTTGCTATTAGGTCTGGGCAGCCTTCTACTCAACGCTATTGTAGCACCTCTTTGCTTAGATCCTTCGACATCATTTATAGGATCGTATTTACCCATAAAAATAGTGAACGCTGCAAGGCCGTCACTGTATACTTGAGCATTAACATTAACCCCATCGATATGTCGCACTTCATTTTCCGCTAAATTAAAACCTTCCGGTAACCATTCGGCTCTCCAACTATCACTGCTCACAGCCTCTACAGGGTTATGTTTTGGCTTGCCAGATGCCAACCAGATCACTCCCTCTCCAGGAGAAAAATCGTCTTTTGACACAACGCCGCCAATAGCAATATCAACAAACTCAAAAATCTCTAACGCTTTACCTTTACCATTCAGCATCACTGTTTTTAGTAACAATCCAGTT
This sequence comes from Moraxellaceae bacterium, assembly GCA_002402125.1. Lineage (GTDB taxonomy): Bacteria > Pseudomonadota > Gammaproteobacteria > Pseudomonadales > Ketobacteraceae > 42-54-T18. Next base: position 10,817 of record NVVG01000051.1, read on the forward strand.
TCTTTGTCTATTGCAAGCAGATAACCATAACGAGCACGGTCAATAGGGATCACATTAATTACTTGCACCAATCTTCCCGCAACACGCCCCTCACGCCCTATCCGCAATTGATATTGCTTGGACATAACCAGAGCATCTCCATTAAACGCAGTGGTTAATGGTACCTCCGAGGTGACAACAGTCTTCATCGACGCACTCAATTCCACCATACTTAATTCCACCGTACTGGCGGGGTGTAGACAGCTAATTTTATTGCCTTTACGAAGAATCTCAGCAGGTTCACCACTAAGATGTACAACGCGATCCCAGGGCTCTCCATCCACCATTGCATGAATGATTTTTAAGGACACCATCTGGGTTCCATTATGAAAAATGGATCGCCCTTGGTAGTTTTCTGTTTTTGCTGCCCGCGCCATTTTCTGTAACCACCGAACTGCTAGTTCTTGCTCTGCTAACTGGGTATTACTCTTTTCGCTTGCGGCAAGTGACGGTTGCACCAAACTGACACTGATGCAGGCACTGATAAGAAAACCAAACAATAGCTTTGTCTTTTTCACGTAATTTTTATCCTCATGCACACTGTTGGATTTACTCTTTGCATCATTTTTACCTAACTGCTGGAGAGCCTGGCTTTAAGGTAACAACCCGGGCATAAGGAATGACTCCACTTAACGTATTGAAAGCAGCATTTCCCGAATGCGATAAGATATACCGATTAAATTGGTCATTACGCGGTGCTCTTAACCGAATCACATCACCGGAAGTTAGCATACCCGGGCGCGTAATTTGTCGCCCCGAGTCATCTGCTAAAATATAGCCATTACTGGGTCCGTTAAATGCGGGTATACGGGAAGAAACAAATGTAGAGGCTGCATAAGCAGGCAGCACTCTAGTATTAGTACTAGTGGCCGAGGCTACAGAAGGTGTTAACGATTGTGGCGTATCAAACCCTCCAGCAGTTTGCCATCCAAATATAACCATTGCTGAAACAGACGCGGCTACTGCGACACTGCCCAATGGACGTAACACCCGGTCAAACCAAACACCACGTTTTCCGTTTTCAGAAGATTCCTCGGCATAAGCTGGCTCATCCGCAATCGCTTGCGATACTGCGGCAGTAATATCTAATGAAGAGTGCATTAACAAACCCTTGTCACGTGCCTCACCTCTGATTACTGATCGGGTAAGATGGTAACGCCGCCAAGATGATCGCAATTCTTCATCTGTCTCGCTACATTTTAAGACACGATGAAGCTCTAACTCCGAAGCCTCGCCGTCCATTAATGCAGACATTTCTTCTCGCGCTTTATCCGTCATTTTTATTTACCTTTAGCACTCGTATCACTCTCAAAACTCTTATCACTCGATTACCCCAGACAAATTTACTCTCAYCGMAACTAAACACTATTACACTTAMAYTTTTGCACTATTACACNNTTACACTTTTGCACTACGCAACCAGGTCTCTTATTCGATTATCGATCGCCTCACGGCCTCTGAATATACGGGACCTCACGGTACCCACCGGGCAATCCATCACTTCCGCTATTTCTTCGTAACTCAATCCATCAAACTCTCGCAATGTCACCGCCGTTCGAAGATCATCCGGTAAGTCGCTCAAGGCTTTATACACCATGGCTTCCAATTCATCGGTCATCAGCTGACTTTCAGGAGTGGTTATCTCATGTAAGACAGCACCTCCATCATAAAATTCTGCATCGGCCACATCAACATCAGACCCAGGCGGGCGACGACTACGGGCGACCAAATAATTCTTTGCGGTATTGACGGCAATTCGATATATCCAAGTGTAAAACGCGCTATCCCCTCTGAAATTCGGCAGCGCACGATAGGCCTTGATGAATGCCTCTTGAGACACATCTTTTGCCTCGTCAGGATCATTAACAAAGCGACCAACAATCGACAACACCTTATGTTGATACTTGCCAACTAAAAGATCGAATGCCCGTTTATCGCCTTTTTTAACTCGCTCCACTAACTGCTGATCGGCTTCACGCTCGGTCATGCACAAAAACCCCTATCCCAATGTTCACTGATCACAATATCCCCAAAGTAAACTTACATAGTTGATATGACTGGCAAAGTACGAGGTAGTTCCCCCAGTCCTGCAATCAAAAATTAGAAAACTCAGTTGGACGCGGATTTTCTTGATTCAACTGCGTTTTCTAGGATAATAGCAGCCCCTAACTTAGAGCCACAGCATTTGCCTCAAATCGTTGATAATTTCCTTAACTGGTGAATTATTCAACAGCTCGTTGAAGAATAGCCCCAAAGAAGTTTTTTTATCCCCGTTAAAGCATTATCATTCGAACCCYTATAGTTTGGAGTCCGTCAATGGGGCAATTAATAGAGCATGACATTTTAATAATCGGTAGCGGTGCAGCCGGTCTAACGACCGCCTTACATCTTGCTCCACATGCAAAAATTGCYATCCTAAGTAAGGGGTCACTAACGGCAGCCAGTACGTATTACGCTCAAGGTGGCGTAGCCGCAGTGCTCGACAAAACGGACTCCCTAGAAGCGCATATTGCCGACACGCTGGAAACGGGAGCAGGCCTATCCCATGAAGATGCCGTACGATTTACCGTTGAAAATGGTCCAACAGCAATCCAATGGTTAATCGACCAAGGYGTCGCGTTTACCACAGAGAAACATTCCAATGGTCAAGAAGACTTTCACCTCACAAAAGAAGGTGGCCACAGCCATCGTCGCGTTATTCACGCTGCGGACGCCACCGGCTTTGCCATTTCAAGCACATTAATTGAGCAAGTCTGCCAACATCCTAATGTCGATATTTTTGAGTCACGGGTTGCCATTGACTTAATAACCACAGAAAAGCTAGGAACCACCCAAGGACAAGGCGATAACCGAGTGGTTGGTGCCTACGTGTTAAATAAAGAAACAGGTAAGGTGGATACCCATCGAGCCCGCTTTGTCGTCCTTGCCAGTGGCGGTGCCAGCAAAGCCTATTTATATACCAGCAATCCTGATGTTGCCACCGGCGATGGTGTGGCGATGGCATGGAGAGCCGGATGCTCCGTCGCCAATCTAGAATTCAACCAGTTTCACCCTACCTGCCTATATCATCCTGACGCACGCTCATTTCTTATCACTGAAGCAGTACGCGGCGAAGGTGGCTATCTACTGCTGCCAGACGGTGAGCGTTTTATGCACCGTTTTGACCAACGGGCAGAATTAGCCCCTCGAGATATCGTCGCTCGCGCCATCGATCATGAGATGAAAAGGTTAGGGGTAGATTGCCTCTATCTTGATATTAGCCACAAGTCAGCCGAATTTATTCAGTCACACTTCCCAACGGTTTATGAAAAATGCCGCTCATTGGGCATCGACATTACTCAAGAACCCATCCCCATTGTTCCTGCCGCTCACTACACCTGCGGTGGCGTAGTAACCAACAAACAAGGCCAGACCGATGTCAACGGTCTATATTGCATCGGGGAATCTGCTTTTACCGGGCTACATGGCGCCAACCGTTTAGCCAGTAACTCATTGTTAGAGTGCTTGGTGTATGCGATGTCAGCCAGCAAAGCTATCACCAGCGAATTAAATCTACCCCATAGCCCGATAGGCATCCCTGCATGGGATGAAAGCCAAGTCACAGACTCAGACGAAGATGTTGTAATCTCTCACAACTGGGATGAATTACGCCGTTTTATGTGGGATTACGTGGGTATCGTTAGAACCGACAAACGCCTTGAACGAGCACTGCACCGAGTTGAATTATTACAACGAGAGATCAACGAATATTACCGAAACTACAAAGTTAGCAATGATTTGATCGAATTGAGAAACCTGGTATTGGTGGGGGAATTAATCATTCGCTCGGCTCAGCAGCGTAAAGAAAGTCGGGGTCTGCACTTCACCCTGGATTATCCAGAGCAACTAGCAACCCCTCTGGATACCGTGTTAACGCCATCCAGCTCACACCTCAAATAACACCCTGTATTCATRCCTGCGCAGNAAAAACTAATCATCGACCGAGCCCACTCCCARCCCTAGCGCAGAGYTTGATTGCCACCTCAGCCAAACTTGGAGCTGTCGATAATCATCCTCACTGATTCGRTCCGCKGTAATTAATACAGGWATGGGTAAAACCAACCGCCGTCGCTGTGATGTAAAACTCAAACAAACAGCATGACGACTCACCACACTACTGCCTAGCAACTCATAAGTTGCCTGATGGCCGTCAGCAAATAACAATTGCCAAGGTTCACTTGATAGCGGTTCGTGTTGCAATACCAAAGCACACACCGAGCGTCGCGCCAACAACCGAAACAACCGTCGAAACGCCCATCGAACAAGGGGCACTTCAGTCGTCAACATTCCTCTACAGTAGCCCAACGACACAAGGCTAATAAACAGACTCATTGCTAACGATGCACCCAGCAGCAGGTAGATAACCAACGCCATCGGCAACCATATCACCGCAACCAGCGCGATCACATGCACAAGGCCAATGATGATCGCCGCAGTTTTAGCCGGCGCTAGATTAAAGTCCGGGCGCCATTCGTGAAAGGATGACATCAACCATTGCCGCCATTAGTGGGTCTGTAGGTTTCACTCGCATCGTAAACCATTCAAAGATATCAGCATCTTGCTCTTTTAGAAACTCCTCGAAGTTATTCTGCTCATCCAAAGACAAACTATCAAAATGCTTTTCGAAAAACGGTACAATCAATACCTCTATCTCTTTAATACCACGACGACATTGCCATGTTAACCTTCGCTTTCTATCTTCTTTAGATTCACTGCTAGACATAATCCATCCTCATATCGGAGCCAACCCAATAGGTCAGCGCCAATCTATTCTGACTTTTCACTGGGCAATCCAGTGGTTTGGGGGGATTATACCGAAAATGCCGATAATACCCATACAACTCATCTGCTGACAGCGACTCCTAATGGATTTATCATAGGCCTACATCAATATTACTATGGATCTTTTATGCAAAACCAATGGCAAGATCTCCTTAGCAGCCTCTCTCTAACGCTAGAAACTCAAAAAATTTCGCCAGAACGGGGGTACATTGCCTGCTTAACGGAATTGGAATATCTCAAAGTGACCGGCCCAGACCGCCTGACATTTCTCCAAGGGCAAATGACCTGTGATTTTGATACCATCAAGGGCACACTGCTGTTAGGGGCTAACTGCAACCTAAAAGGCAGAGCAAGCGCCACGTTTTACGCAATAGATAGCAATGAAACCACCTATTTAATACTACCCAGCGGTCAAGCCGCTCACCTAAAAAGTTTACTGGATAAATACGCATTATTTTCTGATGCCGAGTTGTCTCTCGCGGATTCGGATAGCCTGCTTATTGGGCTAATGGGTGATAAAGCGCTATCACTTGCCAACCATCCAGAAATTGGCGAAAACCAGACGATAACCATACCCCAAGCCACACTTGGCCGCATTGGCAATTCTGAGCTAACCCTTTGCTTAGCAAACACAAATCTTGCTCAGCAATGGCTCAAAAGCGCAATTTCAAGCAACGACATCGACATTGCCAATCAGCAAACCTGGGACCAACAACAAATTGCCTTAGGCATATCCCAGGTAACAGCCGAGACCCGCGACCTATTTATTCCTCAAGAACTCAACTACGACCTCATCAATGGTATTAGTTTTAACAAGGGCTGCTACAAAGGTCAGGAAATCATCGCCCGCCTCCACTATCGTGGCAGTTACAAGCAGCGAACCGCCCGATTCCAGTGTGATACAACGACAAACCCCACACCCGGGTCGTCTATTTATTCGCCCGCATCGGAACAACCCTGTGGCCATGTCGTACAAAGCACACGGATATCAAATAACCAGATTGAGCTACTTATTTCGATAAAACTCAAGGTGTTGGAATCAGAACAGCTGCACTTAGAACAAAATGATGGCCCTATTCTTCATAAGCTTTCTATACCCTATGCTATAACTAATAGAGACGAAACGGATTAATCAATTCAGGGATGCCCTTTAGGGTACTTCGAACAATTAATTGTAGCGGAGTACCCGTCAGTCTATTCCAAACACTAAATATGTAGGGAGCGAGCGACAGCACTATGGCGAGCCTTGATCAAAAAGTACTAGAAGAGATAACCAAATTAATTGATAACGACCAATTAGTTCTGCCAACCTTGCCTGAAGTCGCTCTAAAAGCACGAGATACGGCGGAAGACCCCGATGCCTCGGCAAAAGATTTAGCACAAGTCATCAGTGTTGATGCGGCCATGACAGCACGCATCATCAAAGTTGCCAACAGCCCAATCATGCGCGGCGCACGTGTCATCGAAGACGTGCAAATGGCCATCGCACGCCTAGGCATAACCTGTATTAGCAACTTGGTAACGGGCCTTGCGATGGAACAAATGTTCCAAGCTACCTCCGACTTTATCGATAAAGAAATGCGATCGTCGTGGGCTCATAGTACGGAAGTCGCCGGTATCGCCAATGTGCTAACCCGGCATTACACCAAACTCAAACCCGACCAGGCTACCTTAGCGGGATTAGTGCATAACATTGGGATTCTACCCATACTGACGTACGCAGAAGACTCGGGAAGATTAAACGACCCTATTACATTACAGAGCGTCATCGAAAAAATTCACCCGCAAATAGGCGTTAAAATCCTTCGAAGCTGGGACTTCCCGGAAGACATGGTTAATGTCCCCATGCATTACCTGGATTTTGAACGTGACACCGGCGTAGAAAAGCCAGACTATGCTGATATCGTCATGGTTGCCAACCTTCAGACCTACATCGGCAAAGAACACCCCTATGCGGCCATGAACTGGCAGTTGGTACCCGCGTTCTATCGCGTTGGCTTAGACCCCAGTGTCGATGATCAAGAGGCAGAAGATCTATCCGAGGACATGGAAGCTGCTATGGCAATGCTTCGCTAGACATCCACCTCATAGGTAACAGGCAAAAACAACTAACTAAGCCTAAGCCCTTTTTTCAGCTGCTCTTTTAATTCCAAACCAAAACTACCATCAATAAGAATATCTTTAATAAGATATTCTTTTCTTTCACCTTGTTCTGTTGAGTTACCTAAATTCACAGCCCGAGGTTTTATCGGTTTTTTGTCGGCATCCAACAAAATCAACACTTTGGGTAACCGCCGATCTTTTAAATTCGTCGATATCACAATGCCCACCTCACCATTATTCAGTAACGCCAAACTGCCCGGCGGATATAGACCGACACACTGTACAAATTGCAACACAAGAGCATCGTCAAACAACGTACCTCTACTGGCGTAAAGGAAGCGTATCGCTTCCAGGGTAGAACATGGTTTTTCTCCAAGTTCACCCGTTGTCATCTCAATGTAAGTGTCCACGATAGTAACCATGCGTGTATATTGCGAAATCCCTACCGCCTTTAACCCACGAGGATAACCCGTGCCATCTAGGTGCTCATGATGACAATGGGCCACATCCGTCACCCCGTGATACAAACCAGGATTGGACATCAATATATTGCGTCCATGCAAAGCATGCCCTCTCAGTATTTTATTTTCTTTATCGGTAAGTTGGCCGCGCTTAGTTAAAATATCATGAGGAACTTTCATTTTACCAATATCGTGTAATAGTCCACACAAACCTAGCTGCTCAAGTTCATACTCCTCCAGCCCAAGATGCCTCCCAAAGGCGACGATTAGAATACACACATTTAAACTATGATCTGCTATACCATTATCAACATTATTAATCTTACCCAACCACATTAATGCATCAGGATTGCGCAAAATACTGTCGACGCAATCCGACACCGTTGCTTTGGCTTGCTTTGCATCCAAAGCATTACCCATTCGCACATCGTCCAGCACACTCTTCACAATGATTTTTGCTTGACGATAAACCCCTGGAGCTACCCCACTCTCCTGCTCCACCGAGACCTTTTGAATATAGCGTTTTTTCTTTTTCTTGGCGGCTGCAGCCACACGCTCCTCAGGCGGCACCCAATTATCCTGCACTGCATCGACATAAACATAATCACAAAACTCTTGAACCAACATAATATGATCCAAACTTTCAATTAGAAAACCCTGTACTAAAAATGGGGTCTCCAACCAGGGGCGATCTAAGGCACTCACAAACATGCCAATTCCTAATTGAGAAACAGGAACCTTAATGGTGCTTTCTGAGGATTTAATATATCCCGGCTTTACTACCGTTCTTTTTGTCATTACAAACAACAACCCCTAAACAATCTACACCCTCTAAACAATCTACACCCTCTAAGTATTGATCAATTTTTTCAGCTCACTAGATCCAAACCGAATAAATGACCGCGTGGTTATACGGATCCCTCATGAATCACCACTAATCTAGACTGTGCAGCTGTCTCCACGTATTACCTTAATTGGAGGTGGCTGCACAAAAAGGCATCATTAGCTGTTGATCGACTACTATTTACAAGAACAATACGTAAAACGACTGGGCTCTACTAATTACATGACTGACGCAAATATAGACAGCGCCTTAGCGGCTATAGCAGCCGCCAAATCATCTCATCAAGCAGAGATATGTCTAAATTTTCATGATTTGACAGAAATACCCAGTGCTTTATGGGAGTTAACCAATACCACCCACCTATACCTAACGGGCAACCAACTCGAAAGCATTCCAGGCGATATTCAACAACTCACTCGATTACAACATCTCGACCTTTCAGGAAACAAGATAAATCAGCTACCAAAGGAAATATTTCTTCTGGAAAAATTAAATACATTGGATATTTCGTCCAATGAGCTAACACAAATACCTGACGACATCGCACTATTACGAAACCTCACCACATTCGATTGTTTTGGCAACAATCTTTCCACCTTGCCTGAAACACTGGGGGAATGCCTTAATCTAACAAGTCTTAGCGCTGGAAAGAACGAGCTGATCAACCTGCCAAAATCTATTGGAAAACTATCCCATCTAGAGTCATTAGACCTATCCTATAACGAAATTGAACAGTTGCCGTCAAGCATTCACGCGTTGTCTCAATTAGAAAATCTGGATTTAGCGGGTAACAAGATTAATATGCCCTTCTCCTATTTCGAGAAATACCAATATGAGCCCAGTTTACTGCTCAAAAAAATTCACGAGTTACAACATAAGCAGAGTCACGCTCAATTTGACCAATATAGAAAACAAAAACAGCGTACAGCCACAGCAGCAAATATAAACACGTTTGATAACAATTTAGTAGCCTACGATATTTCCGGGAATCAACTTCTGGTAAAAGTAACACTGACGACAGAATCACTAACGCTAAGCAACACAGCAAGTTTCCTAGAATCGCTCAACAATGACCTACTCATCGCCTGGACTATCACGCATAGCATACAAGGTGCCTCGAACCAAGCATCATATGCCAACCCGTTAATGGATCGATGTTTTAATGATGCGCAGTTGACAATCAGCAATATTGATACTGAGTGTGACAAGTTAATCAAGTCCATTCAATCACCGCCACCTAGACAGACTAATGATCAACAACACAGCGACTACCCTTCGAGTAAGATAATCCGCTGCCATGTTGCTAAACATCTATCTGTCACATGCCAACTTTCGGCACCGCCACGAGCACTGCTGTATCTTACGTACCTGTGGTCATTATGGACTTTCAACGCCAACAACAAGTTGCCTTTTGACGCCAAAAGAAAGAAAGAATTACTTGAGATCATTACCCGTTCACTAGAGGGGCATGGATTAACGCTAAAAAATGATCCTCGCATACCCCTCACCCTGCTGTGTTTAAGTCAAAGACAACAGCACTATCAAGCAGAAGTTTATAGCTAACATTAACCTACTTTTGTATTAACCTGTCTAGCCTGTTGAGATGCTAACGCTCGACAAAGTTTCGCATCCATACAATAAGTCTCAATGCCAGATTGCATCATTATGTAAGCTGCAAGTTCACTTCTATGCCCTCCTTCAGGGGTTATCACATAAACCCTGTTTTTATCAAATAAACTTAAATTCTTTCTTATTCGTCCGACAGGAACATTCATACTAAAGGGTAGGTGCTCCAACTTATATTCAAGCGGCAAACGAACATCACAATATATCGGATTAGATAATTCTAACAACTCATTAACCGAAGGCTTTATTACCAGTGAAGGCTTTATCAAATGATTAAAAACACCCATTTCCATGCGTCCCAATAAACCATCGGACGTCATGATGACACTCGCATTTCGAATCGTTTGTGCTACGATAGATTCATCACCAAAATAATCGCCAGGTTCAAGTTCAAATCTTTTACCTTTAAATGGTCCTGAGGATTCTGTTATTACCTCAGCATATCCTTTTTCAATGATATAGAAAAAATCAGCCTGTGTATGGCACTTAACAATCGTTTCCCCTCCGTTCACTGCAACGCTTGTTAAGCTCGAAAAAACTTGCTGTAATTTTTTCGCGGATAGGTTTATCGCCAATGGTGATTGATAGAATAATGCCATCCAATCCGACTCATAATCATCATCTATCTTCGCGTGATCCAGGCTTCTGGCGTCATCAATAATTTGTACCACTGGACCGTTAATACTTCCAGCTTCCAGTCTAGCGATTATTGCATCAAGATGATCTCGATTTACTATGAGTACTTGGCAAGGAGTTACTGCTCGAACAACCCCGCCTTCTAAAATTTGTTCTTCTAAAGGGTAAGAACACTTATCTCCATTACAAGGGATATTTACTCGGTGATAAAAAGAATATCGAACCTCTGCCAGTCCGTCCACGAGGTAATGGGAAACTGAACTTTTATTGTTATGTTTAACAATATTTCTACATACATCAAAAGAGACCATCATTGCATGTTTTAACAGTTCCCCACGTAATGAAGGTGGCACCAATTTCAAAGGCAAAAAACGGTCAAATATTTCTGTGTCGATATCAGTCTGATTAGAATCCATGATAGTACTCACAAACAAAAAGGGTGATTGAAAGTAAGCTGATTAAATACTGCCTGTTCCAGTATATAGCGCAAAAGGAAAAAATATTTAGACGGAATATCTCTAAACTAACAAACAGAAAGGAATAACATTTAGAGCTTATTCAAACCCGCAGTAGGTACTAATCACTTTAGGCTTATTACGCAATCACATGAAAATCAACGCACTGGGGGAATAGGTTCAGTCCCGAACATAAAATAGCGATTAAACCATGCAACCTTGCCGAACACATGTATCTACAGCAATAAAAACGTCGTCAAAATATAGCATTATGTGACCGTTGCAACCTCATCTTGATCATTTTATACTCTCCAAAGAGCATTTGTTAACCATCTTGACCAATTTTCGACATTGAGGTCTACGCATGCGCCTTTCTCAGATAATTATTCTTATAATATCTCTTGGTTTAGCGTTTAATGTTTCCGCAAAATCACCATGGGATGAATTTACAGAGAAAATTCGTGGCTACCTAAAAAAAGCTACCCCTGTTGTTGAAGAACCCGTTGTTGAAGAACCCGTTGCGGAAGAGCCTGTTATCGAAGAACCCATTGCGGAAAAACCTGTTGCCGAAGAACCAGTTGCAGAGACACCTCCCATAATCGAGGAGCCCGATTCAAACACAACGGGCACCGCTACGCTATCTTGGTCAATACCAGCAAAGCGAGCAAATGGGGACAACATTTCCATCAACGAGCTAAACGGTTATAAAATTCTCGTTCGTAATGTCGCTAACAATTCACAATTCTTCGTATCCGTTACCGATCCAACGGTCACAAAATGGAAATTATCTAACCTAGCTTCGGGTGCATGGGAATTTTCTATAGCAGCCATCGACAGCCAAGGTGCACAAAGCAATTACTCATCGGTAGCCTCAAAAACAATTAGTGGTGAAATGCCCGTTGCCGATGAACCTGTTGCCGAAGAGCCCACTGCCGATGAACCTATTGCAGAAAAGCCCGTTGAAGAAGAACCAACTATAGAAGAGCCCGTAGTTGAGGCCCCTCCTGTGGTCGAAGAACCTGTGGTAGAAATCCCTCCCATAATCGAAGAGCCTATTGCGTCTATCCCAGGTTCCGCAACCTTTGCCTGGTCGGTACCAAAAAATCGGGAAAATGGGGACGCTCTTAATATCAATGAGTTGAACGGATACAAAATCCTCGCACGCAATGTGTCGAACGATACAGAGCAAACCATAACAATCAACGATCCAACGGTTACCCAATGGCAATTAACCGGCTTAGCATCGGGAGTATGGACGTTTTCTATTGCCGCCGTTGACACCCAGGGTACCTATAGCAACTACTCGTCGGTAGCCTCAAAAACAGTTATTGGTGAGGAGCCCATTGAAACCCTACCACCTATTGTCGAGGAACCTGTTATCGAAGAACCGGTTGCAGAAATCCCGCCTGTTGTTGAGGATCCTGTAGCTGAGGAACCTATAGTTGAAGAGCCTATTGCCGAAAAACCTGCTGCGGATATATCCGGTACAGCAACGATAACCTGGTCCAGACCCACGAACCGAGAAAATGGCGACAACTTCGCCGCAACTGACTTAAAGGGATACAAAATTCT